>JANXUD010000051.1 GCA_025352045.1 Gammaproteobacteria bacterium | reverse complement strand
ACACCGGCCTGACCGGTGTCGCGGGGCTGCGACGTTCACCCGAGGGCATGACGCGCTTCGCTACCACCCGCTGGAGCCTGATCTTCGACGCCCGCCACGGGCCCGGGGATAGCCGTGGCGCGCTCGAGGAGATCTGCCGCGTCTACCGGCAACCGGTGCTGGCCTACATCCGCCGGCACCCGGGCGCGGCGCCGGATGCGGAGGACCTGGCGCAGGAATTCTTCGCGCGCCTGCTCGAGCAACGCTGGGACCTGCGCGCCGACCCGGAGCGCGGCAGCTTCCGCGCCTTCCTGCTGACGGCGCTGCGGCGCTTCCTGATCGACGCTTCGGACCGCGAGCGTGCCGGCAAGCGCGGCGGCCAGTGGCAGCGGGTGCCGCTGTCCGACGAGGGCGCGGACTTCGCGTCCCCGCCGTCGGAATCGCCCGAGCAGGCCTTCACGCGCGCATGGATGCACACGCTCGTCCACCAGGCCATGCAGCGCCTGCGCGAGGAAACCACGGCCGCCGGCAAGTCGGCGCTCTACGGGCAGTTGTCGGGCTTCCTGCTCGAGCCACCGGACACCGCCGACTATCCCGCCCTGGCCGAAAAGCTGCAGATGCGCGTGAACACGCTGGCGGTGGCGGTGCACCGCCTTCGCCAGCGACTGCGCGAGCTGGTGCGCGAGGAAGTGCTGCAAACCGTCACCACCCAGGGCGACCTGGACAATGAGCTGGGCAGCCTGCGCTCGGCCTTCAGGTCGCTGTCGTGAGCGGAAATTCCCTGCGCGACGTGCAAGCGGCCAGCGGCGAACCTGCGCAGGCTGCGGGACCGTTCGCCAACACCCGGTGGACGCTGGTCGCGGCGCTGCATGACGGCGAACCGGGCGCCGACCGTCCCCTGCTCGAACTGTGCCTGCACAACTGGTATCCGGTGTATTCCTACCTGCGCCGCTGCGGGCATGCGCCGGGCGCGGCGCAGGAACTCACTCGCGCCTTCTTCGAACGACTGCTGCACGGCGGACCCGGCGGCGCGCAGCCGTCGCAGTTCGGACGCTTCCGCGAGTTCCTGGTGGCCGAGTTGCAGCGCTTCCTCGCCCAGGGGCTGGCGCAGCCCGGCGTGGGCGCGCCGCTGCCGCCCCTGGGCGTGGACGAGATGGAAGCGCGGCAACGCAGCGAAAGCGCCTTCGCCGGTTCGCCCGAGCAGGCCCTGCGCCGCGGATTCGCGCTGGAAGTGATCGCGCAGGCGCGCGACCGCCTGCGCGGCGAGGCGCGCGATGCCGGCCGGCTGTCGATGTACGAGGCGATGGAACGCTACCTCACCAGCGAACCGGTGCCCGGCGAGTTCGAACTACTCGCGACCCGCTTCGGCGTGCGTCCGCTGTCCATCGTCACCGCGATGAAGCGACTGCGCGAGCGCTTCCGGGAACTGGTGGACAACGCACTCGGCGACACCGTGCTCAATTCCGCCGAACTCGAGGCCGAACGCCGCGCGCTGCAGGACGCGCTGTCCGGCACCGGGCGGTGAGCGCCCAGGACCCGAGGTCACACGACACCGTCGCCACCGGTGACGGCCAGGACTGGCTCGACCCCGCGCTTGCGCGCCTGGCCTTCGGCAGCCGCTCGCCGCGCCGTGCCGAAACCGGCGCGCCATCGCACCTGGCGTTCCTGTCGGCCGAGTCGCTGGAGATCGATCTCACCGATCCGCGCCAGCGCGAATTCGGCGACTACGAACTGCTCGAGCTGATCGGCCAGGGCGGCATGGGCGTGGTCTATCGCGCACGCCAGGCCTGCCTGGACCGCGACGTGGCGGTGAAGCTGCTGTCGGCCGGTCCCTGGGCCTCGGCGCAATTCGTCGAGCGCTTCCAGCACGAGGCCCAGGCCGCGGCGCGGATGCAGCACCCCAATATCGTCGCAATCTACGAAACCGGGGTGCACGAGGACCTCAACTTCTTCTCCATGCGCCTGGTGGACGGCGGTTCGCTGGCCAACCTGCTCTCGCGCCGCGGCAAGCTGCCGCCGGCGGAGGCAGCGCGCCTTCTGCGCACCATCGCCGAGGCGGTGGACTACGCGCACCGGCTGGACGTGCTGCACCTGGACCTCAAGCCCGGCAACGTGCTGATCGATGGCGACGGCGAGCCGCATGTGGCGGACTTCGGCCTGGCGCGGCGCTTCGACGAGGTGCTGTCGCTGGACAGCCACGAGGTGTCCGGCACGCCCAGCTACATGTCGCCCGAGCAGGCACAGGCGCAATCGCGCGCGCTGTCGCCGGCCACCGACATCTACGGCCTCGGCGCGATCCTGTACGAATGCCTAACCGGCCGCCCGCCCTTCCACGCAGCCACGCCGCAGGAAACCCTGCTGCGCGTGGTCACGGTCGAGGCCAGCGCGCCACGCACGCTCGATCCGAAGGTGCCGGCCGACCTCGACGCGATCTGCCTTAAGTGCCTGGCCAAGGATCCCGCCGCCCGCTATCGCAGCGCGCGTGCCCTGGCCGACGACCTGAGCCGCTTCCTCGAGGGCCGCGAGGTGGTGGCGCGGCCGCTCAATTCGGGGCAGCGGGTGCTGCAACTGGCGCGGCGCGAGCCGAAGCTGACCGCGCTGGTGGCCTTGCTGTTCTTCTCGCTGGTGTTTGGTTTCGCCGCCACGTCCCTGCAGTGGAAGCGCGCCGAGCGCAATGCCGCCGCATCGAGCGCATTGCTCTGGGAGAGCCGGCGCGAGGAAGCGCTGCGCCTGGAACGCGGCGGTGACGGCTTCGAGGCGCTGCCCCGCCTGCTTGCCAACATCCAGGAGCAGGAGCGGGCGGGCAAACCCGCGCAGGCGGCGCTCGAGCGGCGCCGGATCGGCATGCTGCTCGGCCAGGCGCCGGTGCTGGTGGATCGCATGGTGATCGCCGATGCCAGCCCGCTGGCGGTGGCGCTGAGCCCCGACGGCAGCCTGCTTGCGATCGGCTTGAGCGACCAGAGCGTGCGCTGGTACGACGCCGCGACCCTCGCGGAACGGGGACGGATCAGCCTGCACGGGCGCGTGGACGCGATGGGCCAGCCGGGCGTGCCGCGCTTGCTGCGCTTCGTCGACGACCATGCCCTGCGCGTGACGATGGACTGGCTGGGCAACTTCGCGAACCCCTATGACGGCGACACCTGGCTCATCAACCTCGACCGCGCCGCGGTGGTGGAACCGCCAAAGTCCTTCGCGGATTTCGCCGACGCCACCTACAGCGAGGACGGCCACTTCGCGATGCTGCGCAACCGCTCGAAGCAGGCGCAACTCTGGCAGGTGGATCCGTGGGCGCCGCGTTCCGGGCTGATCCCGGGCACCGGTCAGTTCACCCCCTGGCTGCTGGGACCCGACGCGCGTTATGCCGCCTTTCTCGATATCGCGATGATCAACCTGCGCATCCACCATTTTCCCGAGCTGCTGCAGCCGCAAGTCACGGCGCTGCCGGGCAGCGCGGGAATCTCGGCGTGGGCGCGCAGCGGAAATGGCCGGTGGCTGGCGCTGGGCGACTTCGAGGGCCGCGTCTTCCTGGTCAACCCCGATGGCGGTGCGCCTCGGCTGCTGCCGACACCGCACAGCCGCGAGGTCACCTGGGTCGCGTTCAGCGAAGACGATGCGTGGCTGGCGGTCGCGACCCGCGACGGTACCGCCTACGCGTTCGACGTCGGGACCGGCAATCCGCTGACGGCCGGGCAGATGCAGCACGACTTCGCGCTAGAGCGGGTCGGCATCAGCCACGCGCAGCGCCTGCTGGTCGCCGCGGGCAAGGGCAGGACGGCGCTGTGGCGCCTGCCGGAACAAGGCCCGCGCGCCGTGTCGGCGTTCCGCATTGGCGCCAGTCCCGTCGCCCACCTGCAGGCGGAGGACTACGCAATCGGCTGGTCGCTGTCCTCTGGCCTGCTGGCCAGCGCGGGACTGGATGGCGAGGTGCGGCTGTGGCGCCTTCCCCTCGGGCCCACGGCACCGGCGATGGCGGCGCGCCAGGTTCCCGAACGCACCTGGTTCGACGGCAGGCGCCTGGTGGACGTGGCCTGGGACAAGCTGCGCATCGTGGCGCCGGGCGGCGCGCCGCTCACGCCCTGGCTCGCGCTCCCACAGCCCCCGGGCTTCGCCGAACTCATCGACGGCGGCGACGCCTTGCTGGTCACCGTCGGTCCGGAACTGCGTGTGTACGACAGCCGCACCCTGCGCCTGCGCCACCCACCGATCCGCCTGGACGCCAGCCCCGAGCGCCTGGTGGCGAACGCCGACGGCAGTCGCGTCGTGCTGAGCTTCAGCGGCAACGGTGCGGCGGGATTCGAGGAGCGCCTGCAGGCCTTCGACATGCGCGCCGGTCGGCGGCTGCCCGGCGAGGCACGCTTGGCCGCGCCGCTGCGCCACCTGGCCCTGAGCCCCGATGGCACGCGGCTGCTGGCGGTGGGGCCGGTCCACGGCGCCACCACGGTGCTGTCCACCGCCGACCTGCGGCTGCTCCGCGACTTCCCGCAGGACGATTCGCAACCCGTGGCCTGGGCGGATTTCAGTGCCGATGGCAGCGTCCTGCTGGCAACGCGCGCGCCCGACGCACGCCTGGGCAACAACCTGCTCCTGCACTGGGACCCGGTCGCCGATCGCATCCTTTCGCAACGCGAGACGGGGCCAGCGCAACCGCTGGGCGTGGTCGCGTCGGGGGCGAACGTCTTCCTCGCGGGCAGCGACCAGGACGAATTCGCCCACGGCGACGACGCCCTGGCCCCCCTGCCCCGCCTCGCCCGCAGCGACGCCACCGCGACGCTGGCCGCAAGCGACGATGGCACCCTCGTCGCGCACGCCTTCCGCCGCGAGGTGCAACTGCACGACGCCCGCACCGGCGTGGCGCTTGGCCCACCCTTGCAGGGCGACAGCGACGCCAACGACGTGATCGTGCAACTGGCCTTCGCGCCAGACGGCAGCCGGCTGCTGGCGCGCACGGTGCAGGGCCATTGGCGGAGCTGGGCGATCGGTGCCGATACGCGCCCGGTCGCGCAGATCGCCGCGCAGGTGACCCAGGCGGGCGTGGGTCGAGACGGCACCCGGGGAGTCAGCGTGGGCAGCAAGGCGGATCGCCTGGCGATGCGCCGCCGCGATTCTGGCGCGTGGCCCGGGCGGGTCCCCCAAGGCGCGCCCACGCTCGCGCAGGGCCCGTCGATCCCGCCGCGCGCGGCAACGGCCTCGCCGCTGCTGGTCGACCTCGGCCCGGCCTACAACATCGGCCCGGACGCTGTGCGCAACCCGTTCTACAACATCCGCTCGCAGATGCGCCCGATCCCGGCCGGCATCCAGCGCATCGCCGGCGTGGACTACGACCTGCGCGGCCTGGTGCAGATCGGCACCGTGGACGCTGGCCAGTATTTCGAAGGCGCCGCCAACCGGCGCCAGGACACCTGCCTGCCCGTGCCCAACCTGCCGATCGCAGCATTCCACCTGCTGCTGCAGGTGTCGACGCCCAATCCGGAGCCTGCCTCCTCGTCCCTGGCGACCTTCCAACTGCAATTCTCGGATGGGGGACAAGCCGATGTCCCGGTACGCGCACAGATCGACGTGCCTGGTTTCGCCGGCAGCGACGAGGACGTTCCGATGGCCCTGGCGATCGATTCGGGCCTTGTCGCCACCGGCTATACCGACCCGGGCCTGGCCAACCCCCGGCTGGCCAATCCCTTCCCGGGCCGCCCGATCCGCTGCGTGAAGTTGGTCAAGATCCATTCCCTCAACCCGATGTTGCTCTTTGCCATCACCGTCGAACCGGTCCACGCTATGCCCGCCGCCCCGGGGGAGCCGGGGCCGGTAATCGGCGCAAGCGGTTTCCGTACCGGAGTCAATGCTGGCCCGCCGACCGCGCAGCATGCATCCCCGCGACATCGTCCACCGTCACCTTGAGGGAGACACCATGAAATCCACCATCGGCATCGCGACACTCGCCTTCACGCTGCTCGCAGCCGCTCCGACGGGCGCCCTGGCCTGCGGCGAAGGCCAGTTCAACATGGGCCAGGGCATGCGCTACCAGAGCTATCTGGCGCCGCGTCCGGCCACCGTACTCGTGTACGACGATGCCGCCTCGGGCGGCGACGCGGCCGATCGCGCCAGGCTGTACAAGGGGCTCGAGCAGGCCGGCCATCGGGTCACGGTCGTGACCGATCCGAATGCCCTGGCCGAGGCCCTGTCGGCCAATCGCTACGAGATCGTGATCGCCGATTTCGCCCAGGTGGATGCCGTCACGTCCAGCGCCGGCAAGGCCCAGGTGCTGCCGGTCGTGGCGCGCCAGCAACGCAATGCGCCGGAACTGCGGAGCCGCTTCCCGCTGTTCCTGCTCGATGGCTCCAGCCTCGGGCAATACCTGAAGGTGATCAACCAGGCGGTGGTCAAGCTCCAATGACCGAGGCCCTGCTGGTGGTCAGCCCGTGATCCCGCGGCAGGCGGCCGCGGCCGTTTACCCGGCCGGCCTCCTGTTGGGCCTGCTTGCCATCAGCCCGGCCACGCGGGCGCAGGACCTGGTGGTGCCGGCCAGGGGCCACGGGACCGTTTCGATCGACTACCTGCAGGTGCGTGTCGAGCAGCGCACCGACGAGGCCGGCAACAAGGAAAACCTCGGCAAGGTCGACTACCGGACGCTGCACCTCAACCTGGCCTATGGCTTCGCCGACCGCTGGGCGCTCAACGTCGGACTGCCGTTCGGCAGCAACCGCGCCAGCGGCACCGACCACGACCCGCGCATCTTCAGCAATCCGCACGGCCAGCATTTCATCGACGATGGCAGCTTCCACTCTGGCTGGAAGGACTGGAGCGTGGGCATGAGCTACCGCTGGCTGGCCGCCCCGGTGCTGCTGACGCCGTACTGGAGCTACCACTTCCCGACCCACGACTACCAGTACTACGGCGAGTCGGCGCTGGGCCTGCAGCAATCGGAACTGCAGCTCGGGATCAGCGCCGGCGGGCGCCTGCGCGGAAGCTGGCGCGATGCCTACCTCACCGGCACCGCCAGCTATTCCTACATGCAGAAGAAGGGCGGCGTGCGGGTGAACCACAGCACCGTGCAACTCGACCTGGGCTACTTCTTCTCGCCGCGCCTGTCGGCGCACGCCGGACTCACGCAGCGGCGCAGTTACGGCGGCCTGGATTTCCCCGAGGCGCTGTTTGATTCCAACGGCGCGCTGATCGAAGACGTCCTGTTCCACCACGACACCATCCGCAACATCAGCTTCACCGAGGCGCACCTGGGCGTGGACTTCCGGCTCGACGGGCACTACACGCTGTTCGCCGATGGCGGACGGACCTTGCGCGGCAACAATTCGAACCTCATCAAGTCGGCGATCAGCGTCGGCATCAGCCGCAGCTTCTGACGCGCCAGGCGGGGTCCGGCCGGCGCCTGGCTTAACGGACGGATAAGGACCGGTGGTCCACCATGCCGGGTCCGTGTATGATGCCCGGCTCCGATTCCATCCCTTCATCCGAATACAAGGATATGCCGTTCCGATGAGCAGCTACCTCTTCACCTCCGAATCCGTTTCCGAAGGCCACCCGGACAAGGTCGCCGACCAGATCTCGGACGCCGTGCTCGACGCGATCCTGGCCCAGGACAAGCGCGCGCGCGTGGCCTGCGAAACGATGGTGAAGACCGGCGCCGCGATCGTCGCCGGCGAGGTCACCACCTCGGCGTGGGTGGACATCGAGGCGATCGCGCGCAAGGTCATCAACGACATCGGCTACGACAACAGCGACGTCGGCTTCGACGGCCACACCTGCGCGATCATCAACATGCTCGGCAAGCAGTCGCCCGACATCAACCAGGGCGTGGTCCGCAAGAAGGCCGAGGAACAGGGCGCTGGCGACCAGGGCCTGATGTTCGGCTTCGCCTGCGACGAGGCGCCGGAGTTCATGCCGGCCCCGTTGTATTACTCGCACCGCCTGGTCGAGCAGCAGGCCAAGGTGCGCAAGGCCGGCAAGCTCAAGTGGCTGCGCCCGGACGCCAAGTCGCAGGTGACCCTGCGCTACACCGAGGACGGCCACACCATCGTCGGCCTCGACGCCGTGGTGCTGTCCACGCAGCATGACCCGGACGTCAAGCACAAGGACCTGGTCGAGGCCGTGCGCGAGACCATCCTCAAGCCCGTGCTGCCCAAGAAGTGGTTCAGCGCGCTGCCCAAGGACAAGGTGCACATCAATCCTACCGGCAAGTTCGTGATCGGCGGCCCCGTGGGCGATTGCGGCCTGACCGGGCGCAAGATCATCGTCGATTCGTACGGCGGCATGGCCCGCCACGGCGGCGGCGCGTTCTCGGGCAAGGATCCGTCCAAGGTCGACCGCAGCGCGGCGTACGCCGCGCGCTACGTGGCGAAGAACCTGGTCGCGGCCGGCATCGCCCGGCGTTGCGAAGTGCAGGTGTCGTACGCCATCGGCGTGGCCGAGCCGACCTCGATCTCCGTCACCACCTTCGGCACCGGCGTGATCAGCGACGACCAGATCGAGAAGCTGATCCGCGCGCACTTCGACCTGCGCCCCTACGGCATCACCAAGATGCTCGACCTGCTGCACCCGATCTACCAGCCGACCGCGTCCTACGGCCACTTTGGCCGCGCGCCGGTGGACCTGGTGTACGTGGGCGCGGATGGCAAGAAGGAAAAGGCGACGGCGTTCTCCTGGGAGAAGACGGACAAGGCCGAGCTGCTGCGCAAGGCGGCCGGCATCAAGAAGTAATTTGCAATGTAGGAGCGGCCGTCCGGCCGCCACCGCTCCGGGGAACGGGCCGCCAACGCGGCCCGTTCCCATTTCCAGGACCGGATTGCTCCGCCGCGCAAGGGTCGACGGTCACACCCGCCGCCCCTGCGGACCCGCACTTCCCAAGGCAAAATGCCGTCGGGAACCACGGGGAATCCACATGTACGCACGCAACGCACTGGCGCTATGCCTGGCCAGCGCCAGCTTCGCCGCCAACGCGCAGGTACCGACCTTCCAGACCGTGCAGGTCACCGCCACGCGCGAGGCCGAAGCGGTCGACGCCGTGCCGGCCTCGATCTCGGTGATCAGCGCTGACCAGATGCGCGCGTACGGGGCGCACGACCTGCGCGATGCGCTGGCGCTGGTCGCCGGCGTGGAAATCACGCCGGGCGGCGACGGCGGCCCCGCCGGCTCGGTGCCGGCGCTGTGGGGCCTGCGCGAGTTCGACGCCTTCCTGCTGGTGGTGGATGGGGTCCCGGCCGGTGGCGCCTTCAATCCGCAGCTCACGACGCTGTCGCTGGTCGACGTCGAGCGCATCGAGGTGATGCGCGGCTCGGCGCCGGTGATGTACGGTGCCACCTCCTTCGTCGGCGTCATCCACGTCATCCACTACGCCGCTGGCAAGGCGCCGGCGCGCGCGGGCGTCGCGGTCTCCAGCCACGGCGGCGGGCGCGTGCAGTTCTCGGCCAACCTCGGCGGCGCGCAGTCGCTCGCGCTCGAAGCCGAGCGCGTTGGCAGCAGTGACAACGACAGCTCCTTCCTGCGCGGCCGCCTTCTGTATCGCGCCATCGCCGATGTGGCCGGCGGCCAGGCGCGCTTCGACTTCGACGCCAGCCGCACGCGCCAGTCACCCGGCAGTCCCCTGCCGACGGTGAACGCTGCCTTCGACCCGCTGGTCGCCGCCGGGGGCAACTTCAACCCCGCGAACGCCAAGCTCGACGAAGACCGCTACCAGGCGATCGCGCGCTACACGCACGCGACAGCGCTCGGCGAGTGGAACTCCACGCTTTCGCTGACCCGCACCGACGGCGACTTCGTCCGCGGCTTCCTGTCCGGGGACTACGCCACCGCGACCGGGAACAACGCCGAAGGCTTCGAGCAGCAGCGGCGCATGGACGACGTCTACGTCGACAGCCATCTCGAGCTGCACCCGTCGCCCACGCTCGACGTCAGCCTCGGCTTCGACTGGCTGTACGGCCGCGCGCGCTACGACAACCGCCTGTTCGACTACCGGGTCGAACTCGACGGCAGCGGCCGCCCGCCAAGCGGCCCGCAGGACACCGCTGACGAACCCAGCGGCGCGGACTGGCGCAGCTTCCAGGGCGCGTACCTGCAGGCCGACTGGCATCCGCGCGACCGGCTCGACGTGCTCGCCGGCCTGCGCCTGAACCACACGATCGAGGGCATCAAGGGCGACGATCCCGAAGGCGGTCCGCCGCCGGCCTGGGCGCAGCAGGCGCACACGCGCCTGAGCGGCAGCCTCGGTGCGAGCTGGCGGGCGTGGGGGGATGGCAAGGCCGGCGTGTCGCTGTACGGCGACCTGCGCAACCCCTTCAAGCCGGCGGCGCTGGATTTCGGGCCCGAGGCCGAGGCCCGCATCCTCGAGCCGGAAAGGGCGCGCAGTGCCGAGCTCGGCGTCAAGGGACAGCACTTCGGCGGTCGCCTGGACTGGGACCTGTCGATGTTCTCGATGGACTTCGACAACCTCGTCGTCGCGCAGGACGTCAACGGCGAACCGGGACTGGCCAACGCCGGCCACGAGCATTTCAAGGGCTTCGAGGTCGAGGCCGGCTGGCAGCTCGCGCCCGACCTTCGGCTGTCCGGCCAATACGCCAACCACGACGCGCGCTTCGGCGACTACGTCGCACTGGAGGAAGGCAGCCAGGAGCAGTTTCGGGGCCGGCACCTGGCGTTGTCGCCGCGCAACACCGGCGGCCTCGGCCTGTCCTACGCGCCGGCGCGGGGCTGGCAGGGCAGCCTGCTGGTCAACCGGGTCGGCGGGCGCTACCTCGACAAGGGCAACCACAACCTCCTGCCCGGTTACGCCGTCATCGACGCCTCGCTCGGCTTCCGCTTCGCGCGCTGTGAGCTGCGCGTGTCAGGGCACAACCTGGGCGATCGCCGCGACCCCGTGGCCGAGAGCGAGCTGGGCGAAGGCCAGTACTACCGCCTGCCGGGCCGCCTGCTCGAACTGGGGCTCGACTGCGGGCGCTCGGGCCAACCGCACCCCGGCGCATGACTTACGAGCTATCGCCAGCCGGCGTGATCCGCGCTAGCGTGGCGCTTCGGCGCCGCACCGTGGCGCCCCCGGGGGATCCACGCATGAAACTGCTCCTGCCTTGCCTGGTCGCGCTGCTGGCCAGTGGTCCGTTGCACGCGGCCACCTACACCGCCGACGACCTCGTCGCGAAAAACCTCGAAGCCCGCGGCGGCGCCGACAAGCTGCGCGCCATCACCAGCGTGCACGTGGTCGGCAAGGCGCGGCTCGGCGGCGGCCTGGATGCGAAGACCGAGTCCTGGGCGATCACGCCCGGGCAATGGCGCGATGAATTCAGCTTGCAGGGCCTGACCGCGGTCGAAGCCTGGGACGGCAAGCAGGCCTGGGCGATCAATCCCTTCGAAGGCCGGCGCGATCCGCAGAAGCTCACCGCCGACGACGCCAAGGAAATGATCGAATCCGCCGACATCGCCGGCCCGCTGCTGGACTACAAGGCCAAGGGCAGCCGGGTGGACTACCTTGGCACCGAGGACATCGACGGCACCGACGCGCACAAGTTGCGCGTGACCTTCAGGAACGGCGACAGCTGGGTTGTGTTCCTGGACCCGGACCAGTTCCTCGTGATCCGGATCGTCGCGCATCGCATGGTGCGCGGACAGGAGCATGTGTCCACCACCGATATCGGCGAGTACGAAAAGGTCGATGGCATCTACTTTCCCTTCGAAATCGGCAACAACCATATCGACGCCATGACCCTGAATCCGAAGATCGATCCGTCGCGGTTCGCCCTGCCCGGCGGCAGCGCCGCCCCCGCGGGAGCAGGCAAGTGAGCCGGGGCCGCGTGTTCGGCGCCGCGTTGCTGGTCGCATCCCAGGCGACTGCGGGCGCAGCACCGCCCGCGCCGGCGGCGACGTCGCCGGCGGTGCAACTGGACCAGGGCGTGATCTCCGGCCTGGGCATCCGCAACATCGGATCGGCCGCGATGAGCGGGCGCATCGCCGCAGTGGCCGCCGCGCACGAGAAAAACGGCGACGTCGTGCTGTACGTGGGCGCGGCCAGCGGCGGCGTGTGGAAGTCCACCGACGGCGCCACCACCTTCCGGCCAAAGTTCGACAAGCAGCCGGTGCAATCCATTGGCGCGATCACGATCGATCCGAACGACACGAACACGGTGTGGGTCGGCACCGGCGAGGCCTGGACGCGCAACTCGGTGTCCATCGGCGACGGCATCTACCGCTCCACCGACGGCGGCGAAACCTGGACCAACATGGGCCTGGCGCAGTCCGAGCGCATCGTCAGGATCGCCGTTCGGCCGGGCAACAGCAACGACGTGCTGGCCTGCGTCACCGGCAAGCTGTGGAGCGACTCGGCCGAGCGCGGCGTATACCGCAGCAGCGACGGCGGCAAGCGCTGGACGCTGGTGCTCAAGGGCGGCAATGGCTCCACCGGCTGCGGCTCGATGAGCGTGGATGCCAGCCATCCGGACACCGTGTTCGCCTCGCTGTGGGACTTCCGCCGCAAGGGCTGGACCTTCCGTTCCGGCGGCGACAGCGCGGACGTACCTTCGGGCAGCGGCCTTTACCGTTCGGACGATGGCGGCAGCCACTGGAGCGAGGTCTCCCCAGCCAACAGCAAGGGCCTGCCGGCCAAGCCCTACGGCCGCATCGCGGTGGCGGTGGCGCCATCCAATTCCAAGGTCGTGTATGCGTTCGTGGAGTCGACCAAGAGCGCGCTGTTCCGCTCCGACGATGGCGGCAGGAGCTGGGACCGGCGCGACGACAGCCAGCCCATGGTCTGGCGCCCGTTCTACTTTGCCAACCTGATCGTGGACCCGACCAATCCGGATCGCCTGTTCAAGGCCGGCGGCTCGCTGATCCAGAGCCTGGACGGCGGCAAGACATTCTCCAACGCGGGCGGCGGCGCGCATGGCGATTTCCACGACGTGTGGATCGATCCGCGCGACCCGGCCAAGGTGATCACCGGCGACGACGGCGGCCTGTGGCTGTCCAAGGACGCCGGCAACCGCTGGTGGAAGGCCAACAACCTGCCGGTGTCGCAGTTCTACCACGTGAGCGTGGACAACGATGACCCGTACCACGTGTACGGCGGCCTGCAGGACAACAGTTCCTGGGTCGGCGCCTCGTCCTATCCGGGCGGCGTCACCAACCAGCGCTGGGAGAACATGTTCGGCGGCGACGGTTTCTGGATGTTCCCGGACCCCAGCGACAACAACTACCTGTACGCCGAGGCGCAGGGCGGCACCATCGGCCGCGTCGACCGCCGCACCCTGCTGGCGCGCGACATCCAGCCACGCGCCAATTACGGCGAGAAACTGCGCTGGAACTGGAACACCCCGATCCACATGTCGCCCAACGAGAAGGGCACGCTCTACATCGGCGCGCAGTTCCTGTTCCGCAGCCGCGACCATGGCCAGACCTGGGAGCGCATCTCGCCCGACCTCACCAGCAACGATCCCGCCAAGCAACTGCAGGAACAGTCCGGCGGCGTCACCGTGGACAATTCGGCGGCCGAGACCCACACCACCATCTACGCGATCAGCGAATCGCCGCGGGATGGCAAGGTGATCTGGGTCGGCACCGACGACGGCAACGTGCAGGTCACGCGCGATGGCGGCAAGAGCTGGAAGAACGTCACGGCCGGCGCGCACGTGCCGCCGGCCTCGTGGGTGTCCTACATCGACGCCAGCCACTTCGATGCCGGCACCGCCTACGTGACCTTCGATCGCCACACGCTTGGCGACATGACGCCGATGGTCTACAGGACCAGCAACTATGGCGCCAGCTGGCAGCCGCTGGTGGACGGCGCGCAAGCCAAGGGCCTGCGCGGCTATGCGCACGTGGTGCGCAACGACCCGGTCAAGCCCGGCCTGCTCTATGCCGGCACCGAGTTCGGCCTGTGGATCTCCAACGACGACGGCGGCCACTGGGCGCAGTTCAAGGGCGGCGATTTCCCGGCGGTGGCGGTGCGCGACATCGCCATCCAGCCGCGCGACCACGACCTGGTGCTGGCCACGCATGGCCGTGGCATCTGGATCATCGACGACCTCACTCCACTGCGCGCGCTGACGCCGGCGATGCTGCAGTCCGAGGCCGTGTTCCTGCCCACCCGTCCGCAGCAGCAGCGGCTGAGCACCAATGGCGGCTGGGTGGAAGGCGATGCCGGCTACAGCGGGCAAAGCGCCAGCGACGATGTCACCATCACCTACTACCAGAAGTCGCGGCACCTGTTCGGCAAGCTGAAACTCGAAGTGCTGGATGCGCAGGGCAAGCTGGTGGAGGAACTGCCAGCGAGCAAGCGCCGCGGCATCAACCGCGTGGCCTGGTCCGGTGCGGTGAAGCCGCCGCTGGTGCCGCCGGCCGCGCAACTGGCCGGCAGCGCGACGCGCGGGCCGCGGGTGGTGCCGGGCACGTACACCGTGCGCATGACCAAGGGCACGCAGACCTACGAGACGAAGATCGACGTCGGCCTCGATCCGCGCGCGCCATGGACCGTCGCCGACCGCCAGCTGCAGTACGACGCGACGATGAAGGTGCACGGCATGTTCGGACGCATGAGCGACCTGGTCGCGCGCATCCAGGCCGTGCGCCAAGGCGCCAGGGAGTCCGCGGAGGGCTTGCCTGCGGGTGATCCCCTGCGCGCGCAGCTGGCTGCGCTGTCCGACAAGGCCGACACGGTGCGCCGCAAGATCGTCGCCACCAAGGAAGGCGGCGCCATTACCGGCGAGCTGCGCCTGCGCGAGCACATGGACGACCTGTACGGCGGCCTGGTCGGCTACGAGGGCCGCCCCGCGGCCACGCTGATCGACTACACCGCCGCGCTGGATCGCGAGCTGGGCGACATCGCGGGCGAGTTCAGCCGCATCGAGGCCAACGACCTGCCGCCGGTGAACGCCGCGCTCAAGGCCAAGGGCAAGCCGGAAATCACGTTGCCGGAGCATGCGCCGGTGGCGTGGCGGTACTCCGGCAATCCGGATCAGCAGCCGGCGGAGCGCGATTGAGCTGGAAGGACGGACCCGATCCGGCGATCGCTCAGCCCGAAGCCTCCCCTGCTCCACCCTGCGGCTTGAAGCGCCGCAGCCGTGCGAGGAGGTTGGCTGCAAAGCGCTCCGCCGCGTCCGGCCGGCCTTCCAGGAACAGCGCCGGCTCGATCACCTCCAGCTCCATCAGCAGGAAGCGGCCGTCCACCACCACACCGTCCACGCGCGCGTAGGCCGTGTCGGGATGGCCGAGCGCGGCCGCGGCGCGCAGGGCGTTGTGGGCGGTGTCGATCAACGCCGGCGAGGGATCGACCGCTTTCACGCTGCCGCCGAACTGGCCCTGCACGCGGTAGTCGCCTCGCGCCGGGCGCTTGACCACGGCATGGCTGAAGACACCGTCGAAGAGCAGCAGCGACCACTCGCCGTCGTGGACGATCTGCGGGATGAAGTCCTGGATCATGTACGTGAGCTCGGCCGGCAGTTGCGCGACGGCTGCGTCGAACGTCGGTGAGCCCGCCACACCACGCACCGTGTGCCAGGCGCCGCCGCTGACGGTCGGCTTGATGACCAGGTCGCGGCCATCGAGTTCGCCGAGCACGGTCGAGAGCGCCGCGCCCTCGGCAATGCGCGTCGGGATGATCGCCACGCCCTGTCCCTGCAACTCGAGCAAGTAGCGCTTGTCGGCGTTCCAGCGCAGCAGCGCCGCGTCGTTGATGGTCGGTACCGGCAGCCGGTCCAGCCACTGGCTCCACTCGGCCGGGCGCTGGAAGTAATCCCAGGGCGTGCGGATCAGCACCGCGTCGAAGCCGCCCCAGTCGACGCCTGCATCGGTCCAGACGCAGGGCAGCGCCTCGATGCCGAGGCTGTGCAGCGTGGCGACCAGGTGCGCGTCGTCGGGGTAGACGCCGGGAATGGCCTCGCACGTGGCCAGCGCGAGGCGGAAGCGGGCGGGATGTGAAAAAACGTACATGGCGAGACCTCCAGTCAGGAGGGCGCGCTTGATTCGGGCATCGGCACCGAGCGTGGCGGAGAAGGCTCCGTCGCAGCACCCCTCGTTGACGATCGCGCGATGCGGGGCATCGGGCGAGGAACGTCCCTCGCATGGTGGCGATTGGGGCGCGCGTCGATTGTTCCGCGCGCGCCCTGCAAGGTCAAGCCGGGGCGGCGTCGGGCAACGGGATGCCTTATCCTCGATGCCTGGCCTTTCCACCCTGGGGACATCGATCACATGAAGCCTGCCTTCGCCCGCCTGGTCCTGCTCAGCGCCGCCTTCGCCTTCACGGCCCATGCCAATCCGCTGCTCGGCGGGCCGAAGACGATCTCCGTGGGACCGGATGGCACGGTGCCTGGCCAGGTGGCCTCGCCGCAGATGGGCATGGGCGGCAACATCTCCGGCGCGACGCAGGTCGCGGTGCCGCTAATCGCGGTGGCGTTCGAATCGTCCGCGCAGGCGCACGTGTCCAACAGCTTCGTGTCCAAGAGCATGGCGCTGCAGCTGTCCGTGGACGACGCCGTACTGAAGGACATCACCGCGCAGCTGCAGGACATCGTCGAGGCCGACCTGAAGGCGCAGGGCTTCGAGGTGCTGCCGAAGGATTCCATCGACACCGAGGCGCGCTGGACGGGCATCGCCAAGAACGCACCGACCGGCGTCGACGTGAAGGACAACTTCATGTCCGGCTTCATGGGCAACGGCAGCCTGA
>JANXUD010000024.1 GCA_025352045.1 Gammaproteobacteria bacterium | reverse complement strand
CTGTCGGATACCGGGACCGCTATCCAGGCAGCACTACGAAGGCATGGTCTTCCACAGCGGTAACATCAACCATCCGGAGCCCGGCATCGCGGTTGCTTCCAGTCGCGGTCCGGGCGCGGTCTGCACGGGTCAGGCGTCGATTTCCAGTCCGTCGTAGGCGGCCACGATGTCCAGGCCCTTGCCGACCCGCGTGATTTCCTCGAGGCGTCGCGCGTCCTGGCAGAGCCGGTCGATCGCGGCGTCGTCGTTCATCGGCTCGTGGTGGAACAGCGCCAGGCGCCTGGCGCCCGCCTGCTGGCACAGTTCCACGCCGACCACGTTGCTCGAATGGCCCCAGTCCTCGCGGATGGATACGCTGTCGGCCAGCGAATACATTGCGTCGAAGACCACCAGGTCGGCGTCCTGGAACAGCTCCACGAAATGGCGCACGTCTTCGGCGTTCTCCGGCTTGTGCTCGGCGTCGGTGGAATACACCACCACCTTGCCGTTGCGCTCGAAGCGATAACCGTAGGAATCCCCGCCATGCAATTGCAGCATCCCCGTCACCCGATAGCCGGCGACCTCGCGCACTTGCCCGGGTTCCAGCCGCACGAACTCGATGCTCGCGCCCATCTTGGAAAAGTCGACCGGGAAACTGGGCTCGGCCTGCTGCCGGCGGAAGGCGTGTTCGAGCTGCTCGTGGCAACCGTAGATGCGGATGCGCTGGCCGGGGATGTAGGCCGGCACGAAGAAGGGAAAGCCCATGATGTGGTCCCAGTGCAGGTGGGACATGAAGATGTGGAAGGTGCCCGGCCGGCCCGCCAGCCGGCGCAGGGCATCGTGCCCGGCCTGGCGCGCGCCGGAACCCATGTCGAGCAGCACGACGTTGTCATCGTCGGCGCCCAGCTCGAGGCAGGCCGAGTTGCCGCCGTAGGTGCCGCCGATGTGGAAGGGCAGGGCGTCGACGAAGCCGCGCGCCTTTTCGGGCGTGTCCAGGTTGAGGCCGGCGCCTGCCTGCACGGCCGCCGCCAGCTTGCTGCGCAGCTGCGGCAGGCCCAGCGGGGTCGGCAGGGATCCGCGCGTGCCCCAGAAACGCACGCGGATGCCGTCGCTGTCCGCCGCGGCCCGTCCGCCTGTGCGCGCTTGCGCGGCAGGCGCCTCGGGTCGGTCGGCCAGCGCCGACTCCAGCGTCGGGTGGCAGGGGAACAGCGTGTCGAAGCGGCTGATCTGGAAGATCTCGGCCACCAGCGGCTGCAGCCCCGCGATGGCGATGGCCACGCCAGCCGCGCGCGCCTGCTTGGACGCGATCATCAACACCCGCAGCCCGGCGCTGGAGATGTAGTTGACGGCGCTGAGATCGAGCACCAGCTTGCGTCCGGCGCCGTCGGCGACCAGCGCCAGCAGGGCGTCTCGAAAGATGTCCGAGGTCGCGATGTCCAGGCGCCCGGATACGGCCAGGACCCTCACCGCCCCCTGTTGCGATTGCACCAGATCCATGCGCCCTCCCCGTGGGCCGCATCGCCGCGACCGGCGATGGCCGCCGCCGCTCCGCGCTGGCGATGCTGCAGGCCCCGATATTACCTGAATGGCATTGCGTCGAAGCGCGTGCGCCGGGCATTTGCTAGCCTGCGACCTTCCTCCAGCGACATCCGGCCCATTCCTGCAATGACAGCACGACGATGGGCGGCATGCGGACTGGCGATCGCCCTGGCGATGGGCTCCGCGGGTGCCAAGGCAACGCGTCCCCCAGCCGCGCCGGCACCGACCCTTGCATGGTCCGAACTGGCGCGCATGCCCTTGCCGCCAGCCGGCGAACGCATCGCCTATGGCCCGGGCGCGCAACAGTTCGGCGAGCTGCGCGTCCCGCACGGCAGGGGCCCGTTCCCGGTGGTCGTGCTGGTCCATGGCGGCTGTTGGCAGTCGGCCTTCGACTACGTGTACATCACGCGGCTGGGCGCGTGGTTCGCGCAGCATGGCGTCGCCAGCTGGACGATCGAATATCGCAGGCTTGGCGACGCGGGCGGCGGCTGGCCGGGAACCTTCCTCGACGTGGCGCAGGCGGCCGACTTCCTGCGCCAGGTCGCCAGGACGCACCCGATCGATGTGTCGCGCAGTTTCGCGGCCGGGCATTCCGCAGGCGGACAGCTGGCACTCTGGCTGGCCAGTCGCGGCAGCTTGCCGGCGGACAGCGAACTGTTCCGCCGCGATCCCCTGCCGATCCGCGGCGTGCTCGGCCTGGCGGCCATCACCGACTTGTCCACCTATCGCATCGGGCCGCCGGACAGCTGCAACTCCGCGGTCGACCCGCTGCTTGGCGGCAGCCCGGGCCAATTCCCGCGACGCTATGCGGAGACGTCGCCCCTGCAGCGCCTGCCGCTCGGCGCGCCGCAATACTTCATCCAGGGCGAGCGCGATCCGATCGTCGACCCCGCGTCGGTGCGCCGCTACGTCGATGCCGCGACCCGCGCCGGCGATCGCGCCGTCATCTCGACGCTCCCGGCCGCCGGGCATTTCGAAGCGTCCGTGCCGACGGCCCGCACCGGGCAAGCCTTCGAGCGCGCGCTGCGCTTCCTGCTCAGTTCCGCGCCGGCCGCAGGTCGATGACGCCCTTGGGCAAGCGCGCGCGATCCAGCCTGGGCAGGGCCTGTGCATCGACGTGGGCCTCGAAGTCCCAGCTGATGGCCTTGCCGTAGCCAAAACTGACTTCGCGCGCCGCGGCCGGCCTGACGTTGAAGTAGGCGTCCGCCGTGTCGCCACCGGGCCCGATGACCACGAATCTCGACACCGCCTTGCCGATCACGACGAATGGCTCCGGCGCGCGCTCCGGGAAATGCCAACCGCTCAGGCGCGCGCGGATGAACACGTGGGGCTTGTTGCCGACGTCGCGCACGACTTCGCGCAGTTCCACCTGCACGCTCTTGCGCGGATCGGGACGGCGGATGACCTGGCTGATGTCCATGGTGGCTCCCTAGTTCGTGAACTGGACGCTGTCGATCGCGATCTCGCCGGTCGGCTTCTCGTCGAACTCGAAGGACAGGGCGATGATGTCGGTCAGGTCGACCTGGTCCACGTTGAAGCAGTGGATGTGGTACGCAGACAGGGGAATCCGCACGGTGCGCATCGCCGACATCACCAGGGCGGCGTAGCCGCGCACGTAGGGGAACGGGATCTCGGTGAGCTTGGACACGCGGATGGCGCGCGAATGCCCGCCGCCATCCATGAGCGTCAGGCGGAAGTCCTGCGGTTGGCCCGCCGGATTCGAGCCGCTGCCGACCCGCTGGCCGACCCGGAAGCTCAGGGCCTGGAAGCCGGAGACATCGCGTTGGCCGGCGGGGACCACGTAGTGGAGCGAGTCCCCGTTGCTGTCCCAGCGCAGGGCAAGGCCGGCCGTCAGGTGCGGCGACTGGGCATCCATGCTGCGCAGGTCATTTTCCTGGGGATCGGCCGGCAGGCCGACCTGCGACACCGCGCCGATGTTGCCCACCTGCCAGCTGGTCGGCGTATGCGCGCCTTCGAAATCGTCCACCGTGCGCACGCTGGTGTCCTCGTACTGCATGTAGATCCGCATGTTGCCGTCGGAGGCCGATACCGACGCCGGCACCCATTCGCCGCGGAAGATGCCTTCCCACTGGGTTTCCGCGCGCAGGTGCTGGCGGAAGAACGCGGTCATGTAGCCCTTGGCGATCACCTGGTGCGCGGTGGCGCTCATGACGGCCGCCTGGTCGCCCGGCGTCAGGTTGCCGAAATACAGGTCGTCATCGCCCCAGGCGGTGTTGAAGCGGTCGTGGCAGGCCCGATACACGAAGGCCATGCTCTTCTTCATGCCGCTGGCGTGGTCGTACAGCTCGAAACCGGTGTCGTCGATGCCGCACAGGTCGCCGTCGAGGGAACCGTAGATGACCAGGTAGGGCCTGGCCCAGGCGCCGCCGAAATTCTCGAAGGTGTACTGGTTGGTGGGCGCGAGGGAAACCACCGCGTTGATGTTCCAGCCCCAGGCCTCCTGCTGGTTCAGGCGGGTGGCGATGACTACCGCTTCGCCGCCGCGGCTGTGGCCCATGATGCCAATGTTGTTGGCGGCGTGGCTGCCGAACATGCCGAACAGGATCGGTAGGTGGGCTTGCAGGACGCGCGCCCGGTCCTCGCCCGCCTGGCCTGGCTGCATGTGGATGCTGGCGGCGATGAAGCCGTTGCGCGCGAGATGGTCCAGCAGGTAGTCGTAGCCCTGGTAGCTGTCGAGGTGGCTGCTGTTGCCATGCACCAGGACAACCACGGGATAGTTTGCCTGGGCCGCGCTGACCTGGCCCGCCGAGGTCGCCCCGGGCGCATCGGCCGGAAAGCGCACGTTGGCGTTCAGGGGCACGGTGAAGCCGGACACGGTGAGCGAGCCCTGGGTGGAGCTGTCGTAGGAGAACGCGCCGATGTTCCCGAACGCGGTGTCCACCGCCGGATCGGGCACGACCCGGAAGCCGGGCAGGATGTAGCCATCGATCATGTCCAGGGGCATGTCGTAGTGGTCGTCCTGCGCGAAACCGGCCAGGGTGGTGGCGTTGTTGCCAAAATCCACGACCACGTCGTAGTCGCCCACCTGGGTGGCGCTTGGCCACAGCAGGTGCAGGTTGGCATTGGCACACCAGGTCTGGGTGACCCATTTCTGCGTGGCGGCATTGCCGCCGAGCACGGCCAGGTGGTTGAGGCTGTTGTCGGCCGTCCATTGCGCCGCCGACTTGTGCGGCACGATGTAGATCGATGCGGCCTTGCCGGCGTGCGTCGGGTCGAGCGCGTTGGGATCCAGGGTACCCCAGATGTCCTCGCCGACCTGGAAGGTATCGCTGAACTGCACGTAGGGCCACATGCCGCCCAGGGTGCGCCGGCAGGCAATCTGCTGCAGGTTGGTGCAGCCGCCGCGGATGACCTTGCTTGGCATGAACTGTTCGCGGACCACCAGTCCGGTCGACCAGCGGCTGGTGAGGACATCGTCCTGGCGCAGCACGAAGTGGTCGTCGTCCTCGTAGCCGTAGCGCAGTTCGCGGATGATGAAATCGTAGGCGCCCGGCGCGAGCTGGGCCGCCTTGCCGACCACCACGCGCTGGACCTCGCCGTCCGTGCGCACGTCCACCGCCGCAGGCCGGCCGCGGGCGAGCGTGACCGGGCGAATGCGGTCGCCGGGCCGCCATTCGTGCTGGCGCGCGACCATCCAGATGCGCAGGTCGCGGCCCTTCCCGAAATCGAGCAGGGTCAGTTGCGCGTCGTGCTCGCCCGCTTCGAAGCCGTTGAGCAGGCGGCCGCGCCGATCGGTGGCCACGGCCAGGGGCCTGGCGGCGGAAGAGACGGTGACCCGGGCCTCGGCCACCGGCCTGCGCTTCGCGTCGAGCAGCGCAAGCCCGATTTGCCGCCCCTGCCAGCGCCGCCGCATCTTGTCGATCGCGACCGGCTTTGGGTCGCGCGGATCGTCGATGCCCAGTTGCGCCCAGACCACCGCATCGCGCACGAAGCCACGGCGATCGCTCATCACCGACTGGCTGGCGATCTCCCCGGCTTCGTCGCGCAGGAGCACGGAGTAGAGCGTCGACGGGCGCAGGCCCACCGCCCGGACAAGCAGGGCGTCACCAGCGTGCACTGTGTCGATGGCCATTCCGTTTTCGTCCACGGCTGCCAGCGAGGGTGGCGGTTGTTGGGATTGCTTGGGTGCGCGCGACATGGCGGTTCCTCATGGGTTCGCATCGATGCGTGGTGCAAGGATGCCGGCTGCGAACAGGACAACGCTGGCGCAATTCAAACCCGGCCAGCGCAAATATTTCACACGTGGTCGATCTCGTTGTTGCGATGTTGCAGCGAAGGCGTTCCGGTGACGGCCGCACCGCGCGGGTATGATCGGCGGCGGGAATGATGGAGGGTGGCGATGCTCCGGGATGGGCTGGATGCGGAGGCGAGCGAACTCGCGCGGCGGTTCGCGACGGCGACCCCGTTCCGGCACGTGGTGATCGAGGATTTCCTCGAGGCCACGCTCGCGCGGCAGCTGCTGGCGGAGTTTCCGCCGTTCGTGCGCGCGCGCGCGCTCAACGAGGACGGCGTCGTCGGCAACAAGGCGGTGCACGAATCGTTGCGCGCGCTCGGACCTGCGTACGCCGCGCTCGACGACATGGTGCGGATCCCGGGTTTCCTCGCGCTGGTGTCGCGCATCACCGGCATCGCCGACCTGCTCTACGATCCGCTCTACCTCGGCGGCGGCACGCACGAGAACCGCGACGGCCAGGCCCTGGATGCGCACGTGGATTTCAACCGTCACCCGGTCACGCATGCGCATCGCCGGCTGAACCTGATCGTCTATCTGAACCATGGCTGGAACGACGACTGGGGCGGCACTCTCGAGCTGCACCGAGACCCCCGTGCGGCCGACGACGAGGTCGTGCGGTTGTCGCCGCTGTTCAACCGCGCGGTGATCTTCGAGACCACGGAGTGGAGCTGGCACGGGTTCTCGCCCATCCGCCTGCCGGATGGCATGAAGGACGTGTCGCGGAAGTCGATCGCGCTGTACTTCTATTCGACCGACCGACCCCGGGAAGAACTCGCCGCGACCCATTCGACGGTCTACGTGGATGCACCGCTTCCGGACCGTTTCGCACCGGGCATGGTGCTGGCCGAGGGCGACCTGCAGGAACTGCGCGCGCTGCTGGGCAACCGCGACCGGCATCTCCAGCGCCTGTACCGCGACCTGCAGGGCGCGCAGGCCAGGATCGAGGAAACGCTGCGTGCGGTCGGCCTGGTTCGCGGCAGCCTGGCATGGCGGATGTTGCAGGCCCTGCGCCGCGGCGCGCGCCGGATCGCCGCCAGGCGCGACCCGCGGCCCTGACCCCGATGCGGATGACCGGTGCGGCACGGCGCACGCCATGGCTTTGCACCCGGCCGCGGAACGGAGCACTCTAGCCCCACCGCGCCAGGCCGATCACGCCAGGCCGACCAAGCCAGGGGATTGTCGATGCTTGCTCTTGGACAACTTCGCCGCGAGGCGGGATTGCGGCGGCTGCGCGCGGTCCTCGCGCTCCCGATGGCGATGCTGGTGATGCTGGCGGCCTGGTCCGCGCCAGCCCGGGCCGAGCTCAAGGACGTGTACAAGCCCGCCCATACCGAGCGTGTCTGCGTGCACGATTCGCGCGGGGCGGTCACCGGGCCCTGCCACGATGTGTTGTATCCCGCGATTCCCAATGCGGGGTTTTGCACCCGGGCCTTCAGCGAATGGTCGCGGGGCAGCGCTTCGCACGACGATGACGTGGACGTCTGCCTGGATTTCATGGGCATCACGAAGTACTGCGCCGACCGCGACGCGTATACGGCCGCCCACGACAACCCGGACGGGACGCGGATCATTGGTTGCCAGCCCCGCTCCCACCCCGACACCCTGGGCGAACAGTTCGTCCATATCGTGACGGGAGTCGGCCAGGGGCTCGTCGCGGCTGCGCCGTTCGTCGGCGAAGCGGTGGCTGCGGCCGCCTGCGTGTACGGGCAGATCTACGCCTGCGCGGTGCTGGCGCTGGATGTCTCGACCCAGGCCGGGCTGGAAATCCCCGGCGAAGTCGGCCAGGCGATCCAGGTGGCGGCGCAGGTGCCGCAGTGCCTGGATGGCGATGTCGTCTCCTGCGCCAAGCTCGGCGTGCACGGCGCCAACATCGCGGGGCTCGACATCCCCGGCGCGGACAAGCTGGTGCTTGGCGAGGACGTGGCCAAATGCGCGAACGATGATTTCGCGGCGTGCATGCGCGTCGGCGACGCGGCCTCCGAGGCAAGCGGCATCAATGCCGGCAAGTTCGTCGGTCTCTTCGGCAATGCCCAGGACTGCGCCGATGGCAAGAAGGACGCCTGCATCGCACTGGGCAAGGAGGCCGCCCAGGGCACGCCGCTGGGAGGCGTGCCGGATGGCGTGGAAAGCGCCTCGGCCTGCAGGAGCGGCAGCAGCGCCGATTGCCTCAAGCTGGGCAAGACCGTGGCTTCGGCCTCCACGGGCCTCATCGTGGAAGCGCCGTTCGTGTCCCAGTTCGGCGCCAACACCTGCACCTCTGCGCCGGGCGCGAAGGGCATCGCCGACCTGGCCGGGGTCTGGGACGACGCCAACGCGACGTCCATCGCCGTGTTTCCCTCCGACGGCGCGCATTTCACCGCGCCCTTCCACGCCAGCAAGCGCAATGGCGGATGGAGCCCGAGCGCGAAGTGGGCCGCTGCGGATTTCACCGGCGACGGCAACACCGATGTCCTCGCCGCCTGGGACGATGCCGGAAGCACGACGCTCACCGTCCGGCAATCCACCGCCCGGGGATTTTCTGCCGTGCACTGGGCCATCCGCGCGGGAACCTGGGTCGACTCCACCGTGTGGCTGCCGGGCGATTTCAACGGCGACGGCCACATGGACATGGCGGGTGTGTGGAAGGACCAGGACCTCACGTCGATCGCCGTGTACCTGTCCGACGGCAGCCGGTTCCAGGCACCCGTCCAGTGGACCGTGCGCGGTGGGGGCTGGGGTGACGACACCAAGTGGACCTCGGGTGATTTCAACGGCGATGGCAAGTGGGACCTTGCCGCCATCTGGGACAACGGCGGCAGCAACACACTCACTGTCTGGCAATCCACGGGCTCGGGCTTTGCGCCCGCGCACTGGGCCACCAATGCGGGCGGCTGGATCGCCACCACCGTCTGGCTTGCCGGCGACTACAACGGCGACGGGCACCTGGACCTGGCGGCGGTGTGGCATGACGCGGACGCGACGTCCATCGCGGTCTATCCCTCGGACGGCAGCCACTTCGGCCACTGGAGCCAGTGGAGCCAGCGGGACGGTGGCTGGATCGACAAGGCAAAGTGGGCGTCGGGCGACTTCAATGGCGATGGCAAGGCCGACATCGCCGCGATCTGGAACGACGGTGGCAACAACACGCTGACCGTGCGGCAATCCGACGGTTCGCGCTTCGCGCAATCGCACTGGGCGCGCAATGCCGGCGGCTGGAGCCCGTCGGCGGCGTGGTGCACCGGGCAGTTCCCCCATTCGGTCTACGCGGCATCGGACAGCTACAACGAAGTGACAGCGAAAGCCCGGCACGACGCCATCCGTGCGAACCTTCCGTCGGACGCGGCCAGCGAAGTCGACAACCAGCGTCCGGACAGCGCGGTATTGCAGGCACTCACGCCGGCCAAGCCCGCCGCGAAAGCCCTGGGCCGCGTCGGCACCGCGGCGCCCCGCGATCCAAACAAGACGATCTGCGACTACGCGCGCAGCGCCAAGGCGCGCAACTCGCCGGCCGCGCCCGGCCTGGAGCGGCAATGCCTGGCCAGCGGCGGCTCGATGACACCACCCTGATTCTGTCGCTGGCCGGGCTCGGCCGGTGATCGCCCTGGCAACAGGACGGTACTGGGATCAGAAGTGGCAGGCGGGGACGTCGGGGCTGAAGGAGTCGTTGTTGTAGAAGGTCTGCGAGACTTCGTACGGCTCCGATTCGAATTTCTTTCCCTTCAGCAGGCTCTTCAGCGCTTGAAGTTCGGGGATCGGCATCTGCAATCCCCAGCCCACGCCGGCGTCGAACTTGACGGTGGTGGCGTGGCAGTCCTGCATCAGGCCCATGTTCAATGCCGACGCGTGAGTGACCCCGGTTGCCGCGATGAACTTGGCATAGGGGCCGGTGAAGAAGGCGGGCACGCCAAGCCCCGTCATGAAACGCGTCTCGAAGGTGAAAACCAGGCCACTGACGCCAAGCGACACGCCCTTGATGGAATCGACGATCGACCCGCGTTCCTTGGCCTTGGGGACGATGGCCTTGCCAGCCTCCGCGCCCAACGCGCCGTTCATGTTGAACCTGCTCGCGGCGGAAAGCGTCGCGTTTTTTCCCCCGAGCGCGGTTTCGATCAGGAACTTGAATTTCACCTGGCACATGAGCGGGATGCCGTAGGCGGGGCAGGGTTTTGCAAACTCGAGGGGGATCTCGATGCGGATCTTCTTGTTGTCGCCCACGGCTTCGGCGATGCCGGTGCTGATGTCCACGTCGACACCTTCCAGTCCTTGCAGGGAGATGCTCGAAGCTTGTTGATCGAGCTCGCCACCGTGGTAGACGGTGTGCGAATTCAGCCGCAGGTCGCTCACGTGCACCACCACGTCGATGCCTGCCTTCAGCCCGGTCTTGCCCGGGCCGGTGAAATTGCGCAGGATCTTCAGGGCGATCCGCTGCTTGCTCTTGTCGCTGCCGTTGGCGCCCAGGGGGTTGTCGGTCTTCACCGCCAACTCCATTTCCCAGTCGCCAACCGACACCTTGCCCGCGCTCTTTCCAACCGCCGGCAGCTTGTCCATCGGAACCGCGGTCGCGGAAGCGACCTGGATCGGCAGCAGCTGGACCAGGTACTCGCCCGCCCGATCCGCAGCGGCGGGCGGCGCCAGCCCCACCTGCACCGGCGGGGGCGGCGAGCCGGCGGGGGCCGCGAAATCGCGATACATGTAGGGCAGGGCGGGAACTGCCTGGATCGACAGGGAGGACGGATCGAACGGCGTATCGAAGCGGATGTCCGCGTCGCGCAGCACGTCGCCCAGTTGCATCGGGCCCAGGGTCACCGCCAGGTCTTCGCCCTGCGGTTCGATCTTCATCACCCGCCCGGCGGCACGGCTGGTGGCGAGCATGATCTTGCCCGGGCGCAGGTCCTGCGCGTGCGGCGCATGGCCGTCGATGATCCAGACCCGGCCGTCGGCGCTGGCGGAGCGGATCGATTTCGCGCCGTCGCCCACCAGGATGACGTCCGGCTGGTAGGTGACCGCGGCGTTGGGCTGCACGCCCTCGCCATAGGTACGCTCGGCGCTGTCCTGCGATTCGGCTGCCGGCTTGCTGCACCCGGCCGCCAGCAGGGCCATCGCGACCAGGGAGCTGCTGCGCAGCGCACGTGCGTGTCGGGGTCCGATTGGAGGGCTGTCGGCATGGCGCATCTGGTGTTCCTTCGGGAGAGTCAGCGGCGGTAACCGCGTGCGAGATGGAAGTCCACCGACGCGTCGAAGCCACGCTGGCCCGCCGCATCGAGCGTCGCCCGGATGGCCAGCGAACCCGGGCCGGTCGCGGTGTTCCCGGCGGCCCCCAGCGCGGGATCGCCGAACAAGCCGGTGCCGATGTCGAAACCGCGCGCATACGATGGGTCGATCTCGCGCAGGCGCGCGCTGGCCACATCCCGATCCTGCTGCGCGATCTCCGCGCCCGTCGCGGCCAGCTGGTCGACCTGCGCCGCGCTGACCTCCGGCGCGGCCGGCGCGTAGGGTGGTTGGGCCGCCCTGGCGGCAAGTTCGAGGCTTGAACGATCGAGCGTGGCGGACTCGAGCGTGTCCTGCACCAACGGCGGCGACATCGAGCCGCCGCTTGCCAGGCACTGCCGCTCCAGCCCCGGGGCGGCGGGCGAATTTCGTGCCCTGGCCGAACGCGCGGCGTCGCAGATCGGTACTGGCGGGCCCGAATACCTGGGGCCAACGCGGCCCAGCGCCAGTGTCGGGCGTGGCGGCGCGGGCGGCGGCAAGGGCTCGAGCTGGCAGGTGAAGTGGTAGGCGTTCCAGTACACGTACTCCGGCGGGTTGCGGTATTCGTCGTAGGTCGTGCCCGCGAAGACCTCGCCGTACTGCGTGTCACCGACGATCCCGCCGATGCGCGCCTTGATGGTCCCGGTGTAGCGGCCGATGCTCGGGTCGCCGCTGTAGGTCCACAGCACGCGCAGGTGGATGCCGTCGCCGGTGATGTCGCCGACCACGTTGCCGATGACGGTCTTGCGCGTGGTCTGGTACTGGGCCCATCCGAGCAACTGCGAGCCGGTCTGCTTCAGCTGGAAATCCACCTCGAGTCCGCCTGGGGTGGACTGCGTGACCTTCATCAGCGCAGGTGCCTTCCACTGCGTGCACACGCGCTGGGCCGTCGCCGGACTGGCCGTTGCCACGCACAGCATGAATGCCGTTGCTGCCCGGCGTGCGTGGCGCGCCATCATCGAAGCAGCGCGTGCACTAGCACGACCGGAAGCCAGGTGAACAGACCGGACAGCGCGGCCGAGACATAGATCAGGCCGAGGATGACGATGCCCATGAGCACCGCGACCAGCGCGAGCACCGGCCCCAGGATGAGCCAGGCCAGCGGCGGCACGCGGCGGCCGGCATGCGGGGTCACCTGCGCGCCCATCAGGCCGAGTGCCTTCAGGCGCTTGTCCAGCGACGGCGCCATCGGTGCGCTGGAACCGCCGAGGATGCTGCGCGTGCCGATCAGCGGGCTGGGCACCACCGACAGGTGCGCGATCCACGCGCCAAAGGCGCCATCCACCGCTTCGCCGCGGATCTTCTCCAGGGCGCTGCCGAGTGTGTCCGGGTTGCGCGTGAACTGCACCGCGGTGGCGTCGGCCTGGTACTTGCGGCTGCGCCAGCCGATCGCCAGCACGGGACCCAGGATCGCCGCGCAGACCAAAGAACCGAAGAAGCCGGCGAATACCAAGGGGCCGGCCAGTGGCATCCAGGCCAGGGTGCGCCACGGAACCTTGCCGGTGTCGGGCTCGTCCTGGTGCGCGGCGCCTGGCTCTTGTTCGAAGGGGTTGGTCAGCGCCATGGCCAGCTCGCCGTCCGCCTGGCTGCTGCCCGGTCGCAGCGCTCGGCGCAACAGGCGCCACAGGCGGCCCACCGCCTGGCGATCGGCCATCGATCGGCTGAGACGTCCAACCAGCCCGAACATGCCCAGCTGCGTGGCGATCCGCGCGCCGATGCGCAGGTCGCCGTTGGCGATCTCGGCGACCAGGTGCCCTGCCACTCCCTGCAATTCGTCGCGCGTGGCGCCCGACAACAGACCGGTGCTGACGATGACGTTGGCGTGCCGCGCATCGGCGCCGAACGCGGCGGCGTTCACCGCGTCGTTGTCCGTCACCCAGACCCGCGGCGGCGGCAGTGCGGCGGCGATGGCCATCTCCGCCACGGTGTTGGCGAAGCGTTGCTCGCCGAGGTCGGACGCATTCGCGGCGCGCGCAGCGAAGGTCGAGCCGTCGCCGGCCATCGCTTCGCGCATCAGCCGCCCGAGCGTGCGCTGGATCAGGTAGAACACGCAGAGCCCCGGAATCGAGGCGAGCAGCGCAAATTCGACATATCTCCAGGGCGGCACCGGCTCCGGCGGATCGACCAGGACGCTGGCCGCGTTGGTCACCTTGCCGATCAGGTCCGGCGTCGGTATCGCCAGGTTGACCAGGTCCAGCAACAAGCCGATCACCGCATAGAACAGCGGCGCCATCAGCATGGACACCACCAGGGCCAGCACCAGGGCGCAGGCATTGGCCAGCCAGCCGACGCGCGTCGCGGCGCGGCGATGCCGCTCGATGCTGGCGAAGAAGCTCTCGCGCTCGCTCGCCGTGAACGGCGCGAGTGTCGCTTCGGCAGGGCGATGTCCCGTGTCGGCGATGGCCATGCGCAGGCTCAGGGTCCGTAGTGGCGCGGGAGGTGGAGGGCAGCGGAGGCATCGAAGCCGGGCTGCGCGCGCGCCGTCAGCGCGTTGCGGATCGCCTGCGAACCGGGGCCCTGCGCCGTGTTGCCAACCGCGCCCAGCGCCGGATCGCCGAACAGGCCGGTGGCGATGTCGAAGCCGACGCGTTCGGCCTCGCCGAGCGGTTCACGCAACGTGCGCTGTTCCGCGCGGGCCACGGGGAAGGGTCGCATGAAGCGTCCTTTGTCGATGTCGGGAAGTGTTGCGGGATCGGCTAGCGCGGCGTTCCGCCGGCGGCGCGGCATTGCACTTCCAGGCCGGCCGCGGCGGGCGAGGCGCGCGCGCGGGCGCTGCGCGCGAAGCCGCAGATCGGCGGGTCGGGCGCGCGCGCGGCGCGCAGGACTGCTCCGGCGTTTTCGCGGGCGCGCTGGTCGAAGTTGCCGTTGACGATGCCGCCCGCGTAGTCCATTCGGAAATCCAGCGAGCTGCGTGGATGATCGCGGGACAGGCTCAGCACCCGCGTGCCGTCGAGCACGGAACGGAATTGTCCCAGCCCCGGCTGGGCCCGCTCGCCGCCTTGCCATGCCTCGGTGGACCGTTGCCGTCCGCTGCCGATGCTGGCCTGCACGCGGATGTCGGTGTCGAGCGGGAGGTAGGAGACCACGTAGTCACACACGTAGTCGTCGCCATCGCGGCGCATGCCCGGTCGCGCCGCCACCTTGATCAGTTCGGGCTGGCGGTCGTCGCGGCTGGCGTTGGCCGGGACTGCGGACACCAGGAAGGCATCGCAGGAGGTCGGGTTGGGATCGAACACGCCATGCGCGTCGCGATAACCCAGCGCCACCGGATAGCGGATGCGGATGCGGATGGAGGCATCGTCTCCGCCTTCGGCCGTGCCCAGCAGGGCGCCGTAGCGGCTGCGCGCGCTGGCGGTGGTTTCGTCGAACCTGCCGGAGGTGCCCGTGGCCGCGTCCTGGCGGAGGCGCGCGCTGGCGGTGGACTCGTCGTATCTTCCGGTCGCGGGAAGCGGGCGGACATTGGTCACGCGCTCGCGGACGCTGTCGTCCTCGACGCCATTGGCGGCGTTGTATTCGGCGCGCAGGCGACCGCGATCCATCGGGCCGATCGCCGACGCCGTGGTCGGGAACCGGCCGGCCGGAACCACCGACCAGGTTTCGTGGACGCTGTCGGGAAGGTTGTCGCCGATGCGCCGGCAAGTGGCCTGCGACAGCCAGGGATCGCGATCGCAGTGCGCACTCAGGAGCACGTGCTCGGTATAGCCTTCGCCGCCTTCCTGCGCGCGGGTGTCGGGCGACAGGTTGTCGTTGCTGGTGATATGGAAGATCTCCGTGGCATTGGGCCGGTCGGGATCGGTTTCCGACGGCGTCCAGCTTGCATCGACGTCGTAGGACACCGACTGCGCATGGTCGGGACTGGAGCAGTTGCCGCGAATGCGGTAACTGGCCGAGCCCGGCGGCCTGCCGCTGAAATCGGGCTGGCCGACCAATCCCGAGGTACGGCAGGCCAGTTGCCCGTTGGGCGGCGGGCCGTCGGCGCAGCCGAACAGCGGGCAGGCCAGGTCATCCAGGAAGCCGGCCTGCGCGGTGCTGCTTGCGGCCAGGGCGGCGCAGCACACAGCCAGCCACGAGAGGCTGCGCGCCCGGCTGGCGGCGGTGAGCGGGCGGATCGGATCCATGGCATTCCCCTTCAAGTGGTCAACGCGTCGGGACGGCTGCCTCAGCGGCCACCCTGGCTCCCGAATTGGTAGGCGGCTGCGGCGTCGAAGCCGCGGCGTCCATCCACACCGAGCGAGGCGCGGATGGCCGCCGCCTCCGGGTCCGTGTCGGGCCGGCCTTCGGCACCCAGCCGCGGATCGGCGAACAGGCCCGTGGCGATGTCGAAGCCTCGCTGGAACGCGGCGCCCGGATCGACGCTGCGCGCGTCGTCCAGCGCGGAATCCTGGCCGGCGATGGTCGAACCCAGCGCGGCAAGCCCGTCGATCCGGGTCGGATCGATGGAAGTCGCGGACGCCGGCGGGAGCGTTGGCATGGTAGTGGGCGCGCTGGTATCAGGCGGCGGCGGATCCGGTGGTGGGGGTGGAAGGCCTGCCGGCGGCGCCAGCGACCCGCCGCTGGCCAGGCACTGCCGCTCCAGGCCGGGAGCGGCGGGGGAATTGCGCGCGCGCGCCGAGCGCGCCGCATCGCAGATCGGCGGGTGCTCCGTCGATGCCGTGCCGACACGGCCAAAGCCGACCTTGCCCGGGACTTTGACGCGCCCAAGCGCCTTGCCCGGCGCGGGGTAGGTGCAGGTCAGGTCATGCAGCGTCCAGCCCGCCGGTTCGTGCGGCGTGACGTATTCGTCATAGGTGGTGCCATCGTAGATATCGGCCACCGTGGTGGGACCACTCTGGCCGTACAGGGTGCGCGGCCGGATCTGGCCGGAATAGTTGCCGATGCTCTGCTGCCCGCTGTCGGTCCAGAAGGCGCGTGCGGCGAAACTGGTGCCGTTGATGCTGCCTTCGACCCGGCCCGAGACCGCCTCGTCGCCCGATCCGTAGGAGGCGCGGCCCGACAAGGTCGGGCCGGACTGGCTGAGTTCGAAGCGCACCTGCGGACCGTTCGTCTGCGCGACGGTGAAGCTTGCCGGGACTCGCCATTGCGGACAGGGACCAGGGTCGGCAGCCCGTGCGGCCGAGGCCGCGAGCGTGGCTGCGATGGCGAAGCTTGAGGACAGCAGAACGGCGAGGGCGGCCCGGCGCTTGGGCGCCAGGCCAGCCGTGGGCAGTGGATCCATCGGTGTCTCCCCGGGGGCGGGACGATAGCCCGTATGGCCGCCAACGCGGGGACCATGCGCGACCGGCCACGCCCGGGCCGGCAGCAGGCGGCCATCACGGCGACGGACCTATACTCGGGCGATTCCACCGGGGAGCAAGCGATGAACACACGACGGCAATTCCTGTTGACCGCGCCGCTGGGCGTGCTGGGCGCGAGTGTGTTCGCCCCCGCGGCCTTCGCAGCGGCCGACACCAAGCCGGTCGCGCCACCGCCCGGTGCACCGCCGGCCTTCGGCACCGCGCCCCAGGTCGGGCCCGAGGTCACGCCGGCCACGTTTGCAGAAGCGGAAAAGCTGGTGCAGGTGGCGCTGACGCCGGCAGAGCGCGAGATGGCCTCGGCCAGCTGGCGACGCACGCTCGCCTCGGTGTACGAACGGCGCACCGGGCCGCGCAAACTGGCGATCGAAGCCGGCATCGCGCCCGCGGGCCAATGGAATCCGGTCTTGCCGGGCGCGTCTGCGGGGCCGGCGCGCGATCGATTCGTGCGCGGCACGACCGATGCGGGCCCCTTGCCCACAAACGACGCCGCCATCGCCTACGCGCCGGCCTGGCGGCTGTCGCGCTGGATCGAGGCGCGCAAGCTGAGTTCCGAGCGTCTCACGTCGATCTACATCGCGCGCATCCGCCGCTTCGATCCGCAGCTGCGCGCGGTGATCACGCTGGCGCCGGAGCAGGCACTGGCCGCGGCGCGCGCGGCCGATGCCGAGATCGCGGCCGGCAAGTACCGCGGACCGCTGCATGGCATTCCCTTCGGCGTGAAGGACCTGCTCGACAGTGCCGGCATCGCGACGACCTGGGGCGCCGAGCCGTTCCGCAACAACGTGCCGGCGCGCGATGCCGTGGTCGTCGCGCGCCTGAAGCAGGCCGGCGCGATCCTGCTGGCCAAGCTCAGCCTGGGCGCGCTGGCGCTCAACGACATCTGGTTCGGCGGGCAGACCATGAATCCCTGGCTGCCGGAAGAGGGCGCCTCCGGATCCAGCGCGGGACCGGGCGCAGCCGTCGCCGCGGGCCTGGTCGGCTTCGCGATCGGCAGCGAGACCGAGGGCAGCATCATCGCCCCGAGCATGCGCTGCGGCGTCACCGGCCTGCGCCCGACCTATGGCCGCGTGCCGCGCACCGGTGCGATGACCCTGTGCTGGTCCATGGACAAGCTCGGGCCGATGGCGCGCTGCGTCGAGGACACGCTGCTGGTGTTGCACGCCATCGCGGGACCCGATGCCGGTGACATCGGCAGCGTGCCGGCGAAACTCGACTTCGACGCGGCCGCCCAGGTGCGCGGGTTGAAGCTCGGCTATTTCCCCGGATGGATGCGCGAGGCGCCCGCGACCGACGTCGACCGCGCCGCGCTGGAATCCCTGCGCGCGCTCGGCCTGGTACCGACCGAAGTCTCGTTGCCCGACTGGCCCTACGACTCGATGAACCTGCTGCTGTTCGCCGAAGCCGCTGCTGCGTTCGAAGACCTCACGCTATCGGGCGCCGACGACCAGCTGAAGGTGCAGGTGCCCGACGCCTGGCCCAACCTGTTCCGGCAATCGCGCTTCCTGTCGGCGGTGGACTACGTGCAGGCCGATCGACTGCGGCGCAAGGTCGCGATGGAAATGGCGCGGGTGATGGCCGGCGTGGACCTGTTGCTGGTGCCCTCGCTACGCGGCGAGATGATGACCATCTCCAACTTCACCGGCCATCCCTCGCTGACGCTGCGCACCGGTTTCGTCAGCGTGGGTGAAGCGCGCAGCGACTGGGCGCCGGACCCGGCCAATCCGCTGCCGCGCTTCGATCCGCCGCGGCGCGTGCCGCACGGCGTCACGCTGATCGGGCGCCTGTTCGACGAAGGCACGATTGGCCGCGTCGGCCTGGCGCTGGAGCGCAAGTCCAACGTCGCGGGAGAAACCCCGCCCGGCTTCTGATCGCTGGCTGCACTCGACGCGTCCGATGCGCGCGACCGGCGCACCGGGCGGCGTCAGAACCGCGTCGTCGCCTCGTGGTAGCGAACCATGTCGGCGGCGCTGTGGCCGCTGCCGCTCTGGCAACGCAGGCCGTACTTGCGCGTGTTCCCCAGGTTCGGGCCAGAGCCGCTGCTCTCCACCTCGATCAGGTAGCGCCCGTTGGCACCGAAATTCCGGTCGGTCTTGTCGCCGAGGTAGATCTCGCCGAATCCGGTCATGTTGTCGCCGCCCGCGATCACGTTGGCCTCGCCGTCCAGCAGTCGCATCTCCAGCCCGGCGCTGGCATCCAGCGGCGTCCCGGTCTGCGGGTCGTACAACAGGCATTGCACCCGATCCGGGTGGCGGAAGTACATGACGTGCGTATTGGAGTACGCGCCGGGCGGGATGTCGAACTCCCGCGGCGACACCAGCCCGCTGAAGAAAACGTCCTGGCGGATGTCGCTGTTCCGGGCGACGTGGTCGTCCTGTGCGGCCAGGCCCGAATACAGGCTGCCGTAGCCATACTCCTGCTTGCCGATGCGGAAGTCCGCGCCGAAGCTGGTGTTGTCCTGGACGGTGCAGAACGTCATCACACCCGGGTAGTCCGGGCCGAACTGGGAGAATTGGATCCGCGCGTTGTCGTAGTTGCCCGCGGGTGCACCCACGGCCGCGAATACGTCGAGCAGACGCGTCAGCGTGCCCGGCTTGACCGTGACCAGGGCCGGGTTGCCGATGGGCGTGCCATTCTCCTCGAACAGCGCATACACGATGTCGTTGGACACCGGTGTGCCGGGCGGGGTCACGTCGTTCAGGCTTCCGATGAAGCAGTTGCTCTGGAAGGCAGGTGAACCCGGCGTTGCGGCCAGTCGGCGCAGGCCGGTCACCGCGGTGTCCGCGGACGTGAAGGTGTGTGCCGGGAAGGCCTCGACGCTGAACCCGTTGCCTTGCGGATTGCTGATCCGCGAATAGGCTGCGTAGGGCTGGCTTCCGCTGCTGTCCTCCGCCGTGTACAGGTAGCCGAAGGTATTGCCGGCCGCGATGCCCGGGCAGAGTGCGCGCAGGCTGGAGAAGCTGCGTTGGCCGTCAGCCGGCATGGTGAAACCCGGGCACGCCGTCGCTGTCGAGACCGCGCCGCTGCCACCGGTGTAGTAGGTCGCCGCCACCGTCACCGGCAAGGACGCGTCGGGATTGCGGAACGTGAATTTCTGCGTGAAGCTCCCGCTGTCCACCACGACAGGGAAGACCTGGATCGTGTGATACCCGTCCGTCGTCTGTGCGCCGGCGACACCCGCCGCGGCGCAGAGCAGCAGCGGCATCACGCGGCAGGTGCGCTTGCTCGGGGAGGGGGTTGGCATGGGTCATCTCCGTCAGTGGGAGTCGGCAGTGTGCCTGCGCTGGCGCGATCGCCAACCGCGGGCCGCGCAGCGCCAACTTCCGTCGACGGAAGACAGGAAAGCCCCGCCGGAGCGGGGCTTTGGTTGCCTGGAGTTGCAGGTCAGAAGCGCGTCACGGGCTCGTGGTAGCGCACGATGTCGGCCACCGAATGGCCGCTGCCACTCTGGCAGTGGATGCCATAATTACGCAGCTGGTTCACGTTCAGTCCGGCGCCGCTGCTCTCGACTTCGATCGAGTAGCGGCCATTCGCGCCGAAGTTGCGGTCGGTCTTGTCGCCCAGGTAGATCTCGCTGAAGCCGATCACGTTGTTGCCGCCTGCGACCAGGTTGCCCTGGCCATCGAGCAGGCGCATCTCCAGGCTGTCGTCCGGGGTCAGGCGCACGTCGGTGGCCGGGTTCACCAGCTCGCACTGGATCCGGTCCGGATGGCGGAAGTAGATGACGTGGGTGTTGCTGAACGCGCCGGCCGGGATGTCGAACTGGCGCGGGCTCACGTCGCCCGAGAGGAACAGGTCCTGGAACGCCACCGAGTCGCGGCTCACCGAATCATCCTGCGCGCCGATGCTCGAGTAAGGCGTGCTGAAACCTTGTTCCTGCTTGCCGATGCGGAAGTCGGCGCCGAAGCTGGTGTTGTCCTGCACGGTGCAGTACGTCATCAGGCCAGGCTCGTCGGGACCGACTTCCTCGAACTTCACGCGCACGTTGTCGTAATTCCCGGCCGGCGCGCCGGCGGTGGTGAACACGTCGAGCAGGCGGGTCAGCTTGCCGGGCGTGAGCATCACCGAGGTGGTGCTTCCGACCTGGGCGTTGTTGCTGTCGTACAGCGTGTAGAACACTTCGGTGGTGGTCGGCGTGGCCGGCGCGGTGACGTCGTGCAGGTTGCCGATGAAGCAGTTGGTCTGGAACGCCGGCGTGGCGCCGGAGGCGGCAAGGCGACGCAGGCCGGTGACCACGGCGTCGGCCGAGGTGAAGGTATGCGCCGGGAAGGCTTCGACGCTGAAGCCAGCGCCGGCGCTATTGCTCACCCGTGAGAACGCGGCGAACGGCTTGTTGGTCGGGTCCGCGTCGTTCGTGTACAGGTAGCCAAAAGTATTGCCGGCCACCATGCCGGGGCAGAGGCTGCGCAGGCTGGTGAACTCGCGCTGGCCATCGGCGGGGATGCTGAAGGCCGGGCAGGTGGTCGGGGTCGTCTGTGCGGTGCCGGTGCCGGGATAAAAGCTGGCATTGACGGTGATGGCGTTGTCCGGGTCCGGATTGCGGAACACGAAGCGCTGCGTGAAGCTGGCCGAGTCGACCACCACCGGGAACACCTGGATCGAGTGGTAGCCGTCGGTGGATTGCGCGGAAGCGGACGTGGCTGCGATCGCAGCGCATGCGCTGAGCGCGGCGGCGATGAAGGTCTTGCGTGGAATGTTCACTGCAACTCTCCCTGTTGGTGGATGTCGGGGATGCCCCGTTCGTGCGTCCTGATGTGCCGGATCGCGGCGGGCGTTGCGTTCCTTGCGCTTTGCCCGTCGAGAATCCTAGCGCCGGACGATGTGCATGCGGTGCGAAGAGCGCTGCCGCTTGCGAGGCTGCCGTTCAGTCAAACGCGGAACTTCGCGCACGTGGAAAAGTTCACGCCGCCGACACGGCCGCGGTGATCAACTCCGCGGCATTGGGCGGCACTCCGTCCAATGCAACGGGCACGGACCCTGGGAAACAGCCGGATTCGCGCCGCCCCCACTGTGCCAACCGTCAAGGACAGACCCATGAAACGCACTTTCCTCGCCATCGCCATCGCCGGCACGCTGCTGGGCAGCACGATCGCGGCGGCCTCCAGCCATCGCGAAGCGCCGCTGATCACCGAGACCCCCAAGGTCGACGGCACCGACTTCTACATGTTCCGCAGCTACGAAGCGGGCCGCTCGGGCTATGTCACCTTCATCGCCAACTACGTGCCCCTGCAGGATGCCTACGGCGGCCCGAACTATTTCGCGCTCGACCCGGCCGCTGTGTACGCGATCAACATCGACAACAACGGCGACGCCGTCGCCGACCTGAGCTTCGAGTTCCGCGCCACCAACGCGATCCAGAACCTCACCGTGCCGGTCAACGGCGTCGACGTGAAGGTCCCGCTCAGCAACATCGGCCAGTTCGGCACCACGCCCTCCGCGGGCGACGCCGGCAAGAACGTCATCGAGACCTACCAGGTCAACCTGGTCCGCGAGGGCAAGACGGTGCCGGGCCTCAACGCCGACGGCGGCGGGCGCAATTTCCGCAAGCCGTTCGACAACATCGGCCAGAAATCCATCCCCGACTACGCCGCCTACTCCGACAGCCACATCTACAACGTGCGCTTCCGCACCTGCGCCACCGACGCGCGCGTGTTCGTCGGCCAGCGCAAGGAAGGCTTCGCCGTGGCGCTGGGCAAGGTGTTCGACCTGGTCAACCTCAACCCGCTTGGCCCGCCGGACGGCAATCCCAACGAACTGGCCGACAAGAACATCACCTCGTTCGCGATCGAGATTCCGATCGCCTGCCTGACCACTGGCGGCAGCCCGATCATCGGCGCGTGGACGACGGCCCGCAAGACCACCAATGGCGTGACCACGCAGTTGTCCCGCCTCGGCGCACCGCTGGTGAACGAAGTGGTAATCGGCCTCGGCGACAAGGACAAGTTCAATGCCTCGCAGCCCAAGGATGACGCGCAGTTCGCGACCTACGTGACCAATCCGACCTTGCCGGAGTTGCTGCAGATCCTGTTCCCGGTGCAGGCGCCGAACCTGTTCCCGCGCACGGACCTGGTCGCCGCCTTCCTGACCGGCCTGGACGGCCTGAACAAGCCGGCCAACGTGGTGCCCTCGGAGATGCTGCGGCTCAACACCTCGGTCGCGCCGAAGGCTGCCGCCGACCAGGCCAACCTGGGCGCCCTGGCTGGCGACGTTGCCGGCTTCCCGAACGGACGTCGCCCCGGCGACGACGTGGTGGACATCGAGTTGCGCGTGGCCATGGGCGTGCTGCTGCCGGTGGCCGATGCGCCGTCGGGCCAGCTGCCCTATACGGATGGCGCGACGGTGAAGGGCACGGATTTCCGCAACACCTTCCCCTACCTCAACACGCCGATCCCGGGCGCCACCTTCTGATCGCACCGCGGCACGCTGCAGGGAAGCAACGAAGGCCCCGCTCGCGCGGGGCCTTTTTTCGTCGCGGGAACCACGCCACCACACCCGGGTTCGGCTACCCTAGGCGCGCCCATCCCGATGCGCGGATCGCTGACCGACCCCATGGCGCCCGATTCCAATCCCCTGCTCGGCCAGGTTGCGCGACTCGACACGCAGTCGGCGATCGAGCGGCTGGACCAGCATGACGCCTCGGCAGCGGCCAGGGTGTTGTCCGCATTGCCGCCGGGCCGCGCCAACTCGATCCTGTCCGCCATGTCGGAGGAAAGCAGGGACCGCATCCTGGAAGCGTCGCCTTCGGGCAGCTGGATCGATGCCCTGCGCTATCCGGAAGGCACGGTCGGGCGCCTGCTCGAGGAGCCGCCCGCGGTGTTCCGGGTCGGCACCAGCGTCGCCACCGCGATCGACGTGCTGCGCGAGACGATCCGGCAACGCATGGTGGTCTACCTGTTCGTGGTGGACTCGCTCAATCGCCTGATCGGCGTGTGCGCCTTCCGCGAACTGCTGTATGCCGACCGCAGCCAGACCCTGGACCAGGTGATGCTGCGCACGCCCTTCTTCCTGCGTCCGGAAATGACCCTGGTGCAGGCGATGCGCGAAGTCGTCACCCGTCATTACCCGGTCTATCCGGTATGCGAGGAAAACGGGACCCTGGTCGGACAGGTGCGTGGCCAGACGCTGTTCGAGCAGCAGGCCTTTGAGATCTCCGCGCAGGCTGGCGCCATGGTCGGCGTCGAGCGCGAGGAGCGGCTTGGCACGCCCTTGATGCGCAGCTTCAAGTTCCGCCACCCCTGGCTGCAGATCAATTTGCTGACCGTGTTCATCACGGCGGCGGTGGTGGGCATGTTCCAGGGAACCATCGACAAGATCGTGGTGCTGGCGATGTTCCTGCCGGTGCTTGGCGGGCAGAGCGGCAACCTGGGCTGCCAGTCGCTGGCCGTGGTGCTGCGCGGCATGACCCTGGGCGAGCTGCGCGGCATGAGCATTGTCAGGCTGATCGGCAAGGAAGCCATGCTCGGCCTCATGAATGGCCTGGTCACCGGCGCGCTCGCGGGCGTGGCGATGTATATCGTCGCCGGCCGGCATCCGGAAAACGGGTCACCCATCTACCTTGCCTTCATCACCATGGTGTCGATGGCGGGAGCCTGCGTCGTCGCCGGCGTGTCCGGCACCGCGATCCCGCTGGTGCTGCGCCGGTTTGGCGCCGACCCGGCCACCGCCTCCAGCATCTTCCTGACCACGATCACGGATGTGGTCAGCATGGGCACCTTCCTGGCGCTGGTGACCGCGCTGATCCTGTGAATTGCTGCGCCGCAACGTGCACCCGGGCCCCGGCATCGCCACGATGCACGCGCCGACTCTGAGGGGGAGGGCGGGGGAGCCCGCAGCCGTCATGCGCTGCGGGCTTTCTTTTTGATGACCGACGCCGATGCCGCCCTGCAGGCGCTGGTGGATCGCAGCCTGCGCCGCCTGGACGCGTGCGCGCCCGCGGCGCTCGCGGCAACCGGCGCGCGCGACCGGTTTGCCGCGCTCGCCATTGCTTCCGATTTCGCGATCGATACCTTGCTGCGCCAGCCTGCGCTGGCCGCGACGCTGGACGCGGCGGCGCAGCCGGCGCCCGACCTAATCGCCGGAGGCGACGCCACGGCCCCTGCCGTGTTGCGCCGCTGGCGCGCCTGCGAATCCACTCGCCTCATCTGGCGCGACCTGCACGGCATCGACCGCGTCGAGGACACGCTCGCCGGTAGCACCCGCATAGCCGAGCAGGCGCTCGCCGCCGGACTCGATGCCGCCCAGCACTGGATCGCGCAGCGGCATGGACTGTTGCGTGACGCGGGCGGGGTGGTGCAATCGCTGGTGGTGTTCGGCCTGGGCAAGCTGGGCGGGAGCGAGCTCAACTTCAGTTCCGACATCGACCTGATCTACGCCTTCGCCGCGCACGGCCACAGCGACGGCGCGCGGCCCCTGGCGGCAGAGGACTACTTCACCCGCGTCGGCCAGCGGCTCACCGGCCTGCTGGGCGACGTGACGGCGGACGGCTTCTGCCATCGCGTGGACTTGCGCTTGCGTCCGTTCGGCGCCTCGGGCCGCCTGGTCCTGAGCTTCCCGGCGATGGAGCAGTACTACCAGCGCGAAGGACGGGACTGGGAGCGCTATGCCTGGATCAAGGCGCGTCCCGTGGCCGGCGACCTCGCCGCGGGCGAGCAGCTGGCCGAGGCGCTGCGTCCTTTCGTGTACCGGCGTTACCTGGACTACAACGCACTCGACGGCCTGCGCGAGATGAAGGCACTGATCGACGCGGACGTCAGTCGCCGGGAGTTGGCCGACAACCTCAAGCTGGGGCCTGGCGGTATCCGCGAGATCGAGTTCCTGGTGCAGGCGCTGCAACTGATCCGCGCCGGGCGCGAGCCGGCGCTGCGCGAGCGCTCGCTGTTGCCGGCGTTGCGGGCGCTGGGCGCGGCCGGCCACCTGGCTGCGCCCGCGGTGCAGGCGCTGGGCGATGCCTATCGCTTCCTGCGCCAGCTGGAGAATCGCGTGCAGATGCTAGGCGACGCCCAGGTGCATGCCCTGCCCGAAACGCCGCTGGCCCGATTGCGCATCGCGCGTGGGCTGGGCCATGTCGATGCCGCCGGCCTGCAGGTGGTGCTGGACCGGCATCGCGCGATCGTCGCGGAAGAGTTCGAGAGCCTGCTGCAGGCGCGGCGCAAGCGCGCGTCGGGCAGCGCGCTGCTGCGCTACTGGCAGGCCCTGCCCGAGGGCGGCGATGCGGCGGTGTTGTCGGAGGCTGGCTTCGCCGATGCGGACGCGCAGCACGCGCGGCTGGCCGACTTCGCCGGTTCGCCGGCGGTGCGCGGCCTGTCCGAACGCGCGCGCCAGCGGCTCAACCACGTGTTGCCCGCCCTGCTCGAAGCAAGCGCCGCCGGCGTCGCCCCCGATGCCGCGCTGGCGCGTGGCCTGGCCCTGCTGCAATCGATCACCCGGCGCACCAGCTACCTGGCCCTGCTCGACGAACAACCCGCCGCGCTGGCGCGCCTGAGCGATGTCATCGCCCGAAGCGCGCTGCTGTCCGAGCGCCTGGCCGCGCACCCGCTGCTGCTTGACGAGCTGCTCGATACCCGCGCCGTCGCCGGCGGGCCCGACCCGGCGGCGATCGCCTCGGCGTTCCGCGAACTCGACGCCAGCCTGGGTGCGATCGACACCGAGGCCGCCTTGCTCGCGCTCAACGAACTGCGCCAGGGCCTGGCGTTCCGCATCGCCCTGGCCACGCTGGCGCAAAGCCAGCCGGCGCTGGACAGCGCCTCGCAACTGGCGGCGCTGGCCGATGCCGTGCTGCGCTCGGTGCTGTCCCTGGCGCGCGCGGAGTTGCTGCGCGCGCATGGCGACCTGACCGGGGTCGGCTTCGCCGTGATTGCCTACGGCAGCGTGGGCGGCCGCGAGCTGGGCTTTGATTCCGACCTCGACCTGGTCTTCCTGCACGACGCGCGCGGCGATGAAGTATCCGACGGCGCGCGCCCGCTCGATGCGCCGCGCTACCTGGCGCGGCTGGCGCAGAAGCTCACCGGCTTCCTGTCGACCCTGACCGCCGCTGGCCGCCTGTACGAGGTCGACGTCCGCCTGCGGCCGGATGGCGCAAAAGGCGTGCTGGTCTCGAGCCTGGCCAGCTTCGGCGACTACCAGCACGGCCGCGCCTGGACCTGGGAGCAGCAGGCCCTGGTGCGCGCGCGCGCGACGGCGGGCGACGCCGGCGTCTGCGCGGCCTTCGAGGCGCTGCGCCGCGACGTGCTGGCGGCCGCGCGCGACCCGGCGAAGCTGCGCGATGACGTCGTCGCGATGCGCCGGCGCATGCGTGCCGAGCTGGACCGCAGCCAGGGCCTGCGCTTCGACCTCAAGCAGGGCGAGGGCGGACTGGTTGACCTGGAATTCCTGGTGCAGGCCGCCGTGCTCGCGCATGCCGCGACGGCGCCTGCGCTGTGCGTGCCGCGCGACACACCGTCCCTGTTGCGGGCGCTGGCGGAAGCGGGTGCGCTGGACCGCGCGCAGTCGGCCGCGCTGGCCGATGCGCACGGCCTGCTGCTGGCGCGCGGCCTGGAATGCACGCTCGACCGGCGGCCCCGGCTGGTGCAGGAAGACCCGGCGCTCGCCGACGCGAGGCAGGCCATCCGCACGGCCTGCGCGCAGCAGGGCCTGGATTTTTCCGCCGGCTGACGATGCCGTATCGCGTCGCAGGCGCGCGCCGCCGCGCCGCCGCCGCGCCTCAGTCCAGTCCGAGCCGCTCGCGCACCCGCGCCGCCACGCGCGCGGTTTCGCGCAGCGGCGTGACGCTGAAATCGTCCAGCTCGCGTTGCTGCGCCCGGATCCGTCCCCGTGCCTGCAGCGAGCGCAGGAAGCGATGCACCCGCCCGGTCGCACGGTCCGGCTCGGCCACGAATACCGGTGCCGCGGTGGCACAGGCTTCCGAGACCATGTTCACCGAATCGGGCGAGACGACGATGCGATCGGCCCAGGCCAGCGCGCCGGCATAGGGGTTTTCGCCATCGCTGGCGTCGAACCAGGTGCGGTGGCCGTCGGCCGCATAGCGCGCGCGCAACAGGGGTGCCCAGGCCGGCGGCGTGCGCCGCGACCCGCAGAGCACCAGGCTGCCGCCGTCGCGCGCGAGCTGGAATTCGAGCTTGGCCAGCAGCACCTCAAGCGCCCCGCGGTTGAAGCGCGTGGCGCGCGTCGGCCCGCCAAGCAGGACGGCCGTGCGCGGCCCGGGCAGGTCGCCGATGCTGGCGAAGTGCGAACGCATGCCGGCCAGCCAGTCGTCGTCCACCGGATGCAGGCTGCCGAGCAGCGCGATCACGTTGGCGCCGCGCAGGCCGTCGTGTTCGGGCGCGACCACCAGGTCCCAGTGCGCGGGATCCAGCCGCGGATCGAGGATCTGTACCGCGCGGTGGCCGGCGCCGCGCGCCAGCCGCGTCGCCAGTGCCGCCAAGCGGCCGCAGCCGATCGCCAGCTGCGGGCCTGGCTGGCGCAATCGCTGGGAAAAGTCGTCGCCGAGCAGGCGCGCGGCGCCTGGAAACACGTGCGGCGCGAGCAGCCGCGCCAGGCGGTTGTGCTCCAGCTGCGTCTCGTTGCCCGGCAGGTCCAGCGCGTCGGCAAGGGCCAGCGCCTGGCGTCGGTTGCCGGCGGCACCGTCGTGCAGCACCCAACTGGCCGGGGGAGGGGACGTGGGCATCGGGGAGAGGCGCAGGCACCGGTCGGAGACGCGGCAGACTACCATTGCCGGGAACTTGAACCCCGCCACCGCATTCCCACCTTCCAGGCCGTCCCCCGGCCATCGCATCCCTACCGGAGTCCTGCATGAATCGCCTGCTGCCCTCGCTCCTGCTCTGCCTCGCCTGCGCCAGCGGCGCCGCGTCCGCGGCCAACTACACGATCGACGCCAACCACACCCAGGTGTTCTTCACCTATGACCACAATGGTTATTCGCACCTGAGCGCGCGTTTCAACCAGGTCACCGGCAGCTTCGACTTCGATCCGGCCAACCCGGCCAAGTCCTCGATCGAGGTCAGCCTGCCGATCAGCAGCCTGAGCACTGGCGTACCGCGGCTGGACACCCACATCGCCAGCGCCGACATGCTCGACGCGGCGCAGTTCCCGACCGCGACCTTCAAGAGCAGCAAGGTCACCGTGCTGGGCAAGGACCACCTGGGCGTGGCCGGCGACCTGACCATCCACGGCGTGACCAGGCCGGTAGTGTTCGACGTGCACGTCAACAGCACCGCCCCGAACCCGATGCGCAAGATGCCGGCGGCGGGCTTCGATGCGCACGCCAAGATCAAGCGTTCCGACTTCGGCGTGAGCTTCATGCTGCCGGGCGTGGGCGACGAAGTGGCCCTGTCGATCAGCATGGAAGCGGGCGTGCGCAAGGATCCGGCGGCCATGCCGGGCGCGGCACCGGGCGCGGCACCGGCCGCACCGACCGCCCCCGCGACCCCTGCCACCAAGGGCTGAACCGCCCCGGAGCCCCTGCGTCGCCGGGTGACCGGCGGCGAATGGGCTAAAATGGGCAGCCCGCCCTCCAGGGACTTCCCATGTCCGCCACCGAGCTCCTCCCGGCCAACACCGAGCGCCGTTACAGCGTCACCCGCGCCGAGCTGCCGCTGAGCTGCCCGACGCCGGCGATGGCCGTGTGGAACTCGCATCCGCGGGTCTACCTGCCGATCGAAGCCACGGGCTCGGCCAAGTGCCCGTATTGCGGCGCACTGTTCGTCCTCGCGGACTGAGCGCGGCGTCGCGGCCCGCTTGTCGAATCCTGCTTCCCGGCCCCTGCGCCGGCTGACCGTGATCCAGTTGCTGCCGGCGCTCGCCGGCGGCGGCGTCGAGCGCGCGACGCTGGAAATCGCCGCGGCGCTGGTCGCCGCGGGGCACCGGTCCATCGTCGTCTCCGCCGGCGGCCGCCTGGTTGGCGAGCTGGAGCGCGGGGGCAGCACGCACGTCACGCTCGACATCGGGCGCAAGTCGCTGGCGACCCTTCGCCACGTCGCCAGCCTGCGCGGCCTGTTCGCGCGGGAAGGGCCCGACATCGTGCACGCGCGCTCGCGCCTGCCGGCCTGGCTGGCTTGGGCGGCGCTGCACACGCTGCCGATGCCGCGGCCGCACTTCGTCACCAGCGTGCACGGCCTGAATTCGCCTGGCGGGTATTCGGGCGTGCTCACCCGCGGCGAGCAGGTGATCTGTGTCTCGGCGACCGTGCGCGACCATGTGCTCGCGCACTGGCCGCGCTGCGCGCCGCGCCTGCGCCTGGTGGAGAACGGCATCGATCCGCTCCGGTTCCCGCGTGCGCTACCGGAGACGCACGACGCCGCATCCGTGGCGCCGCCGGGCACGCGGCGGGTGCGCCTGCTCCTGCCAGGCCGCGGGACGCGATTGAAGGGCCATGCCGCCGCGATCGACCTGCTCGCGGCGCTGGTGCGCGCGGGCTTCGACGCCGAACTGCGCCTGCTCGGCGCGCGCGAGCCCGGCCGGGAGCGCTACCTGGACGAACTGGCGCAGCAGGCGCTGGCGCTCGGCGTGGCCGACCGCCTACGCATCGACGCGCCGTTGGACGACATCGTCGCGGCCTATCGCGACAGCGACATCGTCCTGCAGCTGTCACGCAAGCCCGAGAGCTTCGGCCGCACCGTGCTGGAGGCGCTGTCGGTGGGCAGGCCCGTGGTCGGCTGGGACCTGGGCGGCGTGGGCGAACTGCTCGGCCGGTATTTTCCCGAAGGCCGGGTCGCGCCCTTCGACGCCGACGCGCTGCGGGACACTACACTGCGGCTGCTGGCCGACGGACGCCGGCCCGGCCCGCTGCAGGCGCGACCGCTGGCGGCGATGCAGCACGAGACATTGGAGGTCTATGAATCAGTTGCAGGCTGAGCCCGGCTTCCGCTGGACGCCCTGGGTGGTGCTGGCCTTCGTTGCGCTCTGGCCGACGGTCGGGCCGGCCGAGGCGGTGCTCAGCCTGGGCGCGATCGCCAGCCTGGCCCTGCTGGCCTGGCGGCGTTTCCACGGTGGCACCTCCCTGCTCAGTCGCGAGGCCTGGGCCCTGATCACGGCCCTGTTCTTCTGCTACTGGCTGCCGGAACTGTTTTCCGCAATCGATGCCGTCGACCGGGCGCGCGCCTGGCGCGAGGTGTTGCTGGACCTGCGCTATTTGCCCTTCCTGTGGCTGACGGCGATGGCCGTGGCGCCGCTGCGCGGGCGGCGCATCGTCTTCACCGGGCTGGGCGTGATCGCAGCGGCCTGGGCCATCGACGCCACGATGCAGGCGCTCACCGGCTGGAGCCTGGGCGGTGCGAACTCCTCCGACCGCCTGAGCGGCATCTTCGGCGCCAGCAACCTCAAGCTGGGCCTGGTGCTGGCGGCCCTGTCGCCGTTCGCGCTCGAAGCCGCCGCGGAGCGCTTCCACGCCGCCGGCTGGATCGTCGCCGCCGGCGTGTTCGGCGTGGTCATCCTGCTGGCCGGATCGCGCGGTTCCTGGGTGATGTTCGGCCTGGTCCTGCTTTTCAGCGGCTGGCGGCGGATCGGGCGCAAGCGCCTGGCGATCGTGATGATCGCCGGCGCGGTGCTGGCCGGCGGACTGGCGCTGGCGGTGTCGCCGCAGTTCCAGAGTCGCATCGAGCGCAGCCTGGCCGCCTTCAACGGTGATCGTGCCGGCCTGGACCAGGCCTTGTCGGGCCGCCTGAGCATCTGGCATGCCGCGCTGGGCATGATCGACGCGCATCCGGTCAATGGCGTGGGCATCCGCGGCTTCCGCGACGCATATGCGCAGTACGCGGCAAAGGATGATTTCTGGCTCGCGCACGGGCAGAAGGGTGCCCTGCACGCGCACCAGATCGTGCTCGAGATCCTCAGCGAAACGGGCCTGGTCGGATTGCTGCTCTGGCTGATGGGACTGGCGCTGGCGATCCGCGCCTGGCGCTGGTCGCTGCCCGCCGCACGGCGGCGCGCGCGGGTGCCGGCGCTCGCCCTGGTGGTCACGACCTTCCCGCTCAATACCAGCCTGGCCTTCTATTCGACGTTCTGGGGCGGCGCCTTCCTGCTCCTGCTGGCCCTGTTCGCGGGCTCGCTGTTCGCGCTGGAGGACGACGCCGTGCCGGCGACGCCGCGCGAACCGCCGCTGCCCGCCCCCTGAGCCGCGACGATGGCGCGCCTGCCCGTCACCGCCGTCGTCACCACGCTCGACAATGCCGCGACGCTCGGCGCTTGCCTCGACAGCCTGGCCTTCTGTGATGAACTGGTGGTTCTCGACTCCGGTTCGGTCGATGGGACGGAAGCGATCGCGCGGGCGCATGGCGCGCGCTGGTCGGTCGAGTCCTTCAAGGGCTACGGCCCGCAGAAGCAGAGCGCCGTGGACAAGGCCAGCCACGACTGGGTGCTGCTGCTGGATGCCGACGAGGAACTGGCGCCCGGCGCAAGTGCGACGATCCAGGCCGTGCTGCGCGAACCCGACGCCGACGGTTATCGCATCGCGCGCCGCGAATGGCTGTTCTGGCGCTGGCCGCATCCGCTGACCCGGCCCAACTGGCACCTGCGCCTGTTCCGGCGCAGCCGCGGCCGGCTCAACGACGTGCCGGTGCACGCCGCGCCAGAAGTCCAGGGCCGGGTGCGCCGGCTCGCTGCCGAATTCCTGCACCACGGCGAGGCCTCGCTGGCGGTGCGCGTGGACAAGGTCAACCGGTACTCGACCGGCATGATGGCGCACAAGCGCGCGCAGGCGCCGCGTTTTCTCGGCCTGCGCATGGTGCTGTACCCGCCGCTGGCCTTCCTGCGCTTCTATGTCGGCCAGCGTTATTTCCTCAATGGCTGGGCCGGTTACATGGCGGCGCGCAGCATGTCCTTCTACGCCTTCCTGAAGTACGCCAAGGTGCTCGAGGCAGGGCGCCAGGAGCGCGGGCAGTGATGCGTTGCGTGGCGATCCCGCCGCTTGTCTGGCTCGCGCGCGGCATCGCGCGCCTGCCGCAACCGGCCTTCCTCGGCCTGGGCAGGCTGCTTGCCGTCGCGCTTTGGCCCTGGTTGGGCCGGCGGCGGCGGATCGCCCGGGCGAACCTGGCGCTTTGCTTCCCCGAGCTCGACGATCGCGAACGCCTGGCGCTGCTGCGGGCCAACCAGCGAGCGACGGTGCAAGGCGCGCTGGAACTGCTGCGCGCCTGGTACGCGCCGGACGCGGCGCTCGAGGGCCTGGCCAGCGTGGACGGCCTGGCGTACCTGCGCGAGGCGCTGGCCTCGGGGCGCGGCGTGCTGCTGCTGACCGGGCACTTCACCCACACCGAACTGGCCGTGCGCCTGCTCGAGCGCGCATTGGACGCGCCCATCGGCGTGGTCGTGCGGCCAAACAATTCCGCCTGCCTGGAGTCGGCCTTCGCCGCGGCGCGCGCCCGGGTGTTCGGCGCGTTGCTGGGGAAGAAGGACGTGCGCGGCCTGCTGCGCGAACTGCGCGCGGGCCGGCCGGTGGCGTATTCGGCAGACCAGGACTTCAACTACCAGCACAGCTTCGTGCGATTCTTCGGCATCCCGGCCGCGACGCTCACCACCACGCCGGAACTGGTGCGTCGCGCCGGCGCGGTGATGCTGGCCTTCTTTTTCCACCGCGACGCCGGTGGCCGCTATCGCATCGAACTGGCACCGGCCTGGCCCGACTGGATCGACGCCGAGCCGACGCGCGCGGCGACCATCTACATGGATGCACTCGAGGCGTTCGTGCGGCGGTATCCGTCCCAGTACCTCTGGGTGCACAGACGCTTCAAGACTCGGCCGCCCGGCTCGCAGCCCGTGTACTGAGCGGGTGTGATGTACGGCGAGGGCGCGGCTA
>JANXUD010000009.1 GCA_025352045.1 Gammaproteobacteria bacterium | reverse complement strand
GCTGACCTGGCGGGCGTTGCGCGAGGCTTCGGAGTGGCCCTTCTTCCCGTTGTCCAGTTCTTCCAGGACCATCATCGGGATGAAGACGTCATGTTCCTCGAACTTGAACAGCGCGGTCGGATCGTGCATCAGCACGTTGGTGTCCAGCACGTAGATCCGCTTGCTTCGCGTCATTGCGTCTCCGGGGTGTTCGGGGGGAGCAGGGCAGGGCGCACAACGTCGACCGGACGCCTTCAGAATTTCATCGGATCCATGATCGCGTCGAGGTTGAGGTGGTCGCAGAATTCCATGAAGTCGTCGCGCAGGGCGGCAATGTGCATGTTGGCCGGGATGCCGACCGTCACCTGCGCGGTGAACATCTCCGCGCCGGTCTGCATCGCACGGTAGCGCGAGCTGTGCAGGCTCTCGATGGTGATCGATTGCTTGTCGAAGAAATCCGCGAGCTGGAACAGGATGCCGGGCTTGTCGGCGGCCACCACTTCCACGATGTAGGGCAGCAGGTTGGACTGTTGCGGCTTGGGGCCGGTGCGGTACCAGACCAGCTTGAAGCCTTCCTCGCGCTCCAGGCGCGTGAGCATGGCCTCCAGCTTGGCTACCGCGTCCCAGGACCCGATCGCCAGCGCGGTCACCGACACATCGCGGCCGACGGTCGACAGTCGCGCGTCCACCATGTTGCAGCCGGATTCGGAGATGCGCCGCGTCACCGCCAGCAGGGGCGACTGAGGATGCGTGGTGTACGCGCTGATCAGGAGGTGGTTTTCGTTCGCGGGGGGTCTTGCGGGTACGTCGGTCAAAGCAGTTTCCCGGGCTCGCACATCCGGTGTGCGCCGATGCGGCCAGCATACTTGCCGCCGCTTCGCAGCCGCAAGTAACATCGGGGGCCGGAAGCCTCCTCCGAACGACCCAAAAAGAGCCCCGTCTTGCACCTGTCCGGCAGCATCACCGCCCTGGCGACGCCCTTCACCGCGTCCGGCGAGGTCGATTTCCGCGCCTGGGAGCGCCTGCTGGACGCCCAGCTGGCCGGCGGCAGCCGGGCGCTGGTCGTCGCCGGTTCCACCGGCGAGGCGGCCACCCTGGACGATGGCGAATACCGCCGCTTGATCGAGGCGGCCGTCGCCCGTGTCGCCGGCCGGGTTCCGCTCCTTGCCGGCACCGGCCAGTCGGGCACCGCCAAGACCGTCGCCCAGACCCGGCTCGCCCGCGACAGCGGCGCCAACCTGGCCCTGGTCGTGACGCCGCCCTATGTCCGGCCGACCCAGGCCGGATTGGTCGCGCATTACCGCCAGGTGGCAGACGAGGGCGGCCTGCCGGTGGTGCTCTACAACGTGCCGGGCCGCACCGGCGGCGACCTGCTGCCGGAAACCGTCGCGCAGTTGTGCGGCCACCCCAACATCGTCGGCATCAAGGAGGCGCGCGGCGACGAGGCGCGCTGGAGCGCGCTGTATCCGCTTCGCTCGCCCGGCTTCGCGCTGCTGAGCGGCGATGACCCGACCTTCCTGCGCGCCGTGCGTGGCGGCGCGGACGGTGTCATCTCGGTGGCCAGCAACGTGGTGCCGCGGGCTTTTGCCCGCATCTTCGAACGCCTCGCCGCCGGCGATGCGGCGGGTGCGGAAGCGATCAACGCACGCCTGCAGCCCCTGTTCGACTTCCTTGGCGCCGAGCCAAACCCGATCCCGCTCAAGGACCTGCTGCGCCGCCTGGGCGTGGGCGATGGCCTGCGCCTGCCCTTGCTGCCGTTGTCGGCGGCGCTCGCGGGCGATGCGGCTGCCGCCGAACGCCTCTGCCGCGGGATCGAAAGCGATCTACAATGAACCCCGTTGCCGCGCGTAGGGTCAAACCGCCCGCGCCGCGCCCTCTTTCCTGCCGGAGAACGAAACCGATGAATCCCATGCTTCGCACGCTGCGTCCGCTGCTGGTCGGCGCCCTGGCCATCGCGCTGGTCGCGGCGGCCAGTGGCTGCCACTGGTTCAAGCACAAATCCGAATACGCCGCCAGCAAGGAAGATCGTCCGCTGGAAGTTCCGCCGGACCTCGATCGTCCCGATACTTCGGGGTCGACGGCCTTGCCGGCCCTGGCCAGCGGCACGGTGAACTCGGCGTCCACCCTGCGGGCCACCGATGTCCTGGTCTCCGGATCGTCGGCCACCGAGTTGTATCCCAAGATCGGCGCCGCGCTCCAGGGCATCGCGGGCGTGACCATCAATGGCCGCGCGGAAGGGCTGAGCAGCTATGACGTCAGCTACCAGGGCCAGAACTTCCTGGTCCGTGCGCAGGACAGCCAGGGCGGAAGCCGCCTGATGGCACTGAGCGCCGATGGCCGCCTCTTGAACGCGGGCCCGGCCGCCGACTTGCTGAAGCTGGTCCGCGCCAAGCTCTGAGTTGGGGTGGCTTCGTACGGGCGGCTGGCCAGACATTCGTCTGCTGAAAACCAGCCGCGATCCGAATAAAAAAGCCAGGGCACGCCCTGGCTTTTTTCTTGTTCAATCCGGGGATCGCAGCCGCTCCCGCATCGCCGCTCCCGCTGGGCTGAAGGTCAGCGCAGCAGTTCGGTGAGCTTGCCGGGCTTGCCGTCCCACTCGGCGGCATCCGCGGGTGGTTCACCGCGGACCGTGATCACCGGCCAGCCCTTGGACAGTTCGGCGTTCAGCGCAATGAAGCCTTCCTGGCCGGCCGGCACGTCGTCCTCGGGATAGATAGCCTTGGCCGGGCACTCGGGCTCGCACAGGGTGCAGTCGATGCACTCGTCCGGGTCGATGACCAGGAAATTGGGGCCTTCGTGAAAGCAGTCCACCGGGCAGACCTCGACACAGTCGGTGTACTTGCAGCGGATGCAGTTTTCGACGACGACGAAGGGCATGGGGCGCCTGGAAGGGAAAAGTGGCGCTCCCTACGAGGTTCGAACTCGTGTTCCAGCCTTGAGAGGGCCGTGTCCTGGACCACTAGACGAAGGGAGCGCATGGTTTGCACCGGTGCCAAGCGCTAGTATAGCGGCTTGACCGGGCCCTCGCCTAGCGGACCCGGCGCACATTCCGGCCGGAAGGATTCCGGCCCCGGGGACTCATGACGGAAACCAGCATCGCCATCCCGCCGCCGCGCATCGTCGCCCGCGACGCCCACGGGATTTCCCGCAAGGACATCAGCCCGAACGCGCTGCGGGTGCTCTACCGGCTGCGCGAAGGCGGCTTCGCTGCCTACCTCGTCGGCGGCGCTGTCCGCGACCTGTTGATCGGCGGGCATCCGAAGGACTTCGACGTCGCCACCGACGCCACGCCCGAACAGGTGCGCGGCCTGTTCCGCAACTGCCGCCTGATCGGCCGTCGCTTCCGCCTGGCGCACGTGGTGTACGGCCGCGAGATCATCGAGGTCGCCACCTTCCGCGCCAACGAAGACGATGGTAGCGGCTCGCGCGAGATGGGCGACGAGGGCCGCATCCACCGCGACAATGTCTACGGCACGATCGAGGACGACGCCGTGCGGCGGGACTTCACCGCCAACGCGCTGTACTACGCGATCGAGGACTTCTCGGTGCGCGACTACGTCGGCGGGTTCGAGGACGTGCAGGCGCGCGTGCTGCGCCTGATCGGCGACCCGGAGTCGCGCTATCGCGAGGACCCGGTGCGCATGCTGCGCGCGGTGCGGCTGTCGTCCAAGCTGGGGTTCTCGATCGATCCGTCCGCCGCGGAACCGATTCCGCGCCTGGCGGTCCTGCTGTCCGGCGCGGCGCCTGCGCGCCTGTTCGACGAATGCCTGAAGATGTTCATGGCCGGCCACGCGGAAACCAGCTTCCTCAGCCTCGAGGACAACGGCCTGCTGCCGGCGCTGTTCCCCGAGACCGCGCGCGCGCTGGCGACCAACAGCAGCGGCGCCCTGCGCACGACCCTGCTGCAGGCACTGCGCAATACCGACGTCCGCGTCGCCGAGGACAAGCCGGTGACGCCGGCGTTCCTGTTCGCCGCGCTGCTCTGGCCTGCGTATTGCCGCGAGCTGGCGGTGTTGCAGAAGCAGGGCGTGGAAGCCGGCGTCGCCCAGCAGCGCGCGGCCGACCGCGTCACCCTGCACCAGGCCGAGCGCATCGCACTGCCGCGGCGGTTCTCCCAGCCAATGCAGGAAATCTGGTTGCTGCAACCGCGCTTCACCCAGCGGCTGCGCAAGCGCGTGTTCCGCCTGCTCGCGCACCCGCGCTTCCGCGCCGCCTTCGATTTCCTGGAGTTGCGCGCCAACGGGAACGCCGAGATCGCCGACGACGTGGCGTTCTGGCGCCAGGCGCAGGTCGACTCGCCCGAACACCTCGCTGAAACCCTGGCCTCCCGCTCCAGCGGGCCGCGCGAGGAAGGCGAGGCCGCAGCAGCGCGCCCCCGCCGCCGTCGCCGTCGCCGGCCCGATGGCTCCGCGTCGGGCACGGGGCCGGGCGAGGCCCAGCCGTGAACCGCGATCCGGTGCGCGCCTGGGTTGGCCTGGGCGGCAACCTGGGCGATGTGCAGGCCACCTTGAATGAAGCGCTCATGGCGCTGGATGGCCTGCCGCAGACCAGCATCCGCGCGCAGTCGGCCTTCTATCGCTCGCCACCCTGGGGCCGCACCGACCAACCGGCCTTCATCAATGCCGCGGTCGAGTTGCAGACCCGGCTCGCGGCGCGGGTGCTGCTCGACTACCTGCTCGAGATCGAAATCCGCTTCGGCCGCGTGCGCAGGCCGGACGACAAGTGGGGGCCGCGCAAGCTCGACCTCGACCTGCTGGTCTTCGGCGAGGAACAACTCAACCAGCCTGGCATGCACGTGCCGCATCCGCGCCTTTCCGAGCGTGCCTTCGTGCTGGTGCCCCTGAACGAAATCGCACCCAGGCTCGACATTCCCGGCCATGGCGTGGTCCGCGACCTGCTCGCGGGCGTGGATGCCTCCGGCGTCGAGGCATTGGACTGACATGTACGCAGACCAGGGCAAGCCCGTCGCGCGCAGCGCCATGACCGTGCCGAAGCTGCGGCAGATGAAGGCCGACGGCCGCAAGATCGTCTCGATCACCGCCTACGACGCCAGCTTCGCGCGACTCGTGGACGCCGCGGGTGTCGATTTCGTGCTGGTTGGCGATTCGCTTGGCATGGTGGTGCAGGGCCAGCGCAGCACCTTGCCGGTCAGCGTGGCCGACATCGTCTACCACAGCGCCTGCGTCGCTCGCGGGCTCCGGCATGCGCTGCTGGTGGCAGACCTGCCGTTCCAGAGTTATGCCACGGTCGAGCGCGCGCTCGCGTCGTCTGCCGCGATGCTGGCGGAAGGCGGGGCCAGCATGGTCAAGCTCGAGGGTGCGGGCGTGATGCTCGAGCCGATCCGGTTCCTGAGCGAGCGCGACATCCCGGTCTGCGCGCACCTGGGCCTGACGCCGCAGTCGGTGATGCGGCTCGGCGGCTACGGCGTGCAGGGGCGCGAGGAAGCCGCGGCACGACGCCTGCTCGACGATGCCGTGGACGTGGCCCAGGCCGGCGCGGACATGCTGGTGCTTGAATGCGTGCCCAGCGCCCTTGCTGCGCAGGTCACCGCGCGGATCGACATTCCCACGATCGGCATTGGCGCCGGCCCCGGCTGCGATGGCCAGATCCTGGTCCTGCACGACATGCTGGGCATCAACTCCGGGCATCGCCGGCCGCGCTTCGTGCGCAATTTCATGGACGGCGCGACATCCATCGCCGGCGCGGTCGAGGCCTACGCGGCAGCCGTGCGCGATGGCAGCTTCCCGGGTCCCGAGCACGGCTACGAGTGAACCCGGCGATGCAGGTCTTCCGCACCGTCGCCGAAGTTCGCGCCCAATCCGAGGCCTGGCGCCGCGAAGGACTCACGATCGGCTTCGTGCCGACCATGGGCAACCTGCATGCCGGCCACCATGCACTGGTGCAACTGGCGCGGGAGCGCGCCGACCGGGTGGTGGCGAGCATCTTCGTCAACCCGACCCAGTTCGGCCCGAACGAGGACTACGCCCGCTATCCGCGCACGCCCGATTCGGACAGCGACGGCCTGCGTGTCCATGGCTGCGACGCCCTGTTCCTGCCGTCGGTGGAGGACATGTACCCGTTCGGCACCATGGGCTGCGTGCAGATGCACGTGCCAGGCATCACCGACATCCTCGACGGCGCGCACCGGCCGGGGCATTTCAATGGCGTGGCCCAGGTGGTCGCCCGCCTGTTCAACATGGTGCAGCCGCAGCTGGCCGTGTTCGGACGCAAGGACTACCAGCAGCTGAAGGTGATCCGCTACATGGCGCGGGAGATGAGCTTCCCGGTCGAGATCGTCCCCGCGCCGACCCTGCGCGAACCCGATGGCCTGGCCATGAGCTCGCGCAACCAGTACCTGCAGGGCGTGGAACGCCAGCTCGCCACGACCATCCATCGCGTGCTGCTGCAGGCGCGCCAGCGTGCCGGCCAGGGCGATGCGATCGCGCGGATCGAGTCGGAAGCACGCGGGCAGCTGGAGGCCGCGGGCTTCAGCGTCGACTACGCCGAATTGCGGCGCAGCGACCTGTCGCGCCCGACCGACCCCACCGAGCGCGGGCTGCTGGCGCTGGTGGCGGCGCGGCTGGGCCGGACGCGCCTGATAGACAACCTCGAGTTCGACGACGACGCGGGCTGACGCCCGCCGACCAGGCGCTCAGGCGGGTCCCGACGCCGCAGTGCGGGCGGCTTGCGCCGCCAATGCCCAGGCGACGTGCTCGCGCACCAGTGCGGATGGATCCTCGCGCCGAGATTCCAGCGCCGCCGTGACGTCCGCGCCGGGCGGCGCATTGCCGAGCGCGACAGCGAGGTTGCGCGACCAGCGCTCGAACCCGGTGCGGCGGATCGCGGAGCCTTCGGTGCGCTGTGCGAACTCGTCGCTGGTCCAGGCGAACAGCTGCGCCAGCGTGGCCCGGTCGAGGTCGTTGCGGGCGCGGAAATCGGGTTCGTCGAAGCGCCTGGCGAACTTGTTCCAGGGGCAGGCCAGCTGGCAGTCGTCGCAGCCGAAGATGCGGTTGCCGATCGCCGGGCGCAGCGCCTCGGGGATGGCGCCCGCATGCTCGATGGTGAGGTAGCTGATGCAAAGGCGCGCGTCCACGCGGTTCGGCGCGACGATCGCGCCGGTCGGGCAGGCGACCATGCAGCGCGTGCAGGTGCCGCAGTGCGCGCTCGCGGGCGCGTCCACCGGCAGCGGCAGGTCGGTATAGATCTCGCCGAGGAAGAACCAGCTGCCGGTGTCCTTGTCGATCAGGCAGGCGTTCTTGCCGATCCAGCCCAGCCCGGCATTGCGCGCCAGCGCCCGCTCCAGCACGGGCGCCGAATCCACGAACACGCGGTAGCCGAACGGGCCCACCTCGGCCTCGATCCGGTCCGCGAGTCGCTGCAGGCGTGCGCGCATGAGCTTGTGGTAATCGCGCCCAAGGGCATAACGGGCGACGTAGGCACGGCTGCCGTCGGCCAGCGTGTCCCAGGCAGCGGCATCGTCGCCGGTGCCATAGTCCATGCGCACGCTGATCACGCGCAGCGTGCCGGGCTGCAGTTCCGCCGGCCGCGAGCGCTTGTCGCCGTGGCGGGCCATCCAGTCCATGCCGCCGTGCTGTCCCTGCGCCAGCCAGTCGCGCAACTGCGCCTCGTCCTCCGCCAGGTCCACGCCGGCCACGCCGAGGCGCTGGAAGCCGAGTTCGCGGCTCCACTGTTGCAGGCGTGACGTCAGCGCGGCGGGATCGGGCACGGCGCAAGTATAGAATCGTGGAATGAACGCGCCGCTGCCCCTGTATCACCCCGACCAGGTCCGGGCCATGGACACGCATGCGACCGAGGCCCTGGGCCTGAGCGCATACGAACTGATGGGCCGTGCCGGTGCCGCTGCCTGGCAGCTGGCGCAGCAGCGCTGGCCGCAGGCGCGTCGCGTCGGCATCGTCTGCGGCCCCGGCAACAACGGCGGCGACGGGTATGTGCTGGCCCGACTGGCCCGCGCCTCGGGCAGCAGCGTGCACCTGCTGGCCGGCCCGGACGGGCATCCGCGCAGCGAAGCCGCGCGACGTGCGGCCCAGGACTGGCGCCTGTCGGGCGGCGTGACTCGGGTCTTCGACGGCCAGTTGCCGGACGTGGACCTGTGGGTGGACGCGCTGTTCGGCACCGGCCTGTCGCGCGCGCCGGTGGGCGCGAGCCTTGCGTTGATCGAACGCCTCAACGCCACCCGGCTGCCGCTGTTCTCGCTGGACGTGCCATCGGGAATGGACGCCGACCGGGGAAGCAGCCGGCTCTCGGTGCGCGCGACGCTCTGCCTGAGCTTCGTCGCGGCAAAGCGCGGCCTCTACACGGGTCGTGCCTGCGAATCCGAAGTCCTGCTCGACCGGCTCGGTTTGCCGGCCGATGCGTTCGCCGGTTTCGCGCCGGCCGCCAACCTGTATCGGCACGAGAACCTGTCGCGCGTGCTCGCGCCGCGCGATGCCGATTCGCACAAGGGCGAATTCGGCCACGTGCTCTGCGTCGGCGGGGAACACGGCATGGGTGGCGCCGTCCGCCTGTGCGCGGAAGCCGCGCTGCGCGCCGGCGCCGGCCTGGCAAGCGTCGCCACGCGCAGCGAGGGAGTCGCCGCCCTGGTGGCCGCACGGCCCGAGGCGATGACCCACGCGGTGGAAGACGCCGCCGCCCTGCAGGTGCTGATCAAGCGCGCGGACGTGCTCGCGGTCGGACCGGGACTGGGCATGGGCGATTGGGGCCGCACCCTGTTCGAAGCCGCCGCCGGTTCGGGCAAATCCATGATCCTCGACGCCGACGGCCTCAGCCTGCTGGCTGCCAGCCCGCGCCCGCTGCCGCAGGCGATCCTGACGCCGCATCCGGGCGAAGCCGCGCGCCTGCTCGGCGTGTCCACCGAACAGGTGCAGGCCGATCGCTTCCTGGCCGTGGAAACGCTCGCGCACCAGTTCGGCTGCGTGGTCGTCCTGAAGGGTGCGGGCACCCTGGTCGCCGCGCCCGGCGAAACCACCGCGGTGATCGGCGCAGGCAACCCGGGCATGGCCACCGGTGGCATGGGCGACGTGCTGACCGGCGTGATCGCGGCACTGCACGCGCAGGAGCTGCCTCCCTTCCAGGCCGCCGTCTATGGCGCCCTCCTGCACGGCGCCGCGGGCGATGCAGCTGCCCGCATCGACGGCGAGCGCGGCCTGCTGCCGTCCGACCTGTTCCCGCATTTGCGCCGGCTGGCGAACCCCGCGTGAGCGCGTCGCTGGCACACGCACGCCGCGCATGAGCGAGGCGCTGGCACTCGCCGATCCCGCAGCGACCGAAGCGCTCGGCCGCGCGCTGGCCGCCACCGCCCCGGCCTCGGCGGTGGTCTACCTGCAGGGCGACCTGGGCGCGGGCAAGAGCTTCCTCGCGCGCGCCATGCTCCGGGCACTGGGCGTGGCGGGCACGGTGAAGAGCCCGACCTACACGCTCGTCGAGCGTTATGCGCTGGACCGGGGCGAGGCCGCGCACCTGGACCTGTATCGCATCGCCGACGGGGCCGAACTGGAATTCCTGGGGCTGGACGAACTGGCCGGGATTCGTTTGTGCCTGGTCGAGTGGCCGGAGCGGGGCGGGTCGTCCCTGCCTCCGCCCGACCTCCGGATTGCCCTCGCGGTGTCCGGGTCGGGCCGCATGGCGCGCCTCGAGCAGGCCAGTCCGGCGGGGGCGGACTGGCTGGACGCCGTGGCCAGTTACCGTCGCTTGCGACCGACTTCTGATGAGGTTCCGAGGAAAATCTCCTAGGCTGCGGATTAACAAGGGAAAAGCCTTGCAATCCCGATGGCGCGGTGCTTCAATCGCGGCCATGCGCCACCCCGCCGCCTTCCTGATCCCCGTCTTCGCTCTGGCGACTGCCGCGGGCACGGCGTCGGCGGGCGAGTTGCGCGACCTGCGCCTGGTCCAGTCCGACACCGGCACGCGGGCCGAGCTGCATCTGGACACCGCCTCGGATGCGCGCCTGTTCGAACTGCACAACCCCGATCGTCTGGTCATCGACCTGCCGTCCACGCGCCCCGCGCCGGGCTTCCACCTGCCTGGCGCCAACGGCGCGGTGGCCAACCTGCGCACGGGGCAGCCAACGCCCGGCACGCTGCGCATCGTGTTCGATCTCGGCATTCCCATTCGCACGGCGCACCGTTTCGAAACCGACGGCGCCGAACGCGTACTGGTCGTCGATCTCGTGTCGCCGGATGCCGGCGGACTGGCGCCAATGCGCAATGTGCCGCGCGCTGCAGCGTCCTTGCGCGCCCCCGTCCCTGCGCCAGCGACCATCGTCTCGGTCTCGCGAGGCGATGCGCCGTTCCGCGCCCAGCCACCACGTTCGGGCCCTGCAGCTGCCGACGCGCGCGTCTGGACCCAGGCCGATGTCAGCAGCACCGCGGAGCCCTTGCGCGACACAGGCGCGACCGAAGCCGGGGATCCCATGCCCTTGCAGGCGGATGGCGCGCCAGCGTCCGCCTATCCGGAGATTCCCACCACGATTGCGACGGGAGTTCCTGCTGCGGTCGATGCAGGGGAGCAGCCAGGTTCCGAGTCCGTGCAAGCGCCCGCGCCGCGCGTCGTCGCCCGCCGCATGGGTCCCAGCCTGCGCGCTTCCCGCGCGGGGTCGCCGATGGATGCCTTCGCCAACGCCCGCGCCGCCGCGCCCACGTCGGGCACGTCCGGCACGACCACGCGCGCACCCTCCAAGACCATGCTCGATGTCATCGGCCACGGCCAGCGCAAGCTGATCGTCGCAATCGACGCCGGCCACGGCGGCAAGGATCCCGGCGCGCACGGGCCCAGCGGCTTGCGCGAGAAGGCCGTGACCCTGGCCGTCGCGCGCGAGCTTGCCCGCCAGGTCAATGCCGATCCCGGCCTGCGTGCCGTGCTGATCCGCGATGGCGACGAGTTCGTGCCGCTGCAGGCGCGCTACATGAAGGCGCGCGCCGCGCAGGCCGACCTGTTCATCTCGATCCACGCCGATGCCTCGCCCAACGACACCGCCAACGGCGCATCGGTGTTCGTGCTGTCCACCCGCGGCGCATCCTCGCAGGCGGCGCGCTGGCTGGCCGACAGCGAAAACGCGGCCGACCTGGTCGGCGGCGTCTCGCTCGATTCCAAGGACCACAACCTGGCCGCCGTGCTGCTCGACCTGTCGCAGAGCGCAACCATGCGCGCCTCCGATGACGTGGCCCAGCAGGTGCTTGGTGCGCTGATGAATGTCGGCAAGGCGCACAAGCCCTCGATCGAGCGCGCCAACTTCGTGGTGCTGCGTTCGCCCGACGTGCCGTCCATGCTGGTCGAGACCGGTTTCATCACCAATCCGGGCGAGGAGCAGCGGCTCAACGATCCCGGCTACCGCTCGCGACTGGCGGCCGCCATCACCGAAGGCGTGCGCCGCTATTTCGTCGGCCAGCCGCCCCCGGGCAGCTGGTTTGCGGCCCGCAACGGCTCCACTGCCGGCGACGGCGGCTCGCCCCAGGTCGCGTCCGCGCCGGACTGATTCGCGCCGCGCGCTGCGCTGGCCGCGCCGCGGCCGGGACCGATCCCCTGCTTGGTATCATCGCGGCCTGTCCTCCGTGGATCCGCCGTGCCCATCCGATTGCTGCCGGATACCCTGATCAACCAGATCGCCGCCGGCGAAGTGGTCGAGCGTCCCGCGTCGGTGGTCAAGGAACTGGTGGAGAACGCGCTGGATGCCGGCGCGCGCCGGATCGACGTGGACCTGGAGGAGGGCGGCATCCGCCTGATCCGGGTGCGGGACGACGGTTGCGGCATGGCGCCGGCGGACCTGGCGCTGGCGGTGTCGCGGCACGCGACCAGCAAGATCGCCAGCCTCGACGACCTCGAGCAGGTGGCCACGCTGGGTTTCCGCGGCGAAGCGCTGCCGTCGATCGCGTCGGTCAGCCGCTTCGCGATCAGTTCGCGCGAGCGCGATGCGACGCATGGCGCGCGCCTGGAGATCGACGGTGGCAAGGGCGGCGCGCCGCAGCCAATGGCGCATCCGCCCGGCACCAGCATCGAGGTGCGCGACCTGTTCTACAACGTGCCGGCGCGACGCAAGTTCCTGCGCGCCGAGCGCACCGAGCTTGGCCACGTCGAGGAATGGTTGCGCTCGCTGGCACTGGCGCGTCCCCACGTCGAACTGCGCATCAGCCACAACGGCCGCCCGGGCAAGGTCTATCGCCCGGCCGGCGACGACGAGCGCCTGCGTCGCGTCGGCGAAGCGCTCGGCGAGGAATTCGTCCGCGACTGCCTGCCCGTGGACGCCGCTGCCGCGGGCCTGCGCCTGCAGGGCTGGGTCGGCGCGCCGACGTCGTCGCGCTCCAGCGCTGACCAGCAATACTTCTACGTCAACGGCCGCGCCGTGCGCGATCGCACCGTTGCCCACGCGGTGCGCCAGGCCTATGCCGACGTGCTCTTCCATGGCCGGCACCCGAGCTTCGTGCTGTTCCTGGACATCGACCCGCGGCGGGTCGACGTCAACGTGCATCCGGCCAAGCAGGAAGTGCGATTCCGGGACGGGCGCCTGGTGCACGACTTCGTCTATCGCACCTTGCACGAGGCCCTGGCTGGCGCGCGCGCCGGGCAGGGCGCCGGCATGCCGGCGATTGCGCCGGCCGCGTTGCAGGCCGGGGCAGAGACCTGGGCAGCGACCTGGGCTGCCGATGCAGTTGGGGACGCCGCTGGCGCTGCGCGGGCCTGGGGCAGCCAGCAACAGCCCATGGCGCTGCCCGTGCGCGATGCCGTGGCCGCCTACGCCGCGCTCTACGCCGTTCCGGCGGGCGAGCGCGCGGGTGCCGCGATGCCGGTCGCCGATCCATCCACTGCGCCACCGCTGGGCTTCGCCCTGGCGCAACTGCATGGCATCTTCGTGCTGGCCGAGAACGCTGACGGCCTGGTGCTGGTCGACATGCACGCCGCGCACGAGCGGATCACCTACGAGCGGCTCAAGCAGGCGGGCGATGCCGATGGCATCCGTTCGCAGGTGCTGCTCGTGCCGGTGTCGCTGGCCGTGGCGGAGCGCGAGGCGGACATCGCCGAACAGCACGCCGACACGCTTTCCGGGCTGGGATTCGACCTGCGCCGCAGCGGGCCGCAGTCGCTGAGCCTGCGCGCAGTGCCGACCCTGCTCGCCGACCTGGACCCGCGCGTCCTGGTCCTGGACTTGTTGAACGACCTGCGCGAACACGGCGGCAGCCGCGTGCTGGAGCAGGCCCGCAATGAACTCCTGTCCACGCTGGCCTGTCATACCTCGGTGCGCGCCAACCGGCGACTGGGCCTTGCGGAAATGAATGCACTGCTGCGCGACATGGAAGCGACCGAGCGCTCCGGCCAGTGCAACCACGGCCGCCCGACCTGGGTGCAATTGAGCCGGGCCGACCTGGACAAGCTTTTCCTACGGGGACGATGACGCAATGAAACCGATCAGCATCGCGCTCACCCTGCTGGTGGTCCTGAGTGCAGCGGCCGGCTGCACCGACCACGCTGCCGAGCGTGCCGCCGCCGACCGTGCCGCCGCGGCGGCGAAGGCCGCGCGCCTGGCCTACCAGCGCGAGATCCTCGACTGGCGCGCGGGGCGATTGCAGCAGTTGACCAAGCCCGACGGCTGGCTGTCCCTGGTCGGCATGCACTGGCTCGAGGAGGGCAACACGCGCATTGGCCACGCCGCCGACAACGGCACGCGCATCGCGGTCGGCCCGGACCACCTGGGCGTGCTCAAGGTCGGCCACGATGGCTCCCTGCGTTTCACCGCAGACCCCGGGGCGGCGGTGACCGTCAACGGCGCGGAGGCGACGGGCCCGGTGACCCTGGCGTCCGACGCCGATCCGAAGGTGGACGCCAGCGTGGTGGGCTTCAACAAGGGCGACGCCAGCTTCCTCGTGATCAAGCGCGGCGACCGCTATGCGCTGCGCGTGCGCGATGCGCTGGCCCCGACCCGGACCGGCTTCGCCGGCATCCCGTCGTTCCCGATCGATCCGGCGTTCCGGTTCAAGGCCATCTTCCACGCACATCCGGCTGGCCAGACCATCGCCATCACCAACGTGCTTGGGCTCGTGAATGCCATGGCCAACCCCGGCACGGTGACGTTCACCAGGGACGGCAAGCCGTTCACGCTGGAGGCGGTGGACGAAGGTGATCATCGGCTGTTCCTGGTCTACACCGACCGCACCAGCGGCCACCAGACTTACCCCGCTTCGCGTTTCCTCTACGCCGAATATCCCGATGCCAGCGGCCACACCGTCGTCGACTTCAACAAGGGCTACAACCCGCCATGCGCTTTCACCGATTACGCGACCTGTCCGCTGCCGCCCCTGAGCAATCGCCTGGACCTCGCAGTCACCGCCGGCGAATTGAAGCCGAACAAGCCGAACGCGATGGCGGCGCACTGATGCCCGCGCGCCTCATCCGCCGCGCCGCACCGGCCGTCCTCGCCGCCACGCTCGTGCTCGGCGGATCGCTGGCCGCGGCGGCCGCAGGCAGGCCGGTCGCGCCCGTCGCGCAGGTCGCTCCCGCCCGCGCCGCGCACGCCGCTGGCATCGCGGCCGTCGGCGTCCCGCCACGGCGCGCGCTGCTGTGGAAAGTCAGCGATGCCGACAACCACATCTACCTGCTTGGCTCCTTCCACATCCTCAAGCCCGAGGACTATCCGCTGCCTGCCAGCATCGACGCGGCGTTCGCCGATGCCGAGCGCGTGGCCTTCGAAATCTCGCCGGCGGAAATGCGCTCGCCCGACCTGCCGCGGAAGCTGATGGCCGCCGGAACCATCCAGGAGGGGCCGCCGCTGGCGGGGCGACTGCGGCCGGAGACGCTGCGCCGGCTCGCGGCCTATTGCGCCGAGCGCAAACTGTCGCTGGAGCAGATGTCCCGCTACGAGCCGTGGATGGTGTCGCTGGTCATTGGCCTGGGCGAGGCGGCGCGGATCGGCTACGAATCCGGCAAGGGGCTTGACCAGGCCCTGATCGACCGCGCGCAGGCCGCAGGGAAACCGGGCATGGGCCTGGAGACCGCGGACGACCAGATCGCCGCGCTCGATTCCATGACGCCCGCCGAGCAGGAACAGAGCCTGCTCGAGGCGCTCGATGACGTGGACGGGATGCAGGCGCGGATGGAGGAGTTGCACGCCGACTGGCGACGCGGCGACGAGGGGGCGATCGAGCGGGTGATGAACAGCGAGCTCAAGTCCAGCTATCCGCAGCTGTACCAGCGCATCAACGTCGCCCGCAACAACGCCTGGGTGCCGACGTTGCGCCACCTGCTCGATGGCCCCGGCCACGACGACACCCTTGTGGTGGTCGGCGCCATGCACCTGGTCGGCCCGGATGGCATCGTGGCCAAGTTGCGCGCGAGCGGCTACCGGGTCGAACGGCTCTAGACCAGGTCGATGCAATCCACGGGGCAGGGCGGGATGCACAGCTCGCAGCCAGTGCACAGGTCAGGCAGCACGGTGTGCATCAGCTTCGAGCCCCCGATGATGGCGTCCACCGGGCAGGCCTGGATGCATTTGGTGCAGCCGATGCAGTCGGCTTCGCGGATCAGCGCCACGCGCACCGGCACCTCGACCCCATTGGCCGGGTTCACCGGTTTCACCTCCCGGCCAAGCAACTGCGCCAGGGCGCGCGCGCCTTCGGCGCCGCCTGGCGGGCATCGATCGATGTCCGCGGTTCGCCTGGCCAACGCCTGGGCATAGGGCAGGCAGCCGTCGAATCCGCATTGGCCGCACTGGGTCTGCGGCAGGATGCGCTGGATCGACTCCACCGTCGCCGCGTTGGCGGCATCGTCGCTGGCCTGCCTGCGCAGACGGCGAGCGAGCCACCAGGGTAGCCCGCCGAATCCGATCGCGGCGACGGCGCCCGTGGCCAGGACGATCACTGCAGCCATGCGCGGGCGCCAAGCAGGGCGAGGGAAAGCAAGGTGGCGCTGGCCAGACGGGCCGACCGCAGCGGCCACGCGCCGCGCGATGCGACCGCGATGCGCGCATCCAGCGCGCCAGCAATGCTGCGCACGAAGACGAGTACGCCCGTCCAGGCGGGCAGCAACAGCATGCGCTGCGATCCGGCGTATTCGCTGTCGACCAGGCTTTCCACGACAAAGGCGAGCGCGGGCGCCACTACCAGCGGCGCTGCTTCTCGCAGCAAGCGCGATTGCGAGGCCACCCGCGCGGCGGCGTCGTCCGGGGCCAGTGCGAATGCGGTCAGCACCAGCGCAAAGGCGTGCAGCGCCGGGCGCGCCATCGAAAGCGGAATGGGCCACACAAGTTCCAGCGCGCAAAGCGCCAGCACCACGCCGGCAAGCGCGAAGCCGTCGCCGCCGAGCAGGGCGCGCCGGCGCAGCGAGGGATCGACGAAGCGGCGCAGCAGGCCATCCTCGAACCACGCGAAGGCGAGCAGGACGACCAACAGCGCGGCCATCGCGCCCCGTCCCTACTTGACCGGCATGCCCGCCGTCGCGCCCGCGTCGGCGTCGAGCAGGAACAGGCCGGTGTCGTCGCCGGCCGACAGGATCATGCCTTCGGAGACGCCGAAGCGCATCTTGCGCGGCGCCAGGTTGGCGATGAACACCACGTGGCGGCCAACCAGCGCGGCCGGATCGGGGTAGCCGGCCCGGATGCCCGAGAATATCTGCCGCTCGCCCAGCGCGCCGGCATCCAGCAGGAAGCGCAGCAGCTTGTCCGACCCTTCGACGAGTTCGCAGGAAAGAACCTTGCCGATGCGCAGATCGAGGCGGGCGAAATCATCGATGGCGATGGTCGGGCTCGCGGCGGCGGCGGGTGTTCCGCCCGCTGGCGTGGCGTCCGCGGGCTTGAGGTCGTCGCGCGAGGCATCCGTCATGGCGTCCACCTGCTTGGGATCGATGCGCAGCAGCAGCGGCGCGTAGGGCTGGATGTGGCCAGGCAGGTTGGCGATCGCGCCGGCGAGGGTGTCGCGGGCGTCGCGGCCAAGCGGTGCGCGATCGAACAGGGCGAGCGCCCGCGCCGACAGGCCGGGCAGGATCGGCGCCAGGTAGCAGGCGATGGCGTAGAAGCCGAGCAGGCATTCGCTGCAGACCTGCTGCAGTGCGTCGGCCTGCGCGGGATCCTTGGCCAGCACCCAGGGCTTGGCCTCGTCCCAGCGCTGGTTCAGCGCATCGCACAGGCGCGCAGCCTCACGGCAGACCGCGGCGAAGTCGTTGTTTCGGTACAGGGCCTGGATCTCGCCGAGGCTGGCGATGCAATCGTCCGCGCGGTCGCGCGCACCCGCCGGCAGGCGGCGGTCGAGCCGGCCATCGAAGTGTTTCGTCGCGAAACCCGAGGCGCGGCTGGCCAGGTTGACGAACTTGCCGACCAGGTCCGAGTTCACCCGTGCGACGAAGTCGGCCAGGCTCAGGTCGAGGTCGTCCACGCTGCCGTTGGAACGCGTCGCGAAGTAGTAGCGCAGCGCTTCCGGGTCCAGTCCCGCGTCCAGGTAGGTGCGCGCCAGGATGAAGGTGCCGCGCGACTTGGACATCTTGGCGCCGTTCACCGTCAGGTAGCCATTGACGTGCAGGCGCGTGGGCGTGCGCAAGCCCGCGCCATGCAGCATCGCCGGCCAGAACAGGCCATGGAAGTTGATGATGTCCTTGCCGATGAAGTGGTGCATCTCGGCGCTGCTGCCTTCGCGCAGCACGGCGTCGAAGTCGCTGCCGGTCGCCGTGCAATAGGCGCGGAAACTGGCCAGGTAGCCGATCGGCGCGTCCAGCCACACGTAGAAGAACTTGCCCGGCGCATCGGGGATCGGGAAGCCGAAGTAGGGCGCGTCGCGGGAAATGTCCCAGTCGCGCAGGCCGCCTTCCAGCCACTCGCCCAGCTTGGCCTTCACCGCCGGCACGGCCACGTCGCCGGACAGCCAGTCGCGCAGCATCACCTCGAACTTGCCCAGCTCGAAGAAGTAGTGCTCGGAATCGCGCAGCTCGGGCGTGGCGCCCGAGACCACCGAACGCGGGTTCTTCAGGTCGGTCGGCGAATACGCCTTGCCGCAGACCTCGCAGTTGTCGCCGTACTGGTCGGGGCTGCCACAGTTGGGACACTCGCCCTTGATGTACCGGTCGGGCAGGAACATCTGCCGCACCGGGTCGTACAACTGCTGGATCGCCCGGCGCGCGATGTAGCCGCCTTCGCGCAGCCGGAGGTAGACCAGCTCCGCCAACGCCCGGTTCTCGGGCGAATGGGTGGAATGGTAGAAATCGAAGGCCACGCCGAAGGCGGCGAAATCCTCTTCGTGCCCGGCCTGCACGCCGCGGATGAAGTCCTCGGGCGATTCGCCGGCCTTCTCGGCCGCAAGCATGATCGGCGTGCCATGCGCGTCGTCGGCGCAGACGAACCAGGCCTGGCCGCCGTCCAGGCGGCGGGCGCGGACCCAGATGTCGGCCTGGACGTAGCCGACGAGATGGCCCAGGTGCAGGGGGCCGTTGGCGTAGGGCAGGGCGGTGGTGACCAGGGCGGGAGCAGGCGTCATGCGGCGATTATCGCAGAGCCGGGCGGGCGCGGCCGATTGGAACCGGCCGTCCCGGTGGGGCGGACCGCCGGGGCCGGCGGGACGGACTGGTACAATCGCCTCCTCGACATCCCGGCCCGCGCATGATTCCCGCGACCTCGTCCCCCAACGCAGAAGCTGTCCGCAGCGCGCTCGCCCACGTCATGGATCCGCACACCGGCCTCGACCTCGTCGCCGGACACGCCGTTCGCGGCGTGGGCGTGGATGGCGGCAATGTCGCGGTCGACGTGCAGCTCGCCTATCCGGCGCGCAGCTGGCACCCGGCGCTGGCCGCGGAGATCGAACGCGTCGTCGGCGCGCTGCCGGGCGTCACCCGCGTGACGGTGGACATCGGCACCCGCGTCCTCGCCCATCGCGTGCAGAAGGACCTGACGCCGCTGCCGGGCGTGCGCAACATCCTGGCCGTCGCCTCGGGCAAGGGCGGGGTCGGCAAATCCACCACGGCCGTCAACCTGGCGCTGGCCCTGGCCGCGGAGGGCGCCTCGGTCGGCGTGCTCGATGCCGACATCCACGGGCCCAGCATCCCGATGATGCTCGGCCTGTCGGGCAAGCCGCAGAGTCCCGATGGCAAGAACATCGAGCCGATGCGCGCGCATGGCGTGCAGGCGATCTCGATCGGCCTGTTCCTGGGCGACGACACGCCGGCGATCTGGCGCGGCCCGATGACCACCCAGTACCTGCAGCAGTTGCTCACCACCACGCTCTGGCAGGACCTCGATTACCTGGTGATTGACCTGCCACCCGGCACCGGAGACATCCAGCTGACGCTCGCGCAGCGGGTACCGGTGTCGGCCGCGATCGTGGTCACCACGCCGCAGGACATCGCGCTGCTCGATGCGCGCAAGGCGTTGCGCATGTTCGAAAAGGTCGACGTGCCGGTGCTCGGCATCGTCGAGAACATGGCGGTCCACGTGTGTTCCAGCTGCGGGCATGCAGAACACATCTTCGGCGAAGGCGGGGGCGAGCACATGGCGGCGCAATACGGCGTGCCCCTGCTGGGTTCTCTGCCGCTGGACATCCGGATCCGCGAGCAGGCCGATTCGGGCCGGCCGACGGTGGTCGCGGAGCCCGGCTCGGCCGTAGCCGCGACCTATCGCGAGATCGCGCGCAGGACCGCGGCGCGACTGTCGCTGCAGGCGCGCAACAAGGCGATCGCCTTCCCCAATATCGTGATCCAGAACAGCTAATGGACGAGCACCACCGCATCCGCGAGGCCAACGACGGCCTGGAACATGCACTGCACCTCAATGCGCGGCGCAAGCTGCGCATCGTCGCGGTGATCGACCTGGCCAAGGGCCTGGTCATCCTGGCGATCGCCTTTGGCCTGCTCAGCGCGCACAGCAACGTGCTCGAGAATGGCGGCGTGTCCCTGCTGCGCCTGCTCGACATCGACCCGACGCTCGGCCTGGCGCGGCGCTTCCTGGCCCTGCTGCACGCGGCCGACAGCGAGCACGGACTGCTGGTGCTGGCGGCAGTCGCCTACGCCGCGCTGCGCTTCGTCGAATCGTATGGCCTGTGGTTCATGCGCAACTGGGCGCGCTGGCTGGGCATCGTCTCCTGCGCCCTGTACGTGCCGTTCGAACTGTATTACCTGTTTCGTACGCCAAACTTGACCTCGGTCAGCGTGCTGGGGATCAACCTGGTCGTCCTGTGGCTGCTCTGGCCGCGCGGACGCAACCCGGCCACGCCTGCGCAACCGCCCGCTTCGTGAGAACCATGGCATGAGCATCAAGTCCGACCGCTGGATCCGCCGCATGGCGCAGGCCCAGGGCATGATCGAGCCCTTCGAGCCCGGCCAGGTGAAGCAGGCCGCCGACGGCCACCGCATCGTCAGCTATGGCACGTCCAGCTACGGCTACGACGTGCGTTGCGCGCGCGAGTTCAAGATCTTCACCAACATCAACTCGACCATCGTCGATCCCAAGGCGTTCGATCCCTCCAGTTTCGTGGACGTGGAAGCCGACGTGTGCATCATCCCGCCCAACAGCTTCGCGCTGGCGCGCACGGTGGAGTTCTTCCGCATCCCGCGCAGCACCCTGGTGGTCTGCCTGGGCAAGAGCACCTATGCGCGTTGCGGAATCATTGTGAATGTCACGCCGCTGGAGCCGGAGTGGGAGGGCCACGTGACGCTGGAATTCAGCAACACCACGCCGCTGCCGGCCAAGATCTACGCCAACGAGGGCGTGGCCCAGATGCTGTTCTTCGAGTCGGACGAGGTCTGCGAAACCTCGTACAAGGACCGCGGCGGCAAGTACCAGGGCCAGCGCGGCGTCACCCTGCCAAAAACCTAGGCCGGCGATAGGGACGCCAGCGCCCCGCGCCAGCGTCCGACGGCCGCGTCCCGTTCCGCATCGCTCATCCGCCGGAGTGCGCTCGCGCCCCACACCGGCCCCGGCCAGGCCGGGTCGACCGGATTGCGGGCGACGACATGCACATGGAGTTGCCGCACGATGTTGCCGAGTGCGCCGATGTTGAGCTTCTCGCAGCGCGTCCCGGCGCGAAGCGCAGCGGCCACTGCGCGCACTTCCTCGAACAGGCGCTGCTGCTGGCCAGCGTCGAGGTCGAACCATTCCACCGCGCCAGGCACCCGCGGCACCAGCGCCAGCCAGTCGTAGCGGCCGTCGTCGACCAGGCGCAATTGCGACAGCGGCCCGTCAGCGATGAAATGCGAGTCGGCCGCCAGCCGCGGGTCCAGGACGAAGCTGTCGTCGTCGCTCATGCCAGGTTGTTCGCCAGGAAGGCCAGGGTGCGCTGCAGGGCCTGCACCGCCACCGTGGCGTTGTAGTCGGCGCGCTGGTCGCAGTTGAAGCCGTGCCCGGCGGGCCAGATGTGGATTTCGGCGCCGGGCAACGCCTCGTGGTGCTTCCTGACGTCGGCCGGCGGGATGACGGGATCGTCCTCGCCAAAGTGCAGCAGCAGGGGCGCGTGCGGCTTTTCGTGCAGGAAGGGCACCGTGCGGCCGCCGTAATAGCTCACCGCCGGCAAGCCCAGCCGGGCCGCCGCCAGGAAGGCGATCGTGCCGCCCCAGCAGTAGCCGACCACGCCGGTGCGGCCCTCGGCGTCCAGTTGATCGGCCGCGCTGCGCACGTCCTCGACGGCGCGGTCGACGCCCAACCGGTCCACCAGCTTGCGGCCGTAGGCGACGCCCTCGGCGTCGTATCCGAGCTCGACGTGGCGCTCGAAATGATCGAAGAAGGCCGGTGAGATCGCCGAATAGCCATGCGCGGCGAACTTGTCCACCACGCTGCGGATATGCGCGTTGACGCCGAAGATTTCCTGCACGATGACCAGGGCGCCGCGCGGCGGCACCGCAGGTGCGGCGCGCCAGGCCGAGATCGCGCCGCTCGGGGTGTCGAGTTCGATCCAGTGACCCATGGCATGCTCCCCCCTGCCACCAGCATACGCCCGGCCCGTCGTTGCGCCACCTGCGGCGACATGGGCCGCCGGGGCGGGGTCCGGGGCAAGCCGGCCTTCACGGCTCGGCCGATATAATCGCGGTTTTCCGCTCTGGTCCACCCCATGTCCGCGATCGCGCCAAAAGTCGGTTTCGTCAGCCTCGGCTGTCCCAAGGCCCTGGTCGATTCCGAGCGCATCCTCACCCAGCTGCGGGTCGAGGGCTACGACATCGTGCCCAGCTATGGCGAGGCCGACGTCGTGGTGGTCAACACCTGCGGCTTCATCGACTCGGCCGTGGCCGAATCCCTGGACGCGATCGGCGAGGCGATCGCCAAAAACGGCAAGGTGATCGTCACCGGCTGCCTGGGCAAGCGCGCCGAGCTGATCCGCGAGGCGCACCCGGGCGTGCTGTCCATCAGTGGGCCACAGGACTACGGCTCGGTGATGAATGCGGTGCACGGCGCGCTGCCTCAGCGCCGCGACCCGTTCCTGGACCTTCTGCCCGATACCGGAGTGAAGCTCACGCCAAAGCACTACGCCTACCTGAAGATTTCGGAGGGCTGCAACCATCGTTGCAGTTTCTGCATCATCCCGTCCATGCGCGGCGACCTCGTGTCGCGGCCCGTGGACGAGGTGCTCATCGAAGCCGAGAAGCTGGTGCGCGGCGGCGTGCGCGAACTGCTGGTGGTGTCGCAGGACACCAGCGCCTATGGCGTGGACACGCGCTACGCCGAGCGCGAATGGCGGGGCAAGGCCTACGCCACCCGGATGAAGTCCCTGTGCGAGGGCCTGTCCGAGCTCGGCGCCTGGACCCGCCTGCACTACGTCTATCCGTATCCGCACGTGGACGACATCATTCCCCTGATGGCGGAAGGCAAGCTGCTGCCGTATCTCGACATTCCCTTCCAGCACGCCAGCCCGCGCATCCTCAGGCTGATGAAGCGGCCGGGCGCGGTGGACAAGACCCTCGAGCGAATCCAGCGCTGGCGTTCCATCTGCCCGGACATCACCATCCGCAGCACCTTCATCGTCGGCTTCCCGGGCGAGACCGAGGCGGAGTTCGAGGAACTTCTCGATTTCCTCGACGCCGCCCAGCTCGATCGCGTCGGCGCCTTCGCCTATTCGCCGGTGGACGGCGCCGCCGCCAATGCGCTGCCGGATCCCGTGCCCGAAGACGTCAAGCGCGAGCGGCTGGAGCGCTTCATGGAACTGCAGGCCGGCATCAGCGCTGACAAGCTGCAACGCAAGGTCGGCAGCGTCCAGCGCGTGCTGGTTGACTTGCTCGATGGCGAGCTGGCGATCGGGCGCTCGATGGCCGACGCCCCGGAGATCGATGGCCTCGTGCAGATCCAGGATGGGCAGCTGATGGGACTCAAGCCGGGGCAGTTCGTGGACGTGCGCATCCTGGGCGCCGACGAGCACGACCTGTTTGGCCTGGTCGGCGACGACGATGGCTTCGGCCCGGATGACATCGACGCGGCCGACGGGACTATCCCTTCCTCAGGCCATTGAAGCTTTCGGAGTCACGGCGATGGCGACAATTGGTTTTTTCTACAAATCGGCTTATCAGCTTTTCCATCGTTGAACGGGAACTCGCCGCTGTAGATCGGCATCGTGCCCTCAGTGGGCCAGCCACGTGGTTCCGTATACCAGCAACGACAGTCCAACGTAACCAGCCTCGACACGCGACTTGCGCACCACATCGTCACCGACGTGGGCCAGGTCGAGCACCAGGTGCCGGAGCAGGAAGGTGTACAGGACGAAATACAGGAACGGGATGACGTGCACATACCAGGGATAGTCGTGGACGTTGCGGCCAGCCAGGGAAAGCAGCCAGCCGATCTGGCTGAAGATCCCGAACAGCCCCAGGCCCGCGTTGATGAACATCCACTTCACTTCTTCCTTGCCGAAGATGGCAAGGTAGAAGATCACGTAGATACTGATCGCGAAGCCGCCGTGCAGGAACAGGAAGCCGATCGGCGCCGGTGGGGTGCCGTAGGCCATCCAGAATCCGGACAGGCCGAACATCAGCATGTGGAACAGAAAGAAGGGATAGATGCGCGTCCAGGGCAGGTTGGAGCCGGTCGGGTACACCGTGCCGTTGATGGTGATGTCGCCGTGGATCTTCACGAAGGCGCCCTCAGGTGGGGTAGGTGACCGACACGACCAGGAAGCGCGCGGCCCCAGTCGGCAGCGGGGCTTCGAAGGCATCGTCCACGCGTTTCTTCAATGCCGCGCGTACCAGCGGCGAATCGATGCTGATCTGCCCGCTTGCCGCATCGATTTCGTCCGGGCCGACGATGCGGTAGCGCACCAGCTCGCCGGTCTCCTCGCGCTCCAGTTCGATCCAGGCGCCGAAATAGATTGCCGACGGATCGGACGGCGCCTGGTCCACGACCTGCAGCTTCTCCAGCCGCTTGCTCAGGTAGCGCACGCGACGGTCGATTTCCCCGAGTTGCTTCTTGCGATACTGGTATTCGGCGTTTTCCGAGCGGTCACCTTCCGCCGCGGCCTCCGACAGGGCGCGCACGACCTCGGGACGGCGCACCCGCCACAGCTCATCGAGTTCCACGCGCAGGCGTTCGAAACCGGCGCGGGTGATGATCGGAGTGGAGTGCTCCGGCGGTGGACGCCAGCGCGACACGCTGGCGCCGGCCTCAGCGGCCCTTGCCGCCGAAGATTCCGCCCAGCACGCCGCGCAGGATCTGCCGTCCCAGTCCGGAGGCCATGCTGCGAGTCGCCGATTTCGCCGCAGCCTCCACCATGCCCTGGCGGCGACTATTGCCCCACAGTACTTCACTGATCCGCGATTGTGGGGCGACAGCCGGTGCGCCGGCGCCGCGACCGCCGCCGGCACCCGCTTGCGCATCCGCGCCACCGGCATCGGCGGTCTTCTGCGCCGCGCGCGCGGCCAGTTTCTCGGCCGCCGACTCGCGGTTGATCGCGGTGTCGTACTGCCCGCCGACCGGGCTGCGGTTGCGCACCGTGGCGCGTTCCTCGGGCGTGATCGCGCCCATGCGGCAGCGCGGCGGGCAGATCCAGGTGCGCTCGACGGGCATCGGGATGCCCTTGTCCTGCAGCATCGACACCAGGGCCTCGCCAGTCGCCAGTTCGGAAATCACCTTGGCCACGTCGAGCTTGGGATTGGGCACGAAGGTCTCGGCCGCGGTCTTGACCGCCTTCTGGTCGCGCGGCGTGTAGGCGCGCAGGGCGTGCTGGATGCGGTTGCCCATCTGGCCGAGGATCACGTCGGGTACGTCGTCCGGGTTCTGCGAGCAGAAGTACACGCCCACGCCCTTGGACCGGATCAGGCGCACCACCTGCTCGATGCGCTGCTGCAGGGCCGGCGGGCAATCGTCGAACAACAGGTGCGCTTCGTCGAACACGAACACCAGCTTGGGCTGGTCGAGGTCGCCGACCTCGGGCAGGGTCTCGAACAGGTCGGACAGCAGCCAGAGCAGGAAGCTGGAATACAGGCGCGGCTTCATGATCAGCTGGTCGGCGGCCAGCACGCTGATGATGCCGCGGCCGGACATGTCCTGGCGCATCAGGTCGCTGAGCTTGAGCGCCGGCTCGCCGAAGAAGGCATCGCCACCTTCCTGTTCAATGCGCAGCAGCGCGCGGCTGATCGCGGCGACCGAGGTCGGGCTGACCAGGCCGTATTTCTTGCCGACGTCGTCCTTGTTTTCCGTGAGGAAGTTCAGCAGGGCGCGCAGGTCGTCGAGGTCGAGCAGGAGCAGGCCTTCGTCGTCGGCGAGCTTGAAGGCAATGTCCAGCACACCCGACTGCACTTCATTCAGTTCCAGGATGCGGTTGAGGAGCGTGGGTCCCATTTCCGAGACGGTCGTGCGCACGGGATGCCCAAGCTTGCCGTACAGGTCCCAGAAGATGACCGGGCTGCCCTCGTTGGCGTAGCCCTCGATGCCGATCTGGGCAACGCGCTGGCTGATCCGGTCGTTCATCGCGCCAGGCATGGACAGCCCCGCGATATCGCCTTTCACGTCAGCCAGGAACACCGGCACGCCCATGCGCGAGAAACCTTCGGCCATCACCATCAGCGACACCGTCTTGCCCGTGCCCGTCGCGCCGGCGACCAGACCGTGACGGTTGCCATACTTCCCGCGCAGCCAAACGGAAGTTTCACCTTTGCCGATGAGGATGTCTGCCATGCTCGCGCCTTCGTGTCCGGATGGTTCCGTCCCGGCCGATTCTAAAGGCTTGGCGCGCGCTCCGATACGCTTGCCGCCCGGCGCCGCCACCCGATACCCTGCCTGTACCCAAGCCCCCCGGATGACGATGACCCGCACCCCCTTGCCCTCCCTGATGCTGCTCGCCCTGTTCCTGCTCGCCGCCTCGCCTGCCAGCGCCGCGCGCGTGGACAAGAACGCTCCCCTGTACCAGGAGATGGACGCCGCCAGCCAGCGCTATCGCGAAGAGCGGATCAAGCTGAAGGCCGGCGACGACACCGCGATGGCGCGGATGTCCAAATCGCTCGAGGACCTCGAGGACATCGCCCAGCGCTGCCTGCACCAGAAGGGCTGCGACAGCACCCGGGTGATCACCCAGTACGAGACCCTGCTCAAGTCGGCCGACCTCGGCCCGCAGTCCGACACCGTGGGCGAGGACGACTGGGACGACAACCAGGCCGAGCCGGACCACGTGATCTCGCCGATCGTGGCCGCCTCGCCGGAGGCCGCCCGCAGCATCAGCCTGCTCAACGACGGACACGACTTCGACAAGATGGTCGAGGTGAACGAGCCGGTGCAGGCCGCGATCCGCGAATGGCTCACCTCGCAGCGCGCCTTCCTGATCGATGCCTGGGAAAACTACCAGTACATGCGCTACCTGATGGCCCCGGAATACCAGCGCTCGGGCCTGCCGGAGGCCCTGCTGTTCGGGATCATGGCCAAGGAATCCGGCGGCAAGGTGCATTCCGTCTCGCGCAGCGGCGCCAGCGGCCCGCTGCAGTTCATGCCGGCCACCGGCTCGCGCCTGGGCCTGTATCGCGACGTCAGTGGCTTCGATTCGCGTTTCGACCCGCAGCAGGCGGCGCGCGCCAACGCCGCGTACATCAACGAGCGCTTCGCCGAGCTCAACCGCAACCTCGAATACACCGTCGCCGCCTACAACGGCGGCGAGGGGCGCGCCGCGCGCCTGTACGCCTCCAGCGGAGGCGCCAGCTTCTGGTCGCCGCAGGTGATGGCGCAGCTGCCACCGGAAACCCGCGACTACGTGCCGGCGGTGATCGCGGCCGCCTGGCTGTTCCTGCATCCCAGGAAATACGGCCTCGAATTCCCCAGGCTCGATACCACCCCGGGCCAGCTGTCCATCGCCCGGACCACGTCGATCAACGAGCTGACCATCTGCCTGGGCAACGGCGGCACCCGCGATGGCTGGTTCCGTGTGCTGCGCAACCTCAACCCGCGTTTCGAGGCCAGCACGCCCATCGCACCAGGCACGGTGTTGCGCGCGCCGAAGCGGGTCGCCACGCTCTACACGCGCAACTGCGTGCAGGGCAAGCACGCCGAGCTGGCGCAGCAGCTGGTCGCTGCGCAGAAGGCCTATGTGCCCGCCTACGTGGCGCCCGTGGATGCCGCGCCGGCCCAGGTCGCCGATGCGCGTGGCGAGCGCGGCAAGCACGGCGGCAGCGACCGATCCGATGGCAAGAAGAAGAAGCGGCCGGCCATGTATCGCGTGCGTCCGGGCGACAGCCTGGAGGCCATCGCGCAGAAGCACGATTGCGATGTGGACACCCTGGCGAAGAAGAACCGGATCAAGTCGCCCGGCTATCGCATCCAGCCCGGCCAGCACCTGCGGCTCGAGGGCTGCGAGGGTTGAACTTGTGGGAGCGGCTT
>JANXUD010000007.1 GCA_025352045.1 Gammaproteobacteria bacterium | reverse complement strand
AAGCCGCTCCCACGTCAATCGATCAGGTTGCGGCCGTGGAACAGTTCCTCGATCTCGCGCCGCAGCTGCAGTTCGACCCGCGAACGGTCCTTGAACGAGAGGTTCTTGGCCTTCTCCTCGAACAGGTAGGTGTCGAGGTCGAACTCCTTCACGTGCATCTTCGTGTGGAACAGGTTTTCCTGGTACACGTTGACGTCGAGCATCTCGTAGTGCTGCTTGATCGACTTGGACAGGTAGTCCTGGATCGAGTTGATCTTGTGGTCGATGTAGTGCTTCTTGCCGCGGATGTCGCGGGTGAAGCCGCGCACGCGGTAGTCCATCACCACGATGTCGGAGTCGAAGCTCTCGATCAGGTAGTTGAGGGCCTTCAGCGGCGAAATGACGCCGCAAGTCGCCACATCGATGTCGGCGCGGAACGTGGCTATGCCGTTGTGCGGGTGCGTTTCCGGATAGGTGTGCACGGTGATGTGCGACTTGTCCATGTGCGCGACCACGGCGTCGGAGATCAACTCCTTGCCGGCCAGCTTCTTGTCGATCACCGGTTCCTCGGAGATGAGGATGGTGACCGAGGCGCCCTGCGGGTCGTAGTCCTGGCGGGCCACGTTCAGGATGTTGGCGCCGATGATGTGCGCGACCTCGGTGAGGATCTGGGTGAGGCGCTCGGCGTTGTACACCTCGTCGATGTACTCGATGTAGCGCTGGCGCTGTTCTTCGGACACGGCGTAGCACATGTCGTAGATGTTGAAGCTCAGGGCCTTGGTGAGGTTGTTGAACCCCTGGAGGCGCAGGCGAGGCAGTGGCTTGACCAAAGTGGCGGTCCGGGGTGGCGAGACAGGAGCGGGATTATCGGCCAATCGCCCCCCGGGGGGAACCTCCGCTTGCCCGGGGGCCGTGCCGGGGTCCAGGGGTGATTGCTGTGCGCTCCGTCACAGCCTAAGCTGTGGCCAATCCGCACCAGCACGAGGCAACCATGGCACCGCAGCGCACAGCCCTGAGCGAATTCAGCAACATGCGCCCCGTCGCCAGTCCATTGGCGCTCGACGACCTCTCGCTGAGCCACTTCCTAGACCAGTGCCACCGCCGCCGCCACCCGGCGCGCAGCGACATCTTCCGTCCGGGCGACACCGCCAACACCCTCTATTACGTGGTCAGCGGCTCGCTGAGCATCATCAGCGTCGAGGGCGACGGGCGCGAGCTGGTGCTCGGTTACTGCAATGCCGGCGAGTTCGTCGGGGAGATGGGCCTGTTCGTGGCCGCCAACATCCGCCAGGTCCTGCTGCGCACCCGGACGCCCTGCGAACTGGCAGAGCTGAGCTACGAGCGCCTGCACCAGTTGTTCTCCAGTTCGCTGTCCAGCGAATGCCCCAAGATCCTTTATGCGATCGGCGCCCAGCTGTCCAAGCGCCTGCTCGACACCAGCCGCAAGGCCTCGCGCCTGGCCTTCCTTGACGTCACCGGCCGCATCATCCGCACGCTCAACGACCTGTGCCAGGAACCGGATGCGCTGAGCCATCCGCAGGGCATGCAGATCCGGGTGTCGCGCCAGGAACTGGCCCGTATCGTCGGCTGTTCGCGCGAGATGGCCGGCCGGGTGCTCAAGCAGTTGCAGATCGACGGCAAGCTGCACGCACGCGGCAAGACCGTCGTGGTGTACGGCACGCGCTGAGCCATGGGGCGCACGGCCGCGCCACCGGAACAACCGCCGCTGCAGGTGCGCCCTGCGGCCCGCGAGGACGCCTTCGGTCTCTCGGAGCTGCTCGGCGTGCTGGGCTATCCCTGCCCGCCCGAGGAAGCCGCCCAGCGCCTGCTGGCGCTGCGACACGATCCCGAGCAGACCCTGCTGGTCGTGGCCGACCCGGACACCGGCAAACTCGCCGGCCTGGTCTGCTGCGACGTCTCCTACTACCTGCCGCTGGGCGCCCCGACCTGCCGGATCACCGCCCTGGCGGTCACGCCCCAAGCCGAGGGTCATGGCGTGGGCCGACTGCTGCTGCGCGAGGCCGAGTCGCTGGCGCGCGCCGCCGGCGCGGTGCGGATCGAACTGACCGCCGCCAGCCATCGGCTGGAGGCGCACGAGTTCTACCGCGCATGCGGGTACGAGGAAGGCGCGTTCCGCTTTGTTCGTCGGCTCGGCGACGCTTAGTCCGCGGCCTGCGGCACGCCGCTGACCGTGTCCTGGACGGCTGGGTGGAAGGGTCTTGGCGGGACACGCCGCTGATCGTGTCCTGGACGGCTCGGTGCAGGGGTCTTGGCGGGACAATCGGCGCCATGGACGGCGCCGATTAGCCTACAGGGACGTACTTGCGGCGTGTCCCGCCAAGGCCCCTGCACCAAGCCGTCCAGGCCACGGTCACCAGACGACCAGACTATTCCGCGAGCGTGAGCAGGGACGCGTTGCCGCCAGCCGCCGTCGTGTTGATCGTGAGCGTGCGCTCGCTGGCGAACTTGAGCAGGTAGTGCGGCCCACCGGCCTTGGGGCCGGTGCCGGACAGGCCCTCGCCACCGAAGGGCTGCACGCCGACCACCGCGCCGATCTGGTTGCGGTTGACGTAGCAATTGCCGACCCGGACGCTGCGCGCGATGTGCTGCACGGTGGCGTCGATGCGCGAGTGGATGCCCAAGGTCAGCCCGTAGCCCGTGGCGTTGATGTCGGCCAGCACCTTGTCCAGGTCGCGGGCTTCGTAGCGGATCACGTGCAGCACCGGGCCAAACACCTCGCGCGTGAGCTGCGACAGGGACTTGAGCTCGTAGGCGCGCGGCGCGAAGAAGGTACCGTAGGCGGCCTGCCCGCCGAGCGGGGCCGCCTTGATCAGCACGGCTTCGCGATCCATGCGTTCGGCATGCTGGTTGAGGATGTCCAGCGCATCGGCGTCGATCACCGGGCCGACGTCCGTGGACAGCAGGGCCGGGTCGCCGACCACGATCTCGTCCATGGCGCCGGACAGCATGGCGACGACCTTGTCGGCGATGTCGGCCTGCACGAACAGGATGCGCGCGGCGGAGCAGCGCTGCCCGGCGGAATCGAAGGCGGCGGTCATCGCGTCCTTCACCAGCTGCTCGGGCAGGGCGGAGGAATCGGCGATCAGCGCGTTCTGGCCGCCCGTCTCGGCGATCAGCACGCCCAGCGGGCCGCGCCGCGCGGCGAGCGCGCGGTTGATCGCCCAGGCGGTTTCCGTGGAGCCGGTGAACACCACGCCGGCCAGGCGCGGGTCGGCGGTGAGCGCGGCGCCGACGGTGGCGCCATCGCCCGGCAGTAGTTGCACGACGTCTTCGGGCACGCCGGCTTCGTGCAGCAGCTTGATGGCGAAATATGCAATCAGGTTGGTCTGCTCGGCGGGCTTGGCGATCACCGTGTTGCCGGCCGCGAGCGCCGCCGTCACCTGGCCCATGAAGATGGCCAGCGGGAAGTTCCAGGGACTGATGCAGGCGAACAGGCCGCGGCCATGCAATTGCAGTTCGTTCGATTCGCCGGTCGGCCCCGGCAGTTTTTCGGGCGCGCCGAAAAGCTTGCGTGACTGTTGTGCGTAGTAGCGGCAGAAATCCACTGCCTCGCGCACTTCCGACACCGAGGCGGCGATCGACTTGCCGGCTTCCTTCACGCACAGCGCGATCAGCTCGGGCATGCGCGCTTCCATCAGGTCGGCGGCCTCCTCCAGCAGCTTCGCGCGCGGCGCGGCGGGCATCGCATCCCAGCCGCGAAACGCGGCCAGGCCATTGGCGATGGCGCGTTCGACCTGCGCGGGCTCCGACGCCTGCCACTGGCCAATGGCCTGGCGGCGATCGGCGGGATTGGTGACGGCGGTGAGCGCGCCGCCGCCCGGCGCACCCGGCACCAGGGGCGCGGCGCGCCAGGGCCCGGTCGCGGCGTTGATGCCGGCGGCAAGGCTCGCCAGCTCCTGCTCGTTGGCGAGGTTCACGCCCATGGAATTGGTCCTGTCCGGGAAGATGGCCGATGGCGGCGGGATGTTGGGATGCGGCTTGCTGCTGAAGCCTTCGACGGTGGCGACCGGGTCGGCGACCAACGTCGCCGGAGGCGTCGCCTCGTCCGTGATCCGGTTGACGAAACTCGAGTTGGCGCCGTTTTCCAGCAACCTGCGCACCAGGTAGGGCAGCAGGTCCTCGTGCGAGCCGACCGGCGCATACACGCGGCAGGGCACGTCGAGCGAGGCGGCGCCGATGGTTTCGGCGTACAGGTGGGTGCCCATGCCGTGCAGGCGCTGGAACTCGAAGGCCTTGCGCGGCTTCGAATTGCCGCCGGCCATGTGATGCACCGCGGCGATGGTCTGCGCGTTGTGGGTGGCGAACATCGGGTACAGGGCATCGGAGGCGTCGAGCATCCGCCTTGCGCAGGCGAGATAACTCACGTCGGTGTTGGGTTTGCGGGTAAACACGGGGTAGCCCGCCAGGCCTTCGGTCTGCGCCTTCTTGATTTCCGAATCCCAGTAGGCGCCCTTGACCAGGCGCATCGGGATGCGGCGGCCGACGCGCCGGGCGAGGTCGGCGATGAAGTCGACCACGAACGGCGCGCGCTTCTGGTAGGCCTGCACGGCCAGGCCATAGCCCTCCCAACCGGACAGTGACGGGTCCGCGTACGCCGCCGCGATCACGTCCAGCGACAGGTCAAGCCGCTCGCTTTCCTCGGCATCGATGGTGAAGCCGATGCCCTGCGCCTTCGCCAGCGCGGCCAGCGCGACGATCTTCGGCACCAGTTCGGCCAGCACGCGGGCGCGCTTGTTGAATTCGTAGCGCGGATGCAGGGCCGACAGCTTGACCGAGATCGACGGCGCGGCGAACACGTCGGGGTACGGGCCACCGGCGCCGATGGCCAGGATCGCCAGCCGATAGGCCTCGAGGTAGCGCGCGGCATCGGCAGCCGTGAAGGCGCCCTCGCCGAGCATGTCGAAGGAATAGCGGTAGGCGGCGTTCTCGCCCTTGCGCGAACGGTCCAGCGCTTCGTCGATGGTGCGGCCCATCACGAACTGGTGGCCCATGATGCGCATCGCCTGGCGCACGGCCAGGCGAATCGCGGGCTCGCCGACCCGGCCGACCAGGCGGCGGAAGGCGCCGCCGACATCGCGCCGCGTCTCGTCGGCCAGGTTGACCAGGCGACCGGTCAGCATCAGGCCCCAGGTCGAGGCATTGACCAGGGTGGAACTGGAGCGGCCCAGGTGCGCGTCCCAGTCGGCATCGCCCAGCTTGTCCCGGATCAGCTTGTTGGCGGTGTCCTGATCCGGGATGCGCAGCAATGCCTCGGCCACGCACATCAGCAGCACGCCCTCCTCCGAACTGAGGTCGTACTCGCGCATGAAAGCCTCGACCATGGCCGGGTCGGCGGCGCGCACGCGGGTGCGCTCGACCAATTCGATCGCCTTGGCCTGGACCTGGGCTTGCTCGGCCGCAGGCAGCCGGGCGCGGGGGAGCAGGTCGGCCAACGCGGCCGTTTCATCGCGCAGGTAGGCGTCGGTGATGCGCTGGCGCAGCGGCGGCAGGCTGGCCGGGAGTTCGGGGCTGATGATCGGCGTCACGGAAAGTCCGGCGGCAGGCGGCGCGGCGCGCGGCGAGATGGCAAGTCTAGTCGCCACCGGGGGCCGCGGAAAGCGCGGGGGTCGGTTGGCGGCCGGCGTGAAGGCCGGCTCAAGGGCCATCCCACGGATGCAACGCGGATGCAACTCGGCTTGCCGCGACCCGGCCCGGGCGCGTAAAATTCCGTCGTTTTCCCCGTCTCGCATGCGCGGGCCGCGGCGGCGTCCGCCGGCCCCGGCGACGGCGGGACATTCGCGATTGCAATCAAGCCAGGCGGCGGGCAGGACCTGCATGCCACTGAAGAATCACTTTCGAGGTCGAACCCGATGAATGCAGTGACGAATGCCCCCCGCCGGCGCCCCGCCAGCCTGGCCCGCCATGCCGCGACGCGCGCACTGGCCGGCCTGTTCGCCCTCGCCGGGGCCGCCAGCGCCGCGGCCAGCAGCGTGCACGGTGGCACCGACCCGGTGCGCTGGCAGCTGAACATGACCCCGGGCGTCACTCAGACTTCGCACAACGCCTACCACGCGCACATGATCATGCTGTGGATCTGCGTGGTCATCGGCATCATCGTGTTCGGCGCCATGGCCTACGCGATGTTCACCTTCCGCCGCTCGCGTGGCGCGGTTCCGGACACCGGCTTCACCCACAGCACCCTCCTCGAAGCGATCTGGACCGTCGTCCCGATCATGATCCTGGTCGGCTCGGCGATCCCCGCCACGCGCATGGTGGTCGCGCAGTACGGCGCCGACCATGACGCCACCCCGGCCGAGATGACCATCAAGATCACCGGCTACCAGTGGATGTGGCGCTACGAGTACGTGGACCAGGGCGTGGATTTCATCAGTCGCATGGACCGCCAGTCCGATGCCCTGCGCCAGAGCGGCGTGGTGCCCGATTCCGCCGTGCTCCCTCACTACCTGCGTGACGTGGACAAGCCGCTGGTGCTGCCAGTCGACACCCGCGTGCGCTTCGTGATCACCGGCGACGACGTCATCCACAGCTGGTGGGTGCCGGCCCTTGGCTGGAAGCAGGACGCGATCCCGGGGCAGATCAACGAAGACTGGACCAATGTCCACCAGCCCGGCACCTACCGCGGCGTCTGCGCCGAGCTGTGCGGCAAGGACCATGGCTTCATGCCGATCGTGGTGAAGTTCCTGCCCAAGGCCGAGTACCAGGCCTGGCTGGCAACGCAGAAACCCGCCCCTGAGGCCGCGCCCGCCGCGCCCGCGCCGGCCGCAGCCGTGCCTGCTGCAGCCACGCCCGCCGCAGCGACGCCCGCCGCCG
>JANXUD010000132.1 GCA_025352045.1 Gammaproteobacteria bacterium | reverse complement strand
GCACCGTCTACACCACCAACCGCCGGGTCTGGGAGCACGACGAGGCGTTCAAGGCCTACCTGCGCAAGCTGCGCTGCATGGCGATCGACATGGAAACGGCGACGATCTTCGCGGCTGGCTTCGCCAACTCGATTCCCTGCGGCGCGCTGCTGCTGGTGTCGGACCAGCCGATGATCCCGGAGGGCATCAAGACCGAGGCGTCGGACCGGATCGTGACCGGGCAGTTCGTCGAGAACCACATCACCGTCGGGATCGAGGCGCTGAAGCTGATCCGGCGCCACGGCAAGTCGATCAAGCACCTGCGCTTCGACCAATAACCCTGAACGGGGCCGGTTCCTTCACGTCCTGGCTCGTGCGAACCGGCCCCGCTCCGCCAAGTCTATCACGTGAAGGAACCGGCCCCGTTCAGGGTTATTGCCAGATGAACTGCATGGACAGCACGTCTGGCGCGTCCTTTCCGGCGACGAAGCGCACCGAACACTCGAGGGACTGCTTGCTCTCGGACGACAGCCCGGGTTCGATCGTGATCGGTGAGCTCAGCCGGCTGGCGCCGTCGCCGGCATCCTTCATGCTGGCCGCAAGCGCGGCATGGTCCAGCTTGTAGGTCTTGTCCCCGAGCTGGCCCTTGGCGTAAACCTCGCAGGCCGTGGCGGCGAGATCGTTGCGGGTCGTCCCCGCGGCTGCGCCGCCCGCGCCGGAGCCGCCGCATCCGGCGAGGATCGAACCGCACAGCGCGGCGGATGCAAAAGCAGCGAGCAGTCTCATGACGCCTCCCCTAGAGGGACCCGGGTCCGGTAACGATGCCGCCGGACAGGTCGTGCCAGCGTGAAGTTAGCGCATTTGCTCTAGGCGCGATACGGCTGCAAGTCACGGTTCGGCGCGGTCGCCGGCCGGAGGGCTGCCGAGCGGCGTCCCTCAGTAGCGCGGCACGGTGGGGTCGATCTCCAGCGACCAGGCATCGATGCCGCCGTCGACGTTGTACAGGTCGTGGAAACCGAGGCCGCGGAAATGCTCCGCCGCCTGTCGGCTGGAGTTGCCGCGATGGCAAAGGAAGGCGATCGGCAGGTCCTTGGGCAGGGTGGCCAGGCGCTCCGCGCTGTCCTCGTCCAGGACTTCGTGCGGTTCCGGGAACGGCGCCAGCGCGCGCGCGCTGGCCGGGCGCACGTCGATCACGTCGATCACGCCGGCCATGATGCGATCGTGCAACTCGCGCACCGAGATGGATTTCACCGCTGGCGGCGCGTTCGGATTGCTGATTGCCAGCCCTGCGCCACGCACGTCCTCGACCCAGTCGATGCGGATGCCGTTGGCGCGCGGCGCGCTGGCCAGGTCCAGGTGCACGCGGATGCCCGCAACCTCGGCGACGATCTCGTGGCCGCTGGCGGGCTTGAGCTGGAACTGCGCATTGAAGCGCGGGTCCACCGACAGGTGCAGCACCGCGTTGGGATCCGCGCCGGCCATCGCGTTCGAAATCTGCGTGGCGGCGGCCGGGGTGATCTCCAGCGCCGGCGGGGTTCGGTCGGGCGCGGTGACCCCGAGCAGGCTGTGCAACTCGCCGGAATTCACCATCTCCTCGATGATGTCGCTGCCGCCGACCAGTTCCCCGTCGACGTACAGCTGGGGGATCGTCGGCCACTGGCCATAGGCCTTGATGCCTTCGCGGATCTCCGCGTCGGCGAGCACATCCACGCTGCCGTAGGCCGGCAGCAAGGCGTCCAGGATGCCAACGGCCTTGGCCGAGAATCCGCATTGGGGCGCGCCCGGATTGCCCTTCATGAACAGCACGACGCGCTGCGAATCCAGGATGTCGACGATGCGTTGGCGGAGGTCGGGGCTGAGTGACATGGTGGCTCCTGCGAAGGCTGCCATTGTATCGCCGGTGCGGGAGGCCAGCGCTATACTCGGGCCATTCCAGACCCCGGAGCATGCCTTGAACCGACGCCAACTCCGCCTGCCGCCGATGCTCCGGTCGGGCGCGCCGTTCGCGGCTTGCCTCGTCCTCGCCTGCGCATCGGCGTCCGCTGGAGCCGCGTCCGCCGCGGCGCCCGATGCCAGGCCGCGCAGCGAGGTGGTCGCCTTGCGCGTGGATGTCGGTCCGGACGGGCATGTGCTGTCGTCCAAGCCACTGGATTCCACGCTGCCGCTGAACACCATTGCCCAGCAGTACGCCGCCAAGCTCACGCTCGCGCCGGCGCGCAAGGATGGCCACGCCGTGGCCTCGTCCACCTGCCTTACCCTGGCACTGGTCGCAGCGCCGCGGCCGGACGGCAGTTTCGGCCTGCACCTGAATCGCGCGATCAACGGCCCCTGCGTGGTCGCCGTCGGCAAGGCGACGCCGCCGAAGGTGGCCCCCGAACAGGGTGGGCTGGTCGTGCTCGGTGCGAACCTCAAGGAAGACGGCAGCGTGGATGCCGCCAGCATCAGCACGGTGAAGACCGAGCTGCGCGTTCCCTCGATGTTCGACGAGGCGCGCTACGTGGATGCCGCCACCAAGTCCCTGCGTGCCAGCCGCTTCGAACTCGATGTCGTCGATGGCAAGCCGGTGCCGGCCCATGTCAGCGCCCCGTTCCGCTTCGGCGGCGGGCCGGTCAAGCCCAAGCGCGGCGAGGAAGAGTCGCGCCGCGGTGGCGAAGCGCCGCCGGATGACCCGATGCCGTCCTGGAACGCGACGTCCACGGTGACCGGCATCGAGCTGCCGAAGATCGACTACGCCGCGACGCCCTGAACGGGGCCGGTTCCTTCACACGGCCCCGCTTTGCATCGCCCATGATGTGAAGGAACCGGCCCCGTTCAGAGATTCTGGTAGTTGGGTCCGGCGCCGCCCTCCGGCGTCACCCAGTCGATGATCCGGTACGGGTCCTTGATGTCGCAGGTCTTGCAGTGCACGCAGTTGGCCGCGTTGATCTGCAGGCGCGGCCCGCTTGCATCGGTGACGATTTCATAGACGGACGCCGGGCAGAAGCGCGTGCACGGATTGCCGTACTCCTCCGCGCAGGTGGTGATGCAGATGGAAGTGTCGAGCACGTGCAGGTGCACGGGCTGGTCCTCGTCGTGTTCTGTGGCCGCGTAGTAGACCCCGGCCAGGCGATCACGCGGGGGCAGGGTACGCTCGACGTAATCGCGCTTTGGCTGTTCGTGCGCGCCGACCTTGTCCAGGGACGACCAGTCGGCCTTGGTTCGCCAGGTCCACGGCGAGTGCCCCGCGGTGATGGTCTCCCAGCCCGCGTTGAGCAGGCCGAACACGCGGCCCTTCTTGAACGCCGGCTTGAAGTTGCGCACCTTGCGCAGCTCGGCCACTGCCGGGGAGGCGCGCAGCAGCGCGTCCCAACCCGCCGATGTTCCGGCCGCCGCGACATGTTCGGCGGCAAGCATGCCCGAGCGCATCGCCTGGTGCGTGCCCTTGATCTTGGGCAGGTTGAGCAGGCCGGCCGCGTCGCCGATCAGCATCGCGCCGGGCATCTCGACCGTCGGCAGCGCCTGGTAGCCGCCGGTCACGATCGCGCGGGCGCCCGCCGACAGGATGCTGCCGCCCTCGAGAAGGGACTTCACCGAAGGATGGTTCTTCCACTGCTGGAAGGCTTCGTAGGGCTGGTACATCGGATCGCGATAGTCCAGGCCGGACACATAGCCCAGCGCGACGCGGTCGCCATCGAGGTGGTACAGGAAGCTGCCGCCGTAAGTCTTCGAATCCGCGGGCCAGCCCATCGTGTGCACGATCTTGCCGGCCGTGCCGCGGCCGGGCGGCAACTGCCACAGCTCCTTGATCCCGATCGAGTAGTTCTGCGGGTCGTGGCCATGGTCGAGCGAATACTTGTTGATGAGCCGCTTGGTCAGGTGCCCGCGCGCGCCTTCGCCAAGCACGGTGACCTTGGCATGGATGTCGATGCCCTGGGTGTAGCCGGGCTTGTGCGTGCCGTCGCGGGCCACGCCCATGTCGCCGATGCGCACGCCGCAGACGGCGTCGCGCTCGTCGTACAGCAGCTCGGCCGCCGCGAACCCCGGATAGATTTCAACCCCCAGCGCCTCGGCCTGCGGCGCCAGCCAGGCGCACATCGCGCCCAGCGAGACGATGAAGTTGCCGTGGTTGTCCATCTGCGGCGGCACGACGGGCATCTTCCAGCCGCCGGTCTTGGACAGGATCCAGAACTCGTCCTCGCCGGCCGGCACGCACACCGGCGGCGGGTTGTCGCGCCAGCCCGGCAACAGCGCATCCAGCGGGCCGGGCTCGATGACGGCGCCAGAGAGGATGTGCGCGCCGATGGTGGCGCCCTTTTCGATCACGCAGACGCTCAGTTCCGGCTTGAGCTGCTTGAGCCGGATGGCAAAGGCCAGGCTCGCCGGGCCGGCGCCGACGGCCAGCACGTCGTACTGCATGACATCGCGTTCGCTCATGGCGATAAAGTCCGGGAATGACGGACAATTTTGCCATGCCCGACCCGGCCACGCTTGCGCCCGTGGAGTTCGCGGATGCCGATCTGCTGCTTGCGCCGGCCTGGCTCGACGGCGCGGCGGCCGACGCGCTGCAGACCGCGCTGCTGGCCCAGGTGCGCTGGGAAGTGCATCTCATCCGGCTGTTCGGGCGCGAAGTGCCTTCGCCGCGGCTCAGCTGCTGGATCGGCGATCCCGGCGCGGCCTACCGCTATTCCGGCGTGCTGTTCGAACCGCAGCCCTGGCCGCCCGCTCTGCTGGGCCTGCGCGGGCGCCTGGCAGCGGCCTGCGGCGCGTCCTTCAACTCGGTGCTCGCCAACCGTTATCGCGATGGCCGGGACGCGATGGGCTGGCACAGCGACGACGAACCCGAGCTCGGTCCGCAGCCGGTGATCGCCTCGCTCAGCCTCGGCGCCACGCGCCGGTTCCTGGTCAAGTCGCGCGCGCCGGGCGGCGGGCGGATCGCGCTGGATCTTCCGCACGGCAGCCTGCTGCTGATGCGTGGCGACACCCAGCGCAACACCCGCCACGCACTGACGCGCACGGCGCGACCGGTGGGCGAGCGGATCAACCTGACCTTCCGCGCGATCAGGCGCCCTGGCTGTCCAGGAACGACAGCAGAAGAAAGCCCATGAACGAGACGGCGACGACGCCGTACGCCTACAGGATGCTTTGCCCGATCGCGATGGCGAACAAGCCCAGGCACAGCCCGATCAAGGCAAGGACGGTCCAATGGCTGACGGAAACTCCCGTGTTGGAGAACTCGATGGGCTTGAATTCCGCCTTGCGGCGACGAATCCCGCCGCGGCTCACTGCGCGCCAGGGTTCGCGTGCGCGTGGCGATCGCCTTCCACCAGCGTCCAGCCGACCACCTGCGCCGTGGTGCGATCGAGCACGCGCGACATCGCGCCCACCACCGCGTCCACGTCCTCGGTGCCGGCGGCTTCGGTGTCGCGGAAATTCCTGGCCGCGACCACGGCGCCATCATGGCCATCCACCAGCTTGGCCTGCAGTTCGAGCACCGCCACGGGACTGCCGGTCGCGTAGTCGGACTCGAACGCACGGATCTCGGTCACCAGCTGGAAGCGGCCCTTCACGCCGCCGCCGGGGCGGCCCACGGTCAGGATCTTCTGCGAATCCTCGAAACCGCGCAGCAGGGCCGTCTGCACCAGGTCGGGGACCGCATCGGACCAGCTGGCGCCTTTGTAGACCTGCACATTGCCGGTACCGGGGCGCACGCTGATGCGCTCGGAGTCGAGCCACTCGCTGGCCGCCGGCTTGGCCACCAGCAGGGACCAGTCCACGTTCGGCCCTTGCACGGTGGCGGAGGCGGCGTGCACGGGCGAGAAGACGCGAGTCGGCTCGCGCTTGGGCAGCACGCTGCAGGAGGCGGCGAGCAGGACGATGGCGAGGGCGGTCAGGGTCGTGCGCATGGATATCGTCCCGGGGTTGTCGATGTCACTTCTTGGCATGCTCTGGAACGAATTCTTCCGGCCGCGTGCGGCCGGTCAGGTAGCCGCCCGGATTGCGGTCCAGGCGATTGGTCAGCTGCCGCAAGTCGCGCACCAGGCCGCGCAATTCGCCCATCGTCGGGCCGACCTGGGACAGGCCGTTCTGGGTGAAGTTGGACAGCGGCTCGCGGTTCTCGCTGATCATGCCGTTGGCATTGGTGGACGCGGCGTCGAGCTGGGCCAGGGTGTGGTCGAGGCGCTTCATCAGGTCGGGCAGCTGCTGCACCACGTTCTTGTCGATGGTGTCCAGGCTGCCCTGCGCCTTCACCAGGGTTGTGTTGAGGTTGGCACTGGCCTCGCGCAGGCTCTTGATCAACGCCTTGACGTCATCCTTCTGCCCCGCGACCGTGCTGCTGATCTGGTGCAGGTCGTCGATGACCTTGCCGATCTTCTCGATGTTCGCATCGCTCAGGACCATGCGCACGCGCTCGCCGATGTCGCTGGCCGCCTCGGAAATGTTCTGCAAGGCCGACGGCTGGGTCGGGATGATCGGGACCGGACGCTCGACCGTGGGCAACAGGCGCGGGCTCTCGGGCGTGCCGCCGCTGAGTTGGATCTGCGCCACGCCGGTCAGGCCGATGAAGGCCAGCTTGGCCTTGGTGTCGAGCTTCACCGGCGTGCCCGCCTGCAGGCGGATGCGCGCGATCACCTTGCGCGGGTCGTTGGGATCCAGGCGCAGGCGCTCCACCTCGCCGACATTGATGCCATTGTATTGCACGATGCCGCCGTTGCCCAGGCCAGTCACCGCCTCGGTGAAGTACACCTCGTACCTGTCCCAGTTGCGGTTGGAGGCGTAGTTGGCGGCCCAGAGCGCAAACAGGACCGCCAGCAGGGTGACCAGGATGGTGAACAATCCGATCAGCACGTGGTTGGCGCGCGTCTCCATCTAGGTGTGCTCCATCTAGCGCTTCTCCTGTGTCGCCCGGCCGGCGAGGGCCGACTTGGCGACCTGTGCCGCGCGGCCGCGCGGACCGTGGAAATATTCCTGGACCCAGGGATGGTCGAACTTCTCGACCTCCGCGAGCGGTGCATTGACCAGCACCTTGCCGTCGGCCAGCACGGCCACCCGGTTGCAGATGGTGTACAGGGTATCGAGATCGTGGGTGATCAGGAACACCGTCAGTCCCAGCGCCCGCTGCAGGGACAGGATGAGGTTGTCGAAAGCCGCTGCGCTGATCGGATCCAGGCCGGCCGTGGGCTCGTCCAGGAACAGCAGGGCCGGGTCCAGCGCAAGCGCCCGGGCCAGGGCCGCGCGCTTGCGCATGCCGCCGGAAAGTTGCGACGGGTACTTGTCGCCGGCGTTGTCCTCCAGGCCCGACAAGCGGATCTTGAGCATGGCCAGGTCGACGATCAGGTCCAGTGGCAGCTCGTGGTAGTGCTCCTTGAGCGGCACCATCACGTTCTCGGCCACGGTGAGCGAGCTGAACAGCGCGCCGTTCTGGTACAGCACGCCGCTGTTGCGTTCGATCGTGCGCGAGGCGCGGGCGCGCTCGCTCAGCGCGTCCACGCCGAGCACTTCGATCGTGCCGGCCTGCGGCTTGCGCAGGCCCAGGATGGCGCGCATCAGCACCGACTTGCCGGTGCCCGACCCACCCACCACGCCCAGGATCTCGCCGGCGCGCACGTCCAGGTCCAGGTCCTTGTGCACCATCTGGTTGCCGAAGCTGTTGGACAGGCCGCGCACGCGGATGATCGGCTCGGGCTCGGCCGCGGCGTTCGCCTGGCCCCCTGCATCCACGCTCTGGTGCACGGCCGGCAGCGCGTCCACTGGCCGGATCGCGGCGCGACGGTCGGCTGCAGGCGCCGTCGCATCGCCCGGCGCGGCTTGGGCCGGCGCGGCTCGCGGCGGTTCGACTTGCGGCGGTTCGACTTGCGGCGGATCGACATTCGGCGGATCGACCGGCAGGTTCACCAGTCCATCTCCATGAAGAACAGCGCGGCCGCGGCATCGAGCAGGATCACCAGCGAGATCGTCTGCACCACGCTGGAGGTGGTGCGCTCGCCCACCGATTCGGCCGTGCCCTGGGTCTGGAAGCCTTCGAGGCAGCCGATCAGCCCGATCACGATCGCGAAGATCGGCGCCTTGGAGATGCCGGTCCAGAAGTGCCGGATCTCGATGCCTTCGTGCAGGCGCGTGAAATACATCTCCGGCGACATGCCCAGGCTGCCGGCGCAGACCGCCAGGCCGCCGAGCAGGCCCGCCATCATGGCCAGGAAGGTCAACAGGGGCAGCATGATGATCAGCGCGAACAGGCGCGGCATCACCAGCAGCTCGATCGGGTCCAGGCCGAGGGTGCGGATCGCGTCGATCTCCTCGCCGGTCTGCATCGCGCCGATCTGCGCGGTGAAGGCCGAAGCGGTGCGGCCGGCCAGCAGGATGGCGGTGAGCAGGACGCCGAATTCGCGCAGGAAGGCGATGCCCACCAGTTCGACCACGAACACTTCCGCGCCGAATTCCTTCAGCGTGGTCGCGCCGAGGAAGGCGATCACCGCGCCGACCATGAAGCTCAGCAGGAGCACCAGCGGCACCGCATCCAGGCCCACCTGCTCCATGTGGTGCACGGTGGAGGTCAGGCGGATGCGCGAGGGATTGGCCAGGGTCTTGACCAGGGTCTGCAGCCACAGGCCGCCGAAGCCGATCAGCGCGAGGATTTCCTTGGCATAGTCCTCGACCGAAAAACCCAGCCGCTCGAGCATGCGGCGGAAGCCGAGGTCGCGCTTGCGCTGGTGCTGCGGCGTTTCGCAGATCTCGCGCACCGACTCGACCAGGGAGCTGTACTGCGGTGCGACCTCGACCGTGGCCAGGCCGAGCCCGGTCTTCACCGCAAAGCGCGACATCAGCATGGCGCCGGTGGAATCGAGCCGGCCGATGTCGCGGCCGTCGATGTCCTTGAGCTTGTCGGGGGCGGTCTCGATCAGGGCCAGCAGGCGCGTGGCGTGCTGCAGGGTCCAGTCGCCGGTGGCGCGGTAGATCTCCGGATCGCCCTGGCTGGGCTCGATCGCGGGCGCCGTGCCGGTGGTGGTGTCCGAGGAGGTCATCGCACCCACAGCATGACGGAAACGCCGCCCAGGGTCAGCCCCACGCCGATTGCGGCGCGCCGGGTTAACGGCTCCTTCAGCCAGATCGCCGCCAGTACGAGGATGAAGACCGAGGCAGTCTCGTTGAGGATCGCTGCTACCGAGGCCTGGGTGTACTTGTAGCCGGCAAGCCACAGCACCATGGCGAGGAACTGGCCGAGGAAGGCGGCGAGGGCCAGCCGGGCCCAGGGCATGCCGGTGGTGGGCGGGGCCAGATAGCGTGCTTCGCCGCGGACCAGGGCGATCACGGCCATGCCGAGCAGGGCGCCCGCCATCCGCCAGCCGGTCACCCACAGCAGGGGCTGGGCCTCGAGCACGCGCTTGACCAGCACGATCGCCACCGCCATCAGCACGATCGCCAGCAGGGCGAAGCCGAAGCCGCGGACCACGTGCGCCGGCCGCGGCGCCGCACCCCGGCGCGGCCAGGCCGCGACCCAGACACCCAGGCTGACCAGTGCGAAGCCGACGAACTGCAGCGGCTTCAGCCGCTCGTCCAGGAACGCGAAGCTCAGCACGATCACGAACGGGCTGTAGAAGTTGCCCAGCACGCCCATGCGCCCGGCGCCCAGTTCGTTGAGCGCGCGGAAGTACAGGGTGTCGGCGATGCCGATGCCGAGCACGCCGCTGGCGACCGCGATCGCGGCCTGCGTGGCGCTGAGCGGCGAGGGTTGCAGGCCGTGCACCACCAGGATGGCGGGCACCAACATGCCCATTACCAGCAGGTTCTTGAGGAAGTTCAGTTGCAGCGGCGGCAGGGTGGCGCCGAGCTGGCGATAGAAGATCACGCCCACCGCCCAGCTCAGCGCGCTGAGGATGGCGCAGAGTTCCCCGGTGCCCGGTCCCGCGGCCATGTGTCGACGCCTGTGATGTCCCGGCCCCATTGTCCGGCGGCGCGGCGATGTATGCCATGCTTTTGGAATGCCCGCGCCCACGGACCCGCCGACCAACCCGTCCGCCGCCATGCCTGCCGACATGCCGGTGACCAATGCGCCGCCCGCGGGCGCCCCGGCGCCGGATGACCGCGACAGCCGCGCGCCCTGGCAGCTGCGCGTGGACTTCCTGATCGAGCTCGCGCGGCGCCTGCACATGTACGGCACCTCGGCCCAGCGCCTGGAGGGCGCGGTGACCCAGGTCGCGCGTCGCCTCAAGGTGGAGGCAGACGTCTGGTCCAACCCCACCGGCATGATCCTGAGCTTTCCAGATCCGGATCGCCCGGGCCACGCGATGACGCGGGTGATCCGGCTGGAGCCGGGCGAAGAAAACCTGGGCCGGCTGGCCGCAGCGGACAAGATCGCCGAGGACGTACTGGCCGCGCGCATGCCGGCGCGCGAGGGACTGGCGGCGATGCGCGCGCTGGATCGGCCACGCCATCGCTTTGCCTCCTTCTGGACCGTGCTCGCGTTTGGACTGGCGTCGGCCTCGGTGACGGGCCTGCTGCCGCATACCGGCTGGGCGGACCTCGTCACCGCGGCCTTGCTCGGCTGTGGCATCGGCGTGCTCGCCGAAGCCAGCCACGGCCGCCCGCGGCTCGACCATGCGCACGAAGCGGTCGCGGCCTTCCTGGTCACCCTGTGCGCGACCGCGGTGGCGACGTTTCTCGCACCGCTGTCCTTGCAGGGCGTGATCATCGCCGGCCTGATCGTGCTGATGCCGGGACTGACGCTGACCACCGCCGTGTCCGAACTGGCCGCCAAGCAGCTGGTGTCCGGCACCGCGCGTTTCGCCGGTGCGCTGACCACCTTGTTGAAGCTGACCTTCGGCGCCGTCGCGGCCGCGCAGGTGGTCAACTTCCTCGGCTGGACGCCGATGCCCAATGCCGGCGCCGCGCTGCCGGACTGGATGCCGTGGATCACCCTGCTGGCCGGCTCGTTCGCCTTCGCCGTGCTGTTCAAGGCCGCGCGCCGCGACTTCCCGCTGGTGATGGCCTCGGTCTGGCTGGGCTATGGCATCACCCGCGCCGCGCAACTCGTGCCGGGTGTCGCGGAAAACGCGCTGCCGGGCGGCGTGTTCCTGGCAGGCATGATCGTGACGGCGGCGGGCAACCTGTACGGGCAACTGGCGAACCGCCCGAGTGCCTTGATCCGCGTGCCCGGCATCATCCTGCTGGTGCCGGGGTCGCTGGGCTTCCGCAGTTTCAACTTCGTGTTCGAGAAGAACGTGCTGCTGGGGCTGGACACGGCATTCGCCGTGGTGGCCGCGCTGATCGCGCTGGTGGCGGGGATACTGTTCGGCAACCTGCTGCTGCCCACGCGGCGCAACCTCTGAGCGCCGCGCTGGGCCGCTTACATGCAGCAGCGCTATTATGATCCGCAGATTGGGAGGTTCTTGTCTGTGGATCCTGTCAGTACTAATCCGAGCACTGGCAGCAACTTCAGCAGGTATTGGTATGCCAATGACAATCCAAACCGATTCTTGGATCCCGACGGACGCTACTCGTGCGACGGAACGCGATGCACTCAGTTTGACGGAGGAATTGCAAAGACGAATAAAATGATCGAAAAAATGCCAGCCGGCGCCGCCAAGAACGCCGCGAGCGAAATCATGAGCGAGATTGGAGTCAACGACCGCAAGGGCCAGGTGTTTCACACGGACGGGAAGCAAGGTTTTAAGACCGCGGAATTCGATCAGGTCTCGCATGCAATTACCGTTCACATTCCTATGCACACTACGGACCGGCGTATCGGTGAGAATTCTGGCCACGAAATGAGCCATTCACTTGACGCCACCAAGCGGGGCGCCATGGCGACGAGCCCCGAGCAGTTTACCGAGACTGAGAACAAGGCCTACGTATACTCGGCTGCTATTGCGGAAGCGTTTGGCGGAAAGTACACACCGGAAGCCCTCGCCACTGCCGTTAAGGAGTCTGTCCAGCGAGACATCAAGGCATATCAGGACTACGTCAATAGCCTTAATACCAAGCAGTAAGCTTAGAGGACTTCAATCGTGAATGAAGCAAAGACTCTCCTACTCGTTGCGCTGTCATTGCTGACGATATCCTGCCAGTCGCTCCCCGCGTCCAGCGCGCCAAGTGCTACTTTGTGCGACTTCAGTGCGCACCTTGATTCCCAGTATCTAAAGCGCTTCACAATCGACGCGCAGTTCCATTCGGATGGAAACAGCTACGCAACTTTGACCGATATTCGCTGTCCTAGCCACGGTCTGGTAAACCTCGAGGAGGATGCGCCGAACGCTGACCGCTCCGTACAGCGGTTCCGAGATTCTCGTGAAGCGGAATGTAGGCGAAGAGACCCTGCAAATCTTTGCTTAGTTTCCGCCCGAATCAATGCGCAAGTTGTTGTGGCTGGCGACTCGGACGGGAAGGTCAAGGTGATGTTGGAGAAGATCTCGGCCTATAAGTTCGACAGGGACTGAACCACTACAAATGCAGCAGCGCTATTACGATCCGGCGATTGGAAGATTCTTAAGCGTTGATCCGGTGGGCGCGGATCCGAGCGCCGGCGCGAATTTCAATCGCTACTGGTACGGCAGCAACAATCCGCAGCGGTACGTCGATCCGGATGGCCGCCTAGCCGGTGATGGACTATGTGACTCTGGCGTGGGGGGTGCGATCATTGGGGTCAGCAATTCACTTCCAGCGCCGCTGAGTCTATCGGGGCCAGGCAGGCCAAGGAATACGGTGGCCTACGGCATGGAGGATCGGGAGGTTCAGGAGGCTCTGGCAGTACAGTTCCCTCCGCAGATGGTGCCCAATCCAGGAAGGCTGCCGCAAAGCGACACTTCCAAAGCGTCACGCCGGTTGTCGCAAGGTTCGCGTTTTCCAGTCGAGGCGATACCGCCCAATGGTTACAAGCCATTTTTCAGCCTATGTCTACCGCAACCCGGGTCGAATTCTCCGCCGCCATCGGTACAGATGAAACAGGGATGTTCCGAGCCTTCTCTCTGGGAATTGGAGGGCAATTGAGTAGCTACGGCATTTGGGAGTCGCCTTCCAGTGCGTACCAGCCTGGCGATCTGGCGTGGCATTCGCATCCGATGATCTTTGCAGAACACACAGCATGGTACGCGCCCTTCGGTCCTGCGGACATTGACCTCTATCGGCGCCTACACGTCGACGGTGCAGTCTCTCTTCCTACGATGCAAACATGGTTCTACGATCACGAAACTGGGCAGGTAGGTCAAATGCCATGAAATGGATTCTCAGCCTGCTCGTAATTATTGCGCTTGTTCTGGCAGGAAAATCATTGCAAGAAATGCGTGCTGCCAAGGCTCAACTTGCTCGACTCGCGACGCAAGTATCCAAGCTCGAGAATCGCGCAAGAGGCCTGGATCGCTGCGCGGGTGTAGCCAAGTTTCGTGCATGCTTCATGACATTCTCCGCACTTGCAGCCTACCCGAGGGAATTCACACCCCGGAAGATAGCAATTGTTGGATTTGTTAGCTCCTCGGACGGAGAGGCGAATTTGTACCCGGATGAATTCTCGGCCTCGAGGAAACTCGATGAGTCGGCGATTAGATTGCAGGGGGAACCAGCAGCCAAGAAACGACTTGTGATCGACGCCGATCGGAGATTTGTGCGGATTTTTGGAACCGTACGTCTAGGCCCGGACGAAGCGTCCAACGATGTTGCGCTGGGGCGTCTAGAGTTCGATAGCTACTATGTAGTCGAGGAGTCTCAGGAAGCTCCGGAAATTTCAGCTGCGAAGCACTAGTCCTAGATCGACGACCCCCCGCTTTCAGTAGCGGGACTGTCTAGAGCGGGGCAGCTCTCGCGGACGGCAAATGGCGCTGGCGCCGCCTGGAAGTCCGGCTACAGCTGCTTGAAGATAGTTGCCTCTGAACCCTGCTCGTCATTGCGAACCCACTTTCGTTCCCTGATCGCCGAGTAGGGAATCGAGCAAAACCGGGCGCCATTGCTGGCCGGTAGGCTGCCAAATCCTGTGGGGCGGGCCGAAATCGCAGTGCTTCTCTGTTATTTTCGCTGAAAGCAGGCAATTGGCGACAGAGAGGCTTTAGCAGCCGACTGCCCCCACCACCAACCAGTCAGGGTGGTTTCTCAAACCACGGAGAAACCGCTGAAATGCCTGCAATTTGGCTGCCAATGCAGTGCGACTATTTCCCTGCCGGGCGGCGTCCTTCCCGTTTTCGGGGCATTTTCTCAGGCGCGTTTTTCGTCAACCAAAGGTGATTCGACCTTTGGTTTGAGATTCGAGTCCTATTGTGGCCACCAACCAGTCAGGGCGGTTTCTCAAACCACAGAGAAACCTCTGATGTAGCGGCAATTTGGCTGCGATTGAAGCGCGGACATTGCCTTGCCGGGCGGCGTCGTTCCCGTTTCCGGGCCATTTTCTCAGGGGCGTATTTCGTCAACCAAAGGTGTTCCGACTGTTGATTTCCACGCAAAACTGACCCAGGGTTTCCAACCAAAACTGACCCACCCTCGATTTGCGTAGTGTAGCTACTTGCTTGTGGATAAGTTGGTCGTGGTTTTCTCTCCGGTCTTGGTGGTCGCGGTTCGTCGTCGCG
>JANXUD010000077.1 GCA_025352045.1 Gammaproteobacteria bacterium | reverse complement strand
CGCTCGGGCAAGAAACCGCGACAGTCGGGGCCGTAACTCCATGCCCGCGCGTGAAGGAACCGGCCCCAGCTACGAAGCGACCGCGGTCCCACCGTTCAGGCATCATGCCCCCATGGGCGACGTCCCCTTGCCGCGTGAAGGAACCGGCCCCGTTCAGGAGGCGCGGCTGCGGCTGAGCATCGGCCTGACCGCGCACCGCGACCTGGTCGCCGAGGAAGAGCCCTTCCTGCGTACCCAGGTGCGCGCCTTCCTGCGCCGCCTGCAATCGGACTTCCCGCACCTGCCGCTGCGCCTGATCTCTGCGCTGGCCGAGGGTGGCGACCAGCTGGTGGCCGAGGAAGCACTCGCACTCGGCGTCGAACTGATCGTCGCCCTGCCCATGCCTCGGGAGGAGTACGAGCGCGACTTCGCCGATCCCGCGTCGCTGTCGCGCTTCCGTGCGCTGCTGGCGCAGGGTCAGGTGCGCATCCTGCCGATGGCGCCCGGCAACGATGCCGACTCGATCCACGTGCGCGGCGAGGCGCGCAACCGCCAGTACGCGCAGCTCGGGATGTTCACCTCCTCGCACTGCCAGATCCTGCTGGCCCTGTGGGACGGCCGGCCGAGCGCGGCCACCGGCGGCACCGCGCAGGTGGTGGAGTTCCATCTGCGCAACGCCATGCCCGGCCTGCGCGTGGAGCAGGTCGCGCCCAACCTGCTGGCCGACGACGAAAGCGACCTGGTGTTCCACCTGCCCTGCAGCCGGCGGCTTGCGGGCGCGCCGGCGGGACTGCAGGACGAGCCCGAAGGCGCCGCCTTCCATTCGCGCTGGATCACCCTCGAGGGCGAAACCGATGGCAGCCTGCCGGTGCCGCAGCACTACCGGCATGTGTTCGGGCAGATGCAGGCCTTCAACCTCGACGCCGCGCGCTACCGCGATGCCATCGCCGCCGAAGGCGCCACCCTGGTCGGGCCCGGCAGCCCGGAGACCTCGCCCGCGGTGCGCGAGATCGACGCGCTGTTCCGCGCCGCCGACTGGCTGGCCGTGCATTTCCGCGTGCGCGTGCGCAGCAGCCTGCTGTGCACGCACGTGCTGGCGGCGATGATGGGCCTGAGCTTCATCCTGTATTCCGACGTCAGCGCCAGGCGCCTGTACGTCAGCGCCTTCCTGCTGATGTTCCTGGCCGGCCTAGGCGTGAAGGAGTTCGGGCGCCGGCGCGAGTGGCAGCGCAAGTACCTGGACTACCGCGGCCTGGCCGAAGGCCTGCGCGTGCAGCTGTACTGGCGCGTGGCCGGCGTCGAGACCCCGCCCAACAGCAGCCTGGGCTACGACAGCTTCCTGCAGAAGCAGGACGTGGACCTGAGCTGGATCCGCCACGCCATGCGCGCCAGCGGCCTGTTCCGCGGTGCCACCCGCGCCAGCGATGCCAAGGCCCTGGCCTGGGTCGTCGCCGACTGGGTCGGCAGCGGCGCCGGCGGTGGCCAGTTGGCCTACTACCGCGACGGCACCCGGCATCGCGAGCGCGCCTATCGGCTCACCGAGCTGCTGGGCGACATCGCCCTGGCCGGCGGCCTGTTCGGCGCCGTCGCCCTGCTGGTCGGCGGCGGCCGCATGCCGGGTGCGGTCCAGCAGCAGCTGCTGCTGGCCATGGGCCTGTTGCCCCTGCTCGCCGGCATCCGCGAGGCCTACTCCTACAAGAAGGCCGACAAGGAGCTGATCAAGCAGTTCCGCTTCATGGCCCGGCTGTTCGGCAGCTGTCGCGAGCGCCTGGACCGCGCCCGCGACGACGCGGAGACGCGACACCTGTTGCGCGCCCTCGGCCGCGCCTGCCTGGAAGAACACGCCGAGTGGATCCTGCTGCACCGCGAGCGCCCGCTCGATTCGGTCCCGCTGTCGGGTTGACCGGCTGAGGCGTAAGCTCGCGCAACGGCCGCTGCCGCGGGGAGCGCCAGGGCCGACCGGGAGGTGGACGTGCGTTACCGCGCCTTCGTCAGCTACAGCCATGCCGATGCCGCCTGGGCGGGCTGGTTGCATCGCCAGCTCGAAGGCTATCGCGTGCCCAGCCGGCTGCGCGGCAGCTCGGGCGAACACGGCGTGCTGCCCGATCGCCTGACCCCGATCTTCCGCGACCGCGAGGAACTGGCCAGCGCCGGCGCGCTCGGCCCACAGATCGAAGCCGCGCTGGCCGAGTCCGAGGCGCTGATCGTGGTGTGCTCGCCCGAGGCCGCGCGCTCGCGCTGGGTGGACGCCGAGATCCTGGCCTTCAGGCGCAAGTCCCAGGGCGCGCGCATCTATGCCCTGATCGTCGGCGGCGAGCCCAATGCCGGCGATGCGCGCGAATGCTTCCCGCCGGCGCTGCGCTTCGAACTCGAGCCCGACGGCACGCTCGGCACGCGGCCGACCGAACCGATCGCAGCCGACGTGCGCGCCGGCAAGGATGGCAAGCCGCTGGCCTTGCTCAAGATCCTGTCCGGCCTGCTCGGCGTGCCGCTCGATACGCTGCGCCAGCGCGAAGCGCAGCGCCGGCATCGGCGCATGGCCGCGCTCACCGGGCTGGCCACCGTCGTGATGCTGGTGACCAGCTTCCTGGCCGTGCAGGCCGTGATCGCGCGGCATGCCGCCGAGCGTCGGCAGAAGCAGGCCGAGCAGTTGGTGGGCTTCATGCTCGGCGACCTCAACGACAAGCTCACGCAGGTCTCGCGCCTTGACATCATGGAGGCCGTGGACGACCAGGCGATGGCCTACTTCGAATCATTGCCCGCCACCGACGTCACTGACGAGGCGCTGGAGCAGCGTGCCAAGGCCCTGGAGAAGATCGGCGGCGTGCGCATGGACCAGGGTCAGTTGCCAAAGGCCTTGGCGTCCTACCGCGCAGCGGACCGGTTGCTGCGGCCACTCGCACTCGTGGCCCCAAAGAACGTCGCGCGACAACTCGCCTACGCCGACGTGCTGTCATGGAGCGGCATGGCGCACTGGTACCTGGGAGACCTGGATAACGCGCAGGCAAGCTTCGACGCAGCAGGCCGGGTGCTCGAGCGGACGCGCGGCGTCGCGCCGGCCAACTCGACGCTGCTGTACCAGCTGGCCACCCTCGACAACAACCTCGGCCACATCCTGGAATCGCGCGGCCGGATTGCCGAGGCCACCGCGCACTACCAGCGCATGCTGGATGCCTCGCGGCGCCTGGCCCGGATCGATGCCACCAACGTCAGCTGGCAGAATGAACTCGGCCTGGCGCACAACAACCTGGCCAAGATGGCGCTGCTGCGCGGTGACCTGCCGGCGGCCGTGGCCGGCTACCGAGCCGATCTCCAGATCGAAGAGGCACTAGCCAGGCTCGATCCCCGCAACAACAGCCAGGCCGAGCGCCGGCTGATTTCGCAAGCTACGCTCGGGCGCACGCTGGCGCTGGCCGGCGACCTGGACGGCGGCATCGCCGCGCTCGAGAGCGCCACCCAAGAGGCCGAGCGCCTGCTGTTGGGCTCCAGGGAAAGCACGACGTTCCAGGAGGACGTCGGCCTGTACTCGGCCCAGCTCGCCCGCCTCCTCCGCCTGGCCGGAAGGTATGGCGACGCTGAGGTGGCCGGCGCGCGCGCCAGTACCCTTCTGCAGGCGATGACGCTGCAGGATCCGGGCAATGCCGGCTGGCAGCGCGAATATGCCGAGGCCAAGGTCGAACGTGCCGCCCTGCTCTCAGCCAACGCCCCCGCCGCCGCGCGGGCCATCGTGCTGACGGCGTTGGCCACCCTCGATGCGCAGTTGTCAAAACAGCCGGACGATCGTGCCGTGGCGCTGGCAACGGCCGCGGCCCAACTGCAACTAGCGGCTGTTGCGGAATCGCCTGCACTCGCGAAACGCTCCGCCGCGTCGGCGCTCGCCACAGTCGATTCGCAGAAGGCCGGGCGCAGCGACTTGCGCATGCTTGCACTACGCGTCGAAGCCCTGCTGCGGCTTGGCCGCCGCGCCGAGGCCACCCAAGCCGCCGCCCTGCTTGCCCACGCCGGGTATCGCGATCCCGCCTACCTTGCCGTGCTCGCCGCCAGCGGATTGCGGCCCGCGGGGGTTTCCGCGTCCGCCGTCGCTGCCGATGCACCCTGATCGTCCCCCCGCAACCACAGATTGAGGAGAACAGCTCGTGTCCAACAACATCAAGGTCAGCCTGGTCAAGGGCGTGAACGGGGCCGAGGACTGGCTCTACGTGGAGCAGAGGCAAACCGACCATGTCCTGTGCAGGAAGGGCGACCAGGACATCCACTGGCAACTGGTCGAGACCCAAGGCCAATCGCTCGCGTGGGAGCCGCTGGCGACTTCGCGGCCCGGCTTCGCGTGGATCTCCACGCCACCTATCGACTTCTTCGATGAGCCGCACATCGGGCCTAACCCCAAACACCTCGTCATGCGGGCGCACCACCTCGACAAGAGTTCGGTCGGTTGCTGGATCTACATGCTCCGGGTGCGCGATACGCTCGCCAACAAGGTTTACTCCACCACGGTCAGCCAGACCACCGCCACCGACCCGGATCCGCAGGGCCATTGCGGCGACTCGCCGACCGGCCCCGGGCCCATCGTGACCGCGACGGCCAAGGCGAGCGACAACCCGATCATCATCAACCGCTGAGGCGGACAACGCCCCGCCGGGCGCCCCGACAGGAGATTCGACATGCCCAACCCCGTCAACAATATCAACGTCAGCCTGGTCAACGGCCAACTCGACATCGAGGACCACGGCGGCATCAACGTCAGCGCCAATGCCGATGCGACCATCATTACCTGGCACCTTGCCGGCGTCCTTACCCAGGGCAATTTCCAGCCGGTCACGCCACCCGGCGTCGCGAATCCGGGATTCAGCTGGAAGCTGGCACCGCCGGACGGATCCTTCAGCCCCCCGTCGGTTGGCAACAACGGCAACACCCTGACCATCACCGACAACCACCACGGCAGCGGCACCGATGGCCAATGGGTGTACAACCTTTGCGTGCTTTACCAGAACACGCTTTACTGCACGTCCACCCGCCTGGGGCCCGGCGCCACGTTCAAAGATCCCGTTATCATCAACCGCTGAACAGGAGAACCACGATGAGCAAGCCCCGAGACACCTCCACCGACACCAGCGCCCAGACGACGGACACGTCCATGCCGACCGAACAGGTCGTCCAGCCGACCGAGCCGCAGCCGGTCAGTGACAGCTTCACCGGCACGGCAATCGGCGAGAACAGCATCAGCCAGCCGGTGATCATCAACCGCTGACCGTGCGTTCGCTTCTTTCACGCCGCCGTTGGCTGCGTGAAGGAACCGGCCCCGTTCAGGGTTTGGTGAAGCGCAGGGTCATGCGGTCGCTTTCGCCGATCGCGAGGTATTTCGCGCGGTCGGTGTCGCCCTTGGCCAGGGTCGGCGGCAGTGTCCACACGCCACCGGGGTAGTCCTTGGTGTCGCGCGGATTGGCGTTGACCTCGCTCTTGCCGGCGAGGCGGAAGCCTGCGGCCTCGGCCAGGGCAATCACATAGGCTTCGGGCAGGTAGCCGCTGGTCTGCATTTCGGCGGGAGGCTGGTTTGGCGCGGCGCGGTGGTCCACCACGCCCAGCGTGCCGCCCGGCTTGAGCACCGCGTAGAACGCCTTGAACATCGCCTGCTCGTTGCCGGCCATCACCCAGTTGTGCGCGTTGCGGAAGGTCAGCAGCAGGTCGGCCGATGCGGGCGGGCCGAGGTCGGGCGCGGCATTGTCGGACTCGCGCAGCTCGGCCTTGTCGAACAGGTCGGGGCGCTTGGCGAACTTCGCGCGCAGGGCATCGTTGCCGCGCTGGGTGGATGCCTTTTGCTTCGCGTCGCCAACGGCTTTCGGGACCACGCCGATGTAGCGGCCGTGCTCGCGCAGGGCGGGCGCGAGGACCTCGGCATACCAGCCGCCGCTCGGCCAGATCTCGATCACCGTGAGGTCGTCGCGGAAACCGAAGAAGCCCAGCGTCTCGCGCGGATGGCGGTACTTGTCACGGGCAACGTTGGCGGCGCTGCGCCAGTCGCCGGCGAGCGCCCGGTCGAGTGCGGCGGTCGTGGAGGCGGTCGTGGAGGTGGTGGGCGCGACCTGCCCGGTAGCGAGGGCGGCGGCTCGCGGCGGCGCGGCCTGTGCCGGGGCGTCGCTGCGCAGGATGATGTCGGGCGGCGGCAGCACCGGCATCAGCGGCGGCGTGGTCACGGTCGTGGCGCATGCAACGCCGGCGGCACAGGCGAGGGACAGGGCGGCGGCTTGCAGCATCAGGCGCATGGCGGATTCCGGCGGCGTGGGGGATTGCGGGATTATCGCACCGCGTCGCGTGCAGGCGCCGTAGTGGCGCGCTTCCGGCAACTGCACGACCCCCACCGGTTAAGCCGCCATTGCCTCGCCGGCGACCATGCTGGCCACCACGCAAAGCGCGCGGATGCGCGCCCCGGGAGCGGTCATGGAGAAGCTCAAGGACAAGGCGCGGCACATCGGCAATCGCGGCACGGCCGCGCCGGTCGCCCAGCCCGGAAAACCCGCCGCGGGCTACGCCGAGCCGGCGCCCACGAAGCCGGGCAAGGACGTGCAGCCCGATCCCAATGCCGCTGGCGGCCGAAAAGCGCAGGTGGCGGCGAACATGCATCCACGCGCACCAGCCAAGCCCGGTGAGCCGGAAGAGCCGGCAGTGCCGGGCAGCGACGACGACGCGCCGCCCGGCGAACACAAGCGCGAGCCGATCGAGGATCCGAATCCTTCGGACACCACCTTGCAGGCGCGCGCTCGCTGACCTGGCAACACGCTCTGGTGCCATGGCGCGCTGACTTGCGCGAGACATGATTCTGAAACGCCGCCGGCAAGTTCCGGCACTGTCGCCGCATCGCCGGAGTTGCTGCTGTTCGCGCTGGCGCAACTGGATGCACGACTCTCGCGCATCCAACCGATCGAACCAGCCGACCGAGCCGCCTGAGCAAGCAAAGGGACGGGGCGCCTGCGCGCCCCGTCCCTGCAAAGCGCCGCCTGGCCGGAGCCGGCGATTACATGTGCTTGATCAGTTCGTCGGCGAACTCGCTGCACTTCACCTCGGTCGCGCCCTCCATCAGGCGGGCGAAGTCATAGGTGACGCGCTTGCCGGCGATCGCGGCGTCCATGGCCGCGATGATCGCGTCGGCGGCTTCGTGCCAGCCCATGTAGCGCAGCATCATCTCGCCCGACAGGATCACCGAACCCGGGTTGACCTTGTCCAGGCCCGCGTACTTCGGCGCCGTGCCATGCGTGGCCTCGAACACCGCATGCCCGGTGACGTAGTTGATGTTGGCGCCCGGCGCGATGCCGATGCCGCCGACCTGCGCGGCCAGCGCGTCGCTCAGGTAATCGCCGTTGAGGTTGAGCGTGGCGACCACGTCGTATTCGCCCGGGCGCAGCAGGATCTGCTGCAGGAAGGCGTCGGCGATCGCGTCCTTGATGATCAACCCGGCGCCCGGCCTGCCCTCGGGGATCACATGCCACGGGCCGCCGTCCAGCTCGACCGCGCCGTACTGCTCGGCGGCGACCTGGTAGCCCCAGTCACGGAAGCCGCCTTCGCTGAACTTCATGATGTTGCCCTTGTGCACCAGGGTCACCGACTTGGACTTGTGCGCGATCGCGTAGTCGATGGCGCTGCGCACCAGGCGCTCGGTGCCGAGGTAGCTCACGGGCTTCAGGCCGATGCCAACCTGCACCGGCAGGTCGCGCGAGGGCTGGCCGATGCCGACCAGGGCCTCGTTCCACTGCGCGTTCTTTTCCGCCGTGCCGAAGCGGATCTTGCCGAACATCGCCGGAAATTCCTTCTGCACGAAGTCGAGCACCTTCTGCGCCTCGGCGCTGCCGCCGGCCCACTCGATGCCGGCGTAGATGTCCTCGGTGTTCTCGCGGAAGATGGTCATGCTGACCTGGTCCGGGCGCTTCACCGGCGAGGGCACGCCCTTGAACCAACGCACCGGCCGCAGGCACACATACAAGTCGAGCATCTGACGCAGCGCGACATTGAGCGAGCGGATGCCACCGCCGACTGGCGTGGTCAGCGGCCCCTTGATCGACACCAGGTAGTCGCGGCAGGCCTGCACGGTTTCGTCGGGCAACCAGTTGCCGACGGTGTCGTTGGCCTTCTCGCCGGCCAGCACTTCCATCCAGTGGATCCTGCGGCTGTCGCCGTAGGCCTTGTGCACCGCGGCGTCGAGCACGCGCACGCTGGCGCGCCAGATGTCGGCGCCGGTGCCGTCGCCTTCGATGAAGGGAATGATCGGATTGGCGGGCACCGACAGCTTGCCGGCGGCGATGGTGATCGGGGCGCCGCCGGGCGGCGGGGTCAGGGTTGCAGCTGCCATGTGGACTCCTGTTCGAGGCGCCTCGGCAGGCCCGGGCGCGACCGTGTGTCGTGACCGACTATTGTAAGCTCAAGGCCCCGCCGCGCCGGAGCCCGCATGCGTGCCATCCGCCCTGCCCTCGCCCTGGCCTGCGCCGCGCTTGCACTTGCAGGCCTGGTCCTCCCGATGAGCGCCGGCGCGCAGACGCCTCCACCGGCGCCTGGCGCGGCGCCCGCAACGCGCAAGCCCCCGCCGCCGGCCTGCACGGCCGCCGCACACCGCCAGTTCGATTTCTGGCTGGGCGACTGGCAGGTGTTCGACGGCACCGGCAAGCAGGTCGGCACTAGCCATGTCGAAGCCATCCTCGGCGGCTGCGTGCTGGCCGAGCACTGGACCAGCGCGGGCAACCATGCCGGTGATGGCAAGAGCTACAACCTCTACAACGCGCAAGTCGGCCACTGGGAACAGTTCTGGGTGGACGCGCAGGGCGGGCGCCTGGTGCTGTCGGGCGGCATCGTCGGCGGCAGGATGGCGCTCGAGGGCGTGCAGGCCAAACCCGACCCGAAAACCGGCATCGCGCAACGCGAGCGCATCACCTGGACGCCGAACGCGGACGGCAGCGTGCGCCAACTGTGGGAGTCGTCCACCGATGCCGGCAAGGCCTGGACGGTGGCGTTCGACGGCCTCTACAAGCACGCCCCCAACCCCTAGCGCGGGACGATATCCGTCAGTGGATGTGGAACTCGCGCGTCTGCAGCACATGCTCGTTCACCGCCAGTTCCAGCTTGTAGTCGCCGGGAGGCCAGGGCTGCGGGTTGTGCAGCGAAAAGGTGGTGGCGGTGGGTTGCGTGGGCGCGACCACCTGCGCGGTGTCGGCGATGGTGGCGCCGTCCGGCGCCAGCCAGTGCGCCGACAGCGTCAATCCCTCGTGCGCGCCCGTGCTCAGGACTGAGGCGTGGATGGTGTCGCGGGGCGCGAAGGAATCGCGATCGGCCTGCACGACCTGGTCGGCGTCCAGCGTGCGGCCCAGCAACACCGACACGATCTTGAAATCGCCCAGGTCCAGCGGCTGCGAATCCACGTTGGCCACATGGCTGTCGTCCACCAACGCCGGACCGGAGGGCGCCGCGTCCTTGCCGGCGACGGCCGGGGCGGCCGCGCCGGGCGCCGCGGCGGGCTTGCAGCCGCCCAGCGCCAATGCGAGTGCCAGGGCCAGCAGGACGGACGCGGGGCGTGGGATGGACATGACGGCTCCTTGATGCGTGCGCACGGCGTTCACTGCCGCGCGGTACGCGTGTTGCCGGGCAGCAGCCAGCCCGGGGTCGCGCGGAAGGGGTTGATGTCCAGGCCGCCGCGGCGCGTGTAGCGCGCGTACACCGACAGCCGCGTCGGCGCGCAGGCTGCCAGGATGTCGCGGAAGATGCGCTCGACGCAGGCCTCGTGGAACTCGCGATGTTCGCGGAAGCCCACCAGGTAGCGCAACAGGCCATCGCGCCCCAGCCGTGCGCCAGTGTAGTGCACTTGCACGCTGGCCCAGTCGGGCTGGCCGGTGACCGGGCAATTGGACTTGAGCAAGTGCGAGACCAGTGATTCCTCGACCACGGCATCCGGATTGGCATGCAGCATCGCCGGGTCGGGCGGGCCGTAGTGGTGGATCTCGATCGGCAGGTCGTCGATCAGCTCGCCCTCGAGGTTCTCGATCAGCGACGAGGCCTTCGAGGTCGGCGTGCCGAGCACGACAGTCACCGCTGCCCCGGCGACCGCAGACAAGTCGCCAACAAGCATGTGCCGCAGGGCGTCGGTGTCGTGCACGCGCAGCTGCATGTAGCTGTTCAAGTACAGCTTGAAACTCTTCGACTCGATCAGGTTGGGCGAGGTCGCCGGCACGCGGAACTCGAGCAGGGCGACGCGCGGCTTGCCGCGCGCGTCCAGCCAGCCGAATTCATAGGCATTCCAGATGTCCACGCCGATGAAGGGCAGCGGCTCGGCAATGCCCAGTTCGGCGCGCCCGGGCGCACGCGGGATCGCGAACAGCAGGCCGGGGTCGTAGGCCGTGGGCGTGTCGACGGCGCGGCCGAGCAGGGAGTCTTCGGGACGGGGCGTGTCGGCTGGAGGCATGTCGGCGGGAGTCATGGCGGCTGGAATGCTAGCACCCGTGCCGGCGCACCAGCGATGCCAGCCCGCGACGGCGGCCTACGGGCGGTGCTCGCGTGCCAGGTAGTCGGCGCTCTGCATCTCCACCAGCCTCGAACTGGTGCGCTCGAACTCGCGCGCCACGCGCTGCCCCGAGTACAGCGACAGGGGATCGGCCTCGGCCGACAGCAGCAGGTTGACGTGGCGATCGTAGAACTCGTCCACCAGGTAGACGAAGCGGCGCGCGGCATCCTCGTTGCCGCCGTCGAAGCGCGGCACGCCCGACACCAGCACGGTATGGAAGCGCCGGGCCAGTTCGATGTAGTCGGCGGCCGAGCGCGGGCCTTCGCACACGGCGCCGAAATCGAACCACGCCGTGCCGCCCGCGCAGGCACGCACGGGGATCTCGCGGCCATTGACCTGCAGCGGCGCGCCGGGCCTTGCCTCGTGTCCGGCGAGCCTGGCGAATTGCGCGGCCAGCACCGCATCGGCGGCCTGGCCTGCGGGACGCAGGAAGGTTGCTGCCTGCCGGAGGTGGCGCAATCGGTGGTCCTGCGCGCTCGCCAGTTCGATCACCTGGCAATGCGCCTCGATCAGCGCGATGCAGGGCAGGAAGCTGGCGCGCTGCAGGCCATCGCGATAGAGCTCGCGCGGCGGGATGTTGGACGTGGTCACCAGGGTCACGCCGCGGCCGACCAGTTGCTCGAGCAGCCGGCCCAGGATCATCGCGTCGCCGATGTCGCCGACGAAGAACTCGTCCAGCAACAACAGCCGCAGGTCCTGCGCAAGGTCGCGCGCAACGACGGACAGGGTGTCGGCGGTATCGGGCAGGGCGCGCAGGCGTGCATGCACTTCGCCCATGAAGCGGTGGAAGTGCCAGCGCTGCCGCGGCAGCGTGCCCAGGCTGTCGTAGAGGAGGTCGGCCAGGAAGGTCTTGCCGCGGCCGACGCCACCCCACAGGTACAAGCCGTTTACCGCCACCGGCTCGCGGAAGCGCGCGGCCAGCTTGTCGAGCAGGGACTCCGGTTGCGCTTCGAGAAGGGCCGCGTGCAGGCGATCGAGCGTGTCAAGCAGCGCCTGCTGCGCGGGGTCGGCCTGCCAGTGCCCGGCGGCGGCGCCTTCGTCGTAGGCCTGGGAGGGAGTCCCCATGGAGATCTGCCGTGGGAGCGGCTTCAGCCGCGATCCGTCCGGATCGGAAGCGCAACGCCATCGCGGCTGAAGCCGCTCCCACCCGGGCCGCGCAGCGGCGGCAGGTTCTTGCGCACGCCGTTCTTGATCGCGCCGCGCAGGTCCAGCAAGCGACGGTGGAAGAAATGCCCGGTGTCGGCCATGCGCACGATGCCCGGCGGCGGCGCCTGTTTCGTCGCCCAGGCAAGCACCGCGGCGGCGTCCACGATCTCGTCGTTGTCGCCCTGGATCAGCAACCAGGGGCAGGCAGGCGGCAGCACGCCGGTGAAGTCGCGGAAGCCCACCGGCGGCGCGATGCTGATCATCTGCTGCACCGGCAACTGGCGCGCCGCCTGCAGCGCCACCCAGGCGCCGAAGGAGAATCCGCACAGCCAGAGCGCGTCGTCGGGCCGCTCGGCCTGCGCCCAGCGCGCCACCGCCAGCAAGTCCAGCACTTCGCCGCGGCCGTTGTCGAACGCGCCTTCGGACTGGCCGACACCGCGGAAGTTGAAGCGCACCGTGGCCAGGCCAGACTCGACCAGGGCGCGCGAGGCCATGGTCACGACCTTGTTGTGCATGGTGCCGCCATCGGGCGGATTGGGATGGCAGAGCACTGCCACGCCACGACGCGCCTCAGCCTCGGCGGGCAAGTCCACGGACAGCTCCAGCAGGCCAGCCGGCCCCGGCAGGAGCACGGCGCCGGCTTCGGCGGGAAAGCGCGGCGGCGGCGGGGCGACAGGCGACATCGCCCCGATCATAACGGCAACGCGCCGGAGCGGCTTGTCGGAGCGGCTTCAGCCGCGATCCGACAGCGCGGCTGAAGCCGCTCCCACACTAGTGGCGCAGGTCGACGCCGAGCAGGATCGGATCGTGGTCCGAGGCGCGCCAGGTGTCGCCATCGGCGTCCCGGTGGTAGTCGAAGAAGTCCGCCTCGTCCGCATTGTTGTGCCACTCGACCGCACCACGCAGCCGCGCCGCCGCCGCGGGGCTCAGCAAGGCGTGGTCGAGCCTGCCGACCTGGCCGTCGAAGCTGAAGCTGTAGGGCTTGGCCACCTTGGCCAGGGCGAAGGCATCCTGCCAGCCGGCGTCGCGCAGCAGGCGCAGCGGATCTTCCATGGCATGCGAGTTGAGGTCGCCGAGCAGGAGTTGATACTTGCTGCGGGCGTGGGTCGGATCGCTGGCGAGCCAGGCATTGACCTGGCGCGCAGACTCCACGCGCATCGGGTTCCAGCAGCCCTGGCCGTCGTGCTGGTCCTTCTGCAGGCCCGTGGCGGCGCGCTCGCCCTTGTCGCAGCCCTTGGACTTGAAGTGGTTGGACGCGACCACGAACACCGGCCCGCGCCCGGCGCGGAAGGCCTGCGCCATCGGCACGCGCGACTTGTCCACGAACGGCCCGCCGGTGAGGAAGGCCGGCTTGCCCTGCGGTCGGACGCTCGTGGCGCGATAGATCATGGCGACGTGGATCTGGTCGCCGCCGAGCTTGTCGCCCGTGTCCACCAGCGCGTAATCGCGCGACGGGCCGGCTGCATTCAGCGCCGCGACGAATTCCGCCAGCGTCGAGTCGGGGCCGCTGCCGTCGTTCTCCACTTCCATGAGCGCGGCGATGTCCGGCCGCAGCGATTGCACCACCGCGACCAGCTTGCGCTGCTGCATGCGGTATTGCGCGTCCGTCTCGGCGCCGCGCGGGGTGGGAAAGCCGCCGCCCTTGCCATCGCCGTTGAACAGGTTGAGCAGGTTGAGGCTGGCGATGCGCAGGTCGCCGCGGACGTCCGGGGCAGCCGGACGCGGCGCCTGGTCGACGCTGAACTTGCCGGTGAGTTGCAGGCGGTACCTGCCGCGGCGCTGGTCGAGGATGCCGGCGACCTGGTGCAGGGTGCTGCCGGCGCGCAGCGGCGCGGCATCGGACAGCGGCGTGGCCAGGAACCACAGGTCCGGCGGATCCTTGCCGTTGCTCGCGTCGTCCAGCACCAGGCTGCGGCGCGCGTTGTCGGCGGCGACGCGCGCCGCATCGGGGCCGGGCAAGGCCACTTCGGTCGGCTGGAACAGGCGGCCGTCGAAGCTGGCGATCAATTCCCCGTATTCGGTGAGGCCTTCGTTGCCGGACACGGTCAGCGGCGCGCTGATCGCGAGCTGCATGCCTTCGTAGCGTTCCCAGTCCGCGGCGTCGGCCGGCGCGGCCGCGATCACCACCGCGGGCGGCGCCACGCCTGGCCCGAGCACGTGCACGACGGTGCCGCGCAGGGCGGTGAGCGTACTCAGTTCGTCGTCGCCGAGCTCGGCGACCGTGCCCGACACTTCCACGCGATCGCCGGCATGCAGTACCGGCTCGGCACCGCCGTGCGCGGCGTCGTTGTCCGGATTGCGCTCGACGAAGATGCCGTCGGCGGTGGCGGCGTCGCCATCCCCGGCGTCCTGCACGAACACACCACCCAGGCCGGGAGTGAAATTGCCGGTAACCACGCCCTCGATGCTGACCTGGCGACCGAGCAGGGGGCTGCGCAGGCCCGGACCCTGCACCGCGCCGATCGCCACGCGCGGCGGCATCGGCACGTCTGCGCCGGCCGCACCGAGCGGGTCGCCCCCGGGAGGACTGGTCGTGGCCGACTGGCAGGCGGTGAGCAGCAGGGCAGCGAGCAGGCTGCTTGCGATCTTGATCGACATGGTGGGCTCCGGAGACGACGACGCCGCCCGGAGGCGGCGTGGTCGGTGCATCGAATGCGGGATTACTTGAGCTGGGTGAGCATCCAGTCGACGGTGGCCTTGACCTGCTCGTCGCTGAGCGCCGGATTGCCGCCGCGCGCCGGCATCATGCCGCCGTCGGGGCCGTTGTAGCCATTGATCGCGTGCGAATGCAGGGTTTCGACGCCCTGCGCGATGCGAGCCGCCCAGGCCGCCTTCTCCAGCTTGGGCGCCTTGGCCACGCCGGCGGTATGGCAGCCGGTGCACAGGTTGCCGAAGATCACCGAGCCGTCGAGCGAGCCACCGTAGGCGACCTGGCCCTTGGCGGCGTCGGCCGCGGCCTGGGCGGCAGCCGCCTGGGCCGCGGCGCCGGTGGCGCCGGCGAAGACCGCGCCCGCCGGCTGGATGCGCGCCAGCGTGGCGGCTTCGGCCACCGGGTTCGCTTCCGGCGGCTTCAGGCCATTGATGTAGATGCCCAGCAGGATCAGCGCGATGGTGATGCCGACCAGGAGCGCGATCACCTGGGAGAAATGCTTGAGGAAAACGAGATCGTGGTTGCGCACGGCCGATCCGGGACAGGGCTAGGTTGGCGATTATATCGGCCGGGCACGCCCCGGCGGAAGGCAATCGGACAAATCCGACCGGCGCGGCCTTGACCGACGCGGGCACTTGCGGGCTAATCGGTCGATGCCCGCCCCTGACCCGAACGCGCCGATCCTCGCCCGCTCGACCCGCGAAGTCCCTGCGTTGGGGCGCTGGACAGGCTCGCGTCCGCGCATGGCCGCGCTGTCCCTGTCCTACGCGGTGGGCTGGCTTTTCCTGCTCGCGATTTCCCACCGATTCTGGTTCCTGCCGGCCGGCCTGCGCCTGGGCGCCCTGTGGGTGCTGCCCTCGCGCTCCTGGGGCTGGCTGCTGGTGGGGGAATTGACCGGGCAGGCGGTCTTCGCCATGTACCAGGGCTGGGCCTTCGACGCCCGTTTCATCAGCACCGGGCTGGTGCCCTGGCTGGTCTACGCCGGCCTGGTGCGGCTGATCCGCGGCCCGGACCCGCAGTCGCGGATCGACGATCCGCGCCGGATGCTGCTCCTGCTCAGCGCCGGCGTGCTGGCCGCCGCCTGCGTGTCGCCCCTCCTGCAGTGGTACCTGCTGCCGGCGGACCAGCACCAGGGCGTGCTGGGCGCGTTCGGATTCCTGTACGGCGATTTCCTCGGACAGCTGGTGCTGGCGCCGCTGATCGTGCTGCTGGCGCGCGCCGACCTGCGCGCCCGGCTCGGCTTCGGCCTGGCCCGCGACGTACTGCTGCAAGTGCTGTTTTCGGTGCTGGTGTTCTGGCTGATCCACGTCCGCCGGGACCTGGAGCCCTACATCCTGCTGCTGGCGTTCGCGCCGATCTTCTTCGTGGCCTTCCGGCACGGCTGGGAAGGCGCGGCCGTGTCGGTGGCGATCGCGGGGCTGCTGGTGCAGGGCCTGGTCGAGTCCGGCCTGCTGCCGGTGGATACCCGGTCACTGCAGCTGTCGCTGGCGGTGATGGGCGGCGGCGGCCTGGTCCTGGGCGCCGCGAGCAGCGAACTGCGGCGCAGCCACGAGCGCCTGGGCGCGCGGCACCATGACCTGGCGCTGGTCAACCGCTCGCTCACCGAATCCGCCAACGAGCTGCGGACCGTCAGCCAGCGCCTGGTGCGCCTGGAGGAACAGGGCCAGCGCGAACTGGCGGTGGAACTCGACTACGAGCTCGGGCGCTCGATCCACGCCCTGAGCACGCGCATCAGCCTGGCCTTCCGCGACGTGCGCGATGAACAGACCCTGCGCCTGCTCGAATCGGTGCGCGAACAGGTGCGCGAGATGCAGGAGAGCCTGCGCCGCGTGCTGCGGCAGTTGCGGCCGCAGGCGCTCGACACCCACGGCCTGCGCGAGGCGCTGGATTTCGGCCCGCTGCGCGACACGCTCGAGGATGCCGGCATCGCCTACGAAACCGCCTTCTACGGGCGCATCGAAGCGCTGAACGACGACGCCCAGACGACCGTGTACCGGATCTGCCAGGCGGCGGTGCGCGAGGCCGCGCGCAGCCCGTCCAGCTGGCGGGTGCTGGTGCGCGTCGACGTGGTGCCGGCGACGGCGGAGCGCATCGAGGTGCAGATGCAGCTGGACATCGAGGCCACGCCGTTCCTGGAATTCCCGGTCGAGCCGCATCCGCTGGCGGCGATCACCGACCGCGTGATCGCGCAGCAGGGCGCCTATTGGGTCGAGCCGCTGGCGCCAGGCGTGCGCCATCGCATCCGCTTCGAGGATCTCGCCAGGTCCTAGCGCGACGCTGGCGCGCTTCGAGTCCGTCGAGTGGCGTCGCGTTGCCTGCGACAGCTTGGGGCATCATGGACCGATGCCCGCACCAACCGATTTCCGCCTGTACCACGGCAACGACCTGGAGGTCCTCGCCGGCCTGCTGGCGGCGGAAATCGCGCGACCCGCGGCCGGCGGCGCCTTGCTCGCCCCCGATACCATCCTGATCCCGCAGCCGGCGATGCGCCGCTGGCTGCAGAAGCACCTGGCCCAGGCCCATGGCATCGCCGCCAACCTGGACTTCCTGGCACCGGGCGAATTCGTCAGCCGTGCGCTGGACGCCAACCTGCCCGACGCCCGCGCCGAACCCGTCGCCGATCCCGAGCGCCTGCGCTGGCGGCTATGGCGACTGCTCGCGGACCCGGTGCGCATGCGCGCGCCGGTGTTCGCACCCCTGCACGGCCTGCTCGGCGGCGGCGATCCTGGCCTTGCCGCCTGGCAGCTGGCGGGCGAGCTGGCCTCGGCCTTCGAGAAATACCAGGCCTGGCGGCGCGACTGGTTGCTGCGCTGGGACCACGGGGGCGATCGCCAGGACTGGCAGGCCGAACTTTGGCGACAGGCCACGCATGGCCTGGTGCATCGCGCGCGGCGCGTCGATGCCTACCTGCGCCGCTTCGGCGAGGGCGGCGACGAAGCGCCCGCCGGGCTGCCATCGCGCGTGTTCGCCTTCGCCACGCAGAACGTGTCGCCCGACGTGCTGCGGGTGATCGCCAGCGCGGCCCGCGCCGGCACCCTGCATTTCTATTTCCTGTCGCCGGTGCGCGGTTGGTGGGGCGACCTGCGCACGGCGCGCGAGGCGCTGCGCGATGCACCGGAGGCGCTGTTCGCCGACGCCGAGAACCCGCTGCTGCGCGCCAACGGCGCCGCCGGCCGCGATTTCGTGCGCACCTTGTTCTCCTACGACGTCGTGCATCCGGATTTCGACAAGCCGGTATACGAAGGCCCCGATCCCGCACTGCGCACCGGCCTGCTGCATCGCCTGCAACGCGACCTCCTCGACCGCCGCCCGGCACCCGTTGCCAGCACCGGCGGCGAGCACGCCCTGCCTTCGTTCGCGGCGCAGGGCCGCGCCGACGCGTCGTTGCAGGTGCACAACTGCCACACCCGCCTGCGCGAAGTGCAGGTGCTGCACGACCAGCTGCGCGCACTGCTGGAAGCCGACCCGGGCCTGCAGCCGCGCGACATCGCCGTGCTCACGCCCGACATCGATGCCTACGCGCCCTTCGTGCAGGCGGTGTTCGGCGGCGAGGCCGGCCCGCGCCAGGGCATCCCCTTCGCCATCGGCGATGGCAGTGCTCTGGCCACGCAGCCGGTGGCGCAGGCCTTCATGCAGGCACTGGCGCTGCCCACGGCGCGCTTTGGACTCAATGAAGTGCTCGCCCTGCTGTCGGTGGGCGCCATCGCCGAACGTTTCGACCTGGCGCCCGATGATCTCGATGCTGCCGCCGGCTGGCTGCAGGCGGCCGGCGCGCGCTGGGGCCTGGATGACGCGCATCGCGCCAGTCTCGGCGCGCCCGCCGAGCGGGCTTTCAGCTGGGCCTGGGCGATCGACCGGCTGTTGCTGGGATACGCCAGCGGCAGCGACGACGACATCGCGGGCGTCGCGCCCCTGCCCCTGCTCGAAGGTGGCGCCATCGCCACGCTCGATCGCGTGCTGCAGGCCCTGCGTGCGCTCGCCCGCGCCCAGCGCGAGCTGGCGGCGCCGCGTGCGCCGGCCGATTGGCAGCAGGCCCTGCTGCAAGTCATCGAATCGCTGTTCGCCGATGCGGCGCCGCGACCCGGGCAGGGCGATGCCGGCGACCGCCGCGCGCTCGAGCAACTGCGCACCCTGGTGCAGGCCTTCGGCGAGCAGGCCGCGAAGGCCGACGTGGACACGCCGGTGCCCGCGTCCGTCGTGCGCGACTGGTTCGACGCCGCGCTGGGCGACGACGGCGCGCGCCAGCCCCTGCTCACCGGTGGCGTCACCTTCGGCAAGATGGTGCCGATGCGCCTGGTGCCGTTCCGGGTGATCTGCCTGCTCGGCATGAGCGATGGACAATTCCCGCGCCGCGATCCACCCGGCGGCCTGAACCGCATCGCCCAGGCGCTTGGCGGCCCGCAGCGCCAGCTCGGCGACCGCTCGGTACGCGACGATGACCGCGCCCTGTTCCTGCAGTTGTTCTCCGCCGCCACCGATGTCTTCTACCTCAGCTACCTGGGCCAGGATCCGCGCAGCGGCGACAGCCTGCCGCCCTCGGTGGTGGTGTCGGAACTGCTCGACGTGGCGGCGAAGTATTTCCAGGACGCCACGACGGCGCGCGCCGGGCTCACCGTGATGCATCCGCTGCAACCGTTCTCGCCGGCCGCACTGGGCGGCGATGCGGGACACGGCGCCGACGCGCGCCGCTTCAGCTACCAATCCGGCTGGAGCCGCGCCGCCGCCGCCGCGGCGGGCGAGCGCCAGCCCGCCGCGCCATTCGCCGAGCGGCTCGACGCGCCCGCGCTAGAGGCGCCGGTCGAGTGGACGCGCGAGCAGCTGGTGCGGGCGCTGGCCCACCCACCGCGCGAGTTCCTGGTCGCGCGCCTGGGCCTGCGCACGCCCGATCCGGACGAACTCCCGCCCGAAGACGAACCCTTCGACGGCAATGACGGCCTGGCGCGATGGCAACTCGACAGCCGCGTGTTCGACCTGGGTCTGGCGCGCGCGGACGATGGCGCGGCCACGCGCGCCGACCTGGCCACGCGCCTGCTGGCCGAAGGCCGCATCGCGCCGGGCGCGGCCGGGCAGGACGCGCTGCGCCAGTCCCTGCAGCGCATCGCACCGGCGCTGGCGGCCTGGCGCGAACCTGGCGGCAGCGCACTGCAGGCGCGTCCCTACCTGCTCGAGCTTGGCGCCTTCCGGCTCGCCGGCGTGCTGCCGCGCGTGCATGCCGGCGGCCTGCGCCAGTTCAGCGCCAGCAAGGCGCATGGCCGCAGCCTGATCGGATTGGGCGTGGATGCCCTGGTCTGGTCGGCGTTGGGCGAGACCGCGCCGGTCGAGCGCTTCGTGGTGGCCGATGGCAAGCGCAAGCCGGCACCGCCATCCACGCTGGCGCCGATGGCCGAGGCGCCGGCCCGGGCCAAGCTCGAGTCCCTGCTGGCGCTCGCCGCCCGTGCCCGCCTGGAAGCGCTGCCCTTCATGCCCAAGGCCGGGTTTGCGCTGTGGAGCAAGGCCCGCGACGGCGATGCTGGCGCCGCCGAGCGCGCCGGGCGCGCGTCCTGGCTGGGCGAGCACGGCGAGGGCGGCGACGCGGCCGTGCGCATCGCCCTGCGCGGCGCCATGCCCTTCGAGGTGGCGGCGCAGACCGGGCAGCTATCCGCGCTGGCCGACGCGATCTTCTCGGGCCTGCCGGGCGTACCGCAGTCCGCGTCCGATGCCGACGCGTCCGACGCGGCCGGAGACGGCGATGACTGACCCCGACCCCGACCTCGACCTCGCGCTCACCCTGCCGATCGCCGGCGTGCAGCTGATCGAGGCCAGCGCCGGCACCGGCAAGACCTTTGCCGTCGCCACGCTGTACGCGCGCCTGGTGATCGAATGCGACTTGCCGGTGTCGCGACTGCTTGCGGTGACTTTCACCGAGGCAGCAACCAAGGACCTGCGCGAGCAACTGCGCAGCCGCCTGCTCGATGCACTCGAGCTGCTGCAGTCGCCCGATCTGGCCCGCGCGCTGCAGGCCGACGCGGCCGACCACGCCCGCATGTCGCTGGCCAAGCGCCTGCTGTCCGCCGCGCTGGCGCGCGAGGGACTGCCGGTCCTGCTCGCGCGCCTGCGCCGCGCCGCCGAGCAGATGGACCTGGCGCCCATCCACACCATCCACGGGTTCTGCCAGCGCGCGCTGGCCGAGCACGCGCTCGACGCCGGCCAACCGCTGGCCGTGCGCGAGGTGCTGCTCAACGAAACTGCGCTACGCCAGGAAGTGGCGCTGGAATTCTGGCGGGCGCGCTCGCGCGAGCAGGCCGACGCCGAGGCGCTGCTGTCGATCTGGAGTTCGCCGGAGCAGCTGGCCGGCTTCCTGCGCGATGCCATGGGTTGGGACGTCCTGCTGCCGCCGCGCCCCGGGGCAGGCGACGACGCCGCACGCGACGCCCTGCGCGGCGCATTGCGCACGACGCGCCTTGCCCTGGCCGACGCATTCGCCGCCGACGGCGAGGCCGCGTTCGGCAAGCTGCGCCAGGCGCGCGCCGACAAGGTGCTCAGCGCCACCTCGATCAGCGACGCGATCATCGACAAGGCCTGGGCCGCCCTGCACCGCTGGCAGGACCACGCCGACTGCGATCCCGGCGGCGACGACGACAAGGTCGCCGTCTTCAGCCGCAGCAACCTGCTGTTTCGCGCCAACAAGAACAAGGAGGCGCTGGTTCCGGAATCGCCGCTGTTCGTCGCGATCGAGGCTTGGGCGCTGGCCTGTGCCGCGCGGAAGGCCGCCGTGCAGGCCAGGCGGGTGGCCATGGTGCACGATGCCCGCGACTTCGCCATCGCCCGCATGGCCGAACTGAAGTCGGCGCGCGGTGAAATTGGCTTCGACGACATGATCCGCGGCGTGGCGGCCGCTCTGGCCGGCAACGGCGGCGATACCTTCGCCGCCGCCCTGCAACGCCAGTACGCGATTGCCCTGGTGGACGAATTCCAGGACACCGATCCGCGCCAATGGGCGATCTTCCGCCGCCTGTTCGCCCGGCCCGCGGCCGCCGATGGCGACTCGCCGCGCGCCCTGTTCCTGATTGGCGATCCCAAGCAGGCCATCTACCGCTTCCGCGGCGGCGATGTCGCCACCTACCTCGATGCGCATGCCGCGGCCGACGCAACCCACGCCCTGCGCCGCAACTTCCGATCGCGGCCGCGCGCGCTGGCGGCGGTCGAGGCGCTGTTCACCCTGCGTGGCCGCGGCGCCTTCGACCAACCGGGCATCGCCTTCGAATCGGTGCAGGCCGGCGGCAGTTGCAACGACGATGCCCTGCGCATCGATGGACAGGACGCGCCCGGCCTGGTGCTGATGCCGATCGAGGAAGATGCCGCCGACACCGGCATCGACCGCGCCCGCGAGCGCGCCACCATCGCCTGCGTGTCGGCGATCCACGCGCTGCTGGCGGCCGGCCAGGCGGGACGCGCACGCCTGCTGGACCGCCATGGCGTCGAGCGCGCCGTCGCGCCGGGCGACATCAGCGTGCTGGTGCCGAAGAACAGCGACGCCAACACCATGCAGCGCGCGCTCGCCGCGCTCGGCATCCCGAGCGTCGCCGCGGGCCGCAGCAGCCTGTACCGCACCGACGAGGCGCGCCATGTGTGCTGGCTGCTCGAGGCCTTGCTGGCGCCGTCCGACGACGGCCGCCTGCGCGCCGCCCTGGCCACGCCCCTGTTCGGCCTGGATGCGCTCGGGATCGCCGGGTTCGATCGCGACCTCGCCGCGCATCGCCTCTGGCAGGACCGGCTCGAGCACTGGCAGGAGCGCGCGCGCCGGCACGGGCCGATGGCCCTTCTCGACGGTATCTGCGCGGAGCAGGCGCCGCGCCTGCTGGGCTGGCCCGATGGCGAGCGGCGCCTGAGCAACTACCTGCAACTGGCCGAGGACCTGCAATCGGGCGAAGGCCGCCCGCCCGGGCTGGCCGGCCTGCTGGCCGACCTGGAACAGCGCATCGCCGACGCCGACGACCGCAACGACACCGAACTGCCGCGCCTGGAGTCCGATGGCGCCCGGGTCCGGCTGATGACCCTGCACGTGAGCAAGGGCCTGACCCTGGACCTGGTGTTCCTGCCCTACGCGGCCACCAGCGGCAAGCACGTGAACCCCTCGCGGCCCGCCACGGCGCGCTCCCACCTGGGTACGCAGCGCGCGGCGACGCTGTGGCCTGCGAAGGACGACACGGCTTGCAAGGAAGACGCCCGCGAGGAACGCGCGCAGGACATCCGCCTGTTGTACGTCGGCCTGACCCGTGCGCGGCTGTGCACCTGGATCGGCTGGGGCGCGGTGAAGAACGCATGTGACAGCGCGTTGGGCTGGTTGCTGCATCGGCCCGAAGGGGCCGGCGAGGCAGCCGGCGACATGCCGAAACTTGCCCGCTTCGATGCGGCGCAAACGCGCGGCCGCCTGCTGGAGTGGCAGGCTCGCGCCCCCAATGCCATCGCGATCGCCGCGGTGGCGGGCGACGACGCGCTGCGCACGCTGCCGCGCTTGCGCTTCATCGATGCGCCCGCCCTTGCGGGTGCGCGCAGCGCGCGCCGCGAGTTCGATCGCGACTGGTGGGTATACAGCTTCTCGCAACTGGCCCGAGAGGACGGCGTGGTGGACGCCGCGCCGGCGCCGGCCGACGACGAGATCGACAACACGCCGCCGCTCGAGCGCTCGCGCTACGCGGGGCCGCGCTTCGGCAATGCCCTGCACCAGGCGCTGGAACACGTGGCCCCGGCGGCCTGGACGGACTGGCGGGGCGCGGCGCCGCCGACCGGCCAGTTCGAAGTGATCGCGGATGCGCTGGCGGCGCATGGCTTCGACAGCGACGCCGATCGCGTGGACGGGGTCGCGACGCTGTCGCAACTGGTCGGCGAGACGCTCAATACGGCGATGCCTGAAGGCACGCGCCTGGCCCAGCTGCCCGCGGCCTCGCGCCTGGCGGAAATGGAATTCCACCTGGCGCTGGCGCCGGTGCAGGTGGATGCCCTGCTGGCCCTGCTGCATGCGCACGGCATCGTGGATGCGCGCCAGGGCTTTGGCCTGCGCCGGCGGATGGAAGGCCTGCTGACCGGCTCGATCGACCTGGTGTACGAAGCCGGCGGCCGCTATTACGTGCTCGACTACAAGTCCAACCAGCTCGCCGACTACGCGGCCAGCGCCTTGCCACGCGCCATCCGCGAGGGCGAGTACGACCTGCAGTACATCCTGTATTCGCTGGCCCTGCATCGCTGGCTGCGCTTCCGCCTTGGCGCCAATTACCACCCTGGCACGCACCTGGGTGGCGTGCGCTACCTGTTCTGCCGCGGCCTGGACCGCGACGATCCGGCGCAGCCCGGCATCCACGCGCTCACCCTGCCGACCACGCTGGTGACTGCGCTCGACGCCCTGCTCGGTGGCCCGGCATGAGCCTGCTCATGGCCCTGTTCCACGCCGGCTGGGTGCGCAACGTGGACTACGCGCTGGGCGCGAGCATGCGCCATGCCCGCGACGAGACCCCGGACTGGGTGCAGTCTGCCGCCGCGCTCGCCAGCCGCGCGCTGGCGCATGGACACAGTAGGCTGCCGCTGTCGCGGACCGCCGAGTTGTTCGCCGAGATCGATGCCGAGCGCGAGCCCCCGGGACTGCCGCCGCTCGAGGACTGGCTGGCGGTGCTCGCCGCGTCGCCGTGGGTGTGCGTGCGCGGTGCTGCGGGCGCTGCGATCGGATCCGCAGGCGCGCCCGAGGCCGATTGCATCCTGGTCCTGGAGGGCGAGGCCCTGTCGCTGCGTCGCTACTGGAACTACGAGTGTCGCCTTGCCAGCGCCCTGCTCGCACGCGTCGCCGGCGACGCAGCGGGGGGCGACGCGGCGGTGGGCGTCGACATCGTGGCGGCAACCGGGGCGCAGCACCTGCGCCTGGTCACCGGCGGCCCGGGCACGGGCAAGACCACGCAGGTCGCGCAGCTGCTGGTGGACTTCGCACGGCGCGCCGGCCGCACGCCGCGCATCCTGCTCGCCGCGCCCACCGGCAAGGCGGCCTCGCGCCTGTCCGAAGCGGTGCGCGAGTCGCTGGCCATGCTGGTGCGCGACGGCCAGGTGGACGCCGCCGTCGCCGCCCTGCTGCCGACCGAAGCCAGCACCCTGCACCGCCTGCTCGGCTGGGGACGCGACGGCGGCTTCCGGCACGACCGCGACAATCCGCTGCCCGCCGACCTGGTGGTCGTAGATGAAGCCTCGATGGTGGACCTGCCCCTGATGGCGAAGCTGGCCGAGGCGGTGCCCGCCGCGGCGACACTGGTGCTGGTTGGCGACCGTGACCAGTTGCCCTCGGTGGAGACCGGGGACGTGCTGGCCGCGCTGTGCGAGGCGAGCGAATTGCCCGGCGCGCCGCTGGCCGCGCATCGCCGTCACCTGCGCACCAGCCATCGCCAGGCGGCCGACATCGACGTGGCCGAGCTGGCCGAACTGGTCCGCCAGGGCGACGCCGAGGCGGTGCTGCACGGGCTGGAGGCAGGCCGTTTCCGCGGCGCGGATTGGCACCACGCCAGCGACCGCGCCCTGCACGATGCCGTGCTCGCCCATGCCTTGCCTCATTACCGCGCGATCGCCGGGCGGCCCGACGTCGCCAGCGCGCTCGACGCCTGTCGCAGCTACCGCGTGCTCTGCGCGGTGCGCGAGGGCGCGGCCGGCAGCATCACCCTCAACGCGGCGCTGGGTCGCGCGCTCGATCCGCTGCGTGGCGGCGAGGGGCTGTTCCAGGGGCGCCTGGTGCTGGTCACGGAAAACAGCTATCGCCAGCAACTGTTCAATGGCGACATCGGCATCGTCTGGCCCGACGAACAGGGCGAGCCTCGTGTCTGGTTTGACAGCGACAGTGGCCCGCGCGCCTGGTTGCCTGCCGCCCTGCCGGCGCATGAGCCGGCGTTCGCGCTGACCGTGCACAAGTCGCAGGGATCCGAGTTCGATGCGGTCTTCCTGGCCTTGCCTGAACGCGGCGCGCGCGTGCTCTCGCGCGAGTTGCTCTACACCGGCCTGACGCGTTGCCGGCGCGAGCTGCGGCTGTGGGCCAGCGAACAGGCCCTGCGCGAGGCCATCGGCCGGCGGGCGCAGCGCTGGAGCGGGTTGGTCGAGCGACTGTCCGCCGGAACGCAGGCGGGCGACGCGGCGTGCAATCGCAGCTGAAGCGCGATCTGGCCGATCAGCGGCAATTCATCGCCGGGGCACGACGATGGGGCACGGCGATTCGTACAGCGACTCGCGACCACCCGATCGGAGGATGCAACGATGGCGACCAACACCGGCAGCCGGAACGACCGCGAGCTGATCGCGCCCAATGGCGACAAGCGCCTGGTGCGGCGCGACGCAAAGGGACGCTTCAGCGAGAGCGATGACCTCGGCCGCTCGCTGTCGCAGGACGTTCGCAAGCAGGCCAAGACGACGGTGAAAGCCGGCCAGGGCGATCGCGGCGACCGCAAGCACTGACCCGGTCGGCCGCCGGCTCCGCGAGGAATCAGGTGGTTTGCGTGTGCAGGTGCCTGCGGAACGGGACGGCGTCGCCGATCGGCGGCGCATCGAGTTCGCGCGCATAGCGGTGGCCTGCGTACACCGCGTGCGCGATCAGGCCGGGGGCGTCGGCATCGCCGATCGCCCGCACGCTGCGCAGGCCCGCGTCGGCCCATTCGTCCTGGCGCGCGCGCAGCGCCAGCAGCAGCGCCTCGTTCGGCAGCCGCGCGGTGACCAGCACCAGCGCCGCGCATTCGAGTTCGCGCAGCTTGCCCGACCAGCTGTGCTCGATGCTCAGCAATCCGTCCTCGAAGCCGATGATGTTGTGCTGGGTGAGTTGCACCACGCCCACCGCATGCAGGCGGTGCTGGATGTGCCGGTAGTCCAGCGTATTCGCGCTCCAGGGCGCGATGGTGTCGTCGGCCGTCAGGTATAGCGCCTCGCGGCCCTCGCTGCGCAGCTTCTCGGCCAGCACGCTGGTCAGGTAGAAGCCGTCGTCGTCGAACAGCACCACCGGGCCGGCCGGCGCCATCGCGGCGAAGCGGCCGTCCATCACGTCGTCCGGCGTGAACACGCAGGGATTGGCGGCAAGCGCGTCGCTGGGGAAGAAATTGCTGCGGCCATAGCCATCGCGGCGCCAGTGCGAGCCCGTGGCCAGCACCACGTGCTCGGCGCCGAAGCCGAGCACGTCGTCGGCGCCCAGCAGGTTGTCGGGATACACGGACACGTTCTGCAGCTTGCCGATCTGCTGCAGGCGCCAGTCGCGCACCCGCGCCCACTCCGCCAGCCCCGGCAGCCGCGCCTCGCGGGTGACGCGACCGCCCAGTTCCTTGCGCGCCTCGGCCAGGTGGACTTCGTAGCCGCGCTGGCCCAGGGCGCGCGCCGCCTCCAGTCCCGCGGGGCCGCCACCGACCACCAGCACGCGCGCTTGGGATTGCTTCGGCGCGATGCGTTCGGGATGCCAGTCCTTGCGCCACTCCTCGCCCATGGTCGGGTTCTGGGTGCAGCGAATCGGGGTGATGGTCATGTCGCCGGTGACGCAGATGTTGCAGCCAATGCATTCGCGGATGTCGTCGGCCCGGCCGTGCTCGATCTTCCAGGGCAGGAAGGGGTCGGCGATCGATGGCCGCGCCGCGCCGATGATGTCGAGCACGCCGCGCCGTAGCTGCGACAGCATGGTGTCCGGCGAGGTGAAGCGGCCCACGCCGACCACGGGCTTGGTCGTGGTGCGCTTGACGAAATCCACGAACGGTTCCTGGGCGCCCTCCTTCGCGAAGCGCGACGGCACTGAATCGTTGTACCAGGCCGCGACATTCACGTCCCACAGGTCCGGCAGCTCGGCCAGCGCGCTGACGATGTCCTGCGCCTCGGCGCGCTCGACGCCGCCGGCACCGAGCAGTTCCTCGGTGGCGAAGCGCAGGGCCACCGCGCAGGTGTCGCCGACCGCGTCCCTGGTGTCTTCCAGCACCTCGCGCAGTAGGCGCAGGCGGTTTTCGAGCGAGCCGCCGTACTGGTCGCTGCGCTGGTTGCGCCGGCGCTGCAGGAAGTGCATCGCCAGGCTCAGGTCATGCGCGGCGTACACGTAGACGATGTCGAAGCCCGCCCGCTTGGCGCGCAAGGCCGCGGCGCGATGCCAGCGCCGGTAGTCGGCGATGTCGGCCAGGGTCATTGCCCGCGCCTGGTTCGGATAGCCGTACTTGCTAGGCTGGTGCGACGGCGCCAGCAACACGTCGCGCGAATACAGGTTGGACGCGGTCGGCCCGTTGTGGGTCAGCTCGACCGCCGCCAGCGCGCCATGGGCATGCACTTTCTCGCACATCAGCTGCAGCGCGGGGATGTCGTGGTCGTCCCAAAGCCGCGCCTCGACATAGGGCGAGACATCGCCGCTCGGATGGATCTCGCATTCCTCGGTGGACACCACCGCCCAGCCGCCCTGCGCCTTCATCTCGCGCATGGCCGCATGCGCCTGCGGCATGGCGTGGCCCATGCCGTTGCAATGCGGCACCTGGAAAAAACGGTTCTTCGCCGTCACCGGCCCGATGCGGATCGGCTCGAACAAGGGGTCGTACCGTGCGTCACGCGCCATCAAAAATCCTGAACGGGGCCGGTTCTCTCACAAACATGAATAGGAACCGGCCCCGATCTGTGACCCAGACTCTCAGGCGCCGGGCCTGTGGAGGAATCTTAGCGCGAGCAGCGACGCCGCAACGCCCAGCAGCACGCCGAGATAGACGCCGAGCGCACTCGGCGCGAGCGTGGGGATCGCGATCAGCACCAGCGTGTCGTTGCCGCCCGGCAGGATGGCCGCCCCCAGCCCCATCAGGGCGCCGCCGCCGAGCGCGCGCGCCAGCCCGCCGCCGGAGGGGCGACGTAGGGAGAATGCGCGACGTTGCAGGGATGAGACGACCATTCCCAGCAGCAATGCGGCCAGGAACAACCACCGCAGGCCACCCGGCGACATCGCGTGGCCGACCCAGGCACTCGCTTCGGCGCGCAGGAAATTGGTGTAAGTCCAGGCCCCTTGCAAGGTGTAGAGGATGCCGCCCGACACGCCCAACACCAGGGCGCCCGCCGACAGCGACCAGCGCTCGCGCAAGACCGACTCAAACAGCCTGCCCTCCGCAGCGCGGCGCGCGCGCCACAGCCCCAGCAATTCCCGCGCGCCCCACAGCGCCAGCGCCGCCAGCACCCACGGCGCCCAGGCGTTCGCCGGCACGAGTTCGAACGGCAAGGCGCGGGTCGCCATGCCCGCGGCGGGTTCGACCCACAGCAGCCAGGCGAGCACGCCCGCGACGAAAGCCAGCAAAGTCCCCAGCATCGCCAGCTCGCCATCGGCCAGGCGCTGGATCGTGGACAGCGAACAGCCGCCGTTGAGCCCGGCGCCGACGCCGAACACCAGTCCGCCGACCAGGGCCAGCCAGTAGGGCGCGCGCTGCGTGGCCGGATACAGCATGCCGTGCATGGAGAACAGCAGCGCGCCGCTGACCAACGCCGTCCACGTCGCCGCCTTCAGGAAACTGGCAAGCATGTGCGCCGTACCGTCGTCGAGGAATTCGGCGACGGCGCGCACCGTGCACAACGAAGCCCGGTGCGCGGCGAAACCGACGGCGAAGACCAGCGCGAGTGTCAGTGCGAAGCCCATGCGTCCGCCCGGCTGTCCACGCAGCGCCCCCTGCTGGCGACCAGGGCGCGGAATGCGCCGGCCTGGCGCGATTCTGGCACTCTGTCAGCGGTTCGGCATCCCCGGAGGCAGCGCATGGCAGGCAACCCGCGTGGGCAGGCAGGAAACGGCGGCGGCCCGGGCAGCATCGACGAGGGCCAGCATCGCCTCGCCGTGCTGATCGATGCCGACAATGCCCAGGCCTCGGTGATCGAGGGCCTGCTGGCGGAGGTCGCAAAATACGGCCTGGCCAGCGTCAAGCGCATCTACGGCGACTTCACCTCCAACCGCCTGCAGGCCTGGAAACAGACGCTGCTGGAACACTCGATCCAGCCGGTGCAGCAGTTCGCCTACACCAGCGGCAAGAACGCCACCGACAGCTCGCTCATCATCGATGCAATGGACCTGATGTACACGCGGCGCTTCGACGGGTTCTGCCTGGTCACCAGCGACAGTGACTTCACCCGCCTGGCGCAACGACTGCGCGAGGAAGGACTGGTGGTGTACGGGTTTGGCGAGGAGAAGACGCCGGCCGCGTTCCGCCAGGCCTGCGACAAGTTCATCCAGACCAAAGTCCTGCGGCCACTCTCGCCACCAACGCCGACACCCATGCCCAGCGCCGCAGCTCCTGCACGGCGCGCGAAGGCAGTCACGAAATCGGCCGACGCCGCCACGCCGAAGCGCGCCAGGGTCGCTCCCGCGCCGGCAACCGCGCCGGCACCTCCAATCGGCAATGCGGAGGCTCCCGCCGTCACGGCGACCATGCCCCGGCTGCCGCTCGGCCTGCTGCGCAAAGCCATCGAGCAGGCCTCCGACGACACCAAGTGGGCCAACCTCGGCTCGGTCGGCAACTATGTCAACAAAGTCAGCCCCGACTTCGACCCGCGCCTGTACGGTTGCAAGAAGCTCAGCGACCTGTTCCGCCAGCACCCGCAATATTTCGACGTCGAAGAGCGCCAGCTCGGCGCGGCGCGCGCCTTGTTCGTCCGCGCCGTCGAATAGGCGCGGCAGCCGCGCCGCGTCAGGCCGCCGCGCGCGAGTCCTCCGTGCGGCCATTTCCGGTCGCGGCGCGGTGCAGCATGCGCAGCGGCTGCGCCGCGAGCGCGCAGGCAGCCAGCGTCCAGACGATCAGCGCACCACTTGGCAAGTCGAATACCGCCGACAGCGCCAGCCCGAGCACATAGCCCGCGCCGCCGATCGCATAGGCCGTCGCCAGCTTGCGCTTTCCGCTCATGCCGACGGTAGCCAGCGCAGGCACGATCAGGCTGGCGAACACCAGGTACACGCCGACCAGCTGCACCGACGCGGTGATCGCCGCGGCGAATACGGCATAGAACAGCAGGCCCTTCAGCGACGCACGACGCAGCCAGATCACCACCAGCAGCACGGCCGACAGCACCGCCGCCGGAACCAGCTGCGGCAGGCTCACCCACAGGATCTGCCCGACCAGAAGGTCCTTGAGGTGCTCGCCGCCCTGCGGATTGTTGGCCAGCAGCAACAGGCCGCCGGTCGCCGCCAGCACGAACAGCGTGCCGATCAGCGGTTCCTGGAACTGCGGCCACTTCCTGTCCGTCCACGCCAGCAGTCCCGCACCCAGCAGCGCGGCCGCGGCGGCGGCCACCTGCACGCCGAGTCCGTGCTCGTCCACGCCGAAGAAGCCGGCGGCAATCACACCCAGTGCGGCGATCTGCGCGATCGCCAGGTCGATGAAGATGATCCCGCGCTCCAGCACCTGCCGCCCCAGCGGCACGTGCGTGGCCAGCACGATGAAACCCGCCAGGCAGGCGGGCCCCAGGATGCTGATGTCGAGGCCGTCCAGGTTCATGCCCGCGAGGTTCATGGCGCGGCCTTCGCCGCCGCGAGCAGCTTGTCGATCGTGGAGTCGAACAATCCGAACAGGTCCTTGGACTGCGCATCGCCACCCACCGTCAGCGGCAGCGACACCGCCGGCACGCCCGTGCGCGAAGAGAGCCAGTCGCTAGGCTTCGAGTCCTGGTAGGCGGCACGGATGATGGCCAGGGTATGGCCACCCTTCGCGGTCGCGATCAGGCCGGACAGGTGGCTGCTGGTCGGCGGCACGCCCGGCCGTGGCTCGAGCTCACCGATCTGGTTCAGGCCCAGCCACTTGTTCAAGTACACCCAGCTCACGTGCTGCACGATCACGTTGCGGCCCTTCAGCGGCGCCGCCTTGGCCTGCCAGCGCACGATCGCCGCGCGCCAGCGCGTGGTGAAGTCGGCCAGGCGCGACTGATATACCGCCGCGTTGGCCGGATCCAGTTGCACCAGGCGCGCATCGAGCGCCTTGGCGATCACCAGCACGCGGTAGGGATCCATCTGGATGTGCGGATTGCCTTCCGGATGCACGTCACCGGCCGCTCGGTCGAACTTCGCCGGCTTGTCGAGCGTGATCACCTGGCTGGCGGCGCTGAACGAGCCGGGTCCGCTGGCCACGGCCTGGTTGCCGGACTGCTTGAGCAGTTGCGGCAGCCAGCCGATCTCAAGCTCCGCGCCGGTGCACACCACCAGGTTGGCGGCGCGCACCTTGGCGATCAGGCTCGGCTTCGCCTCGATCTGGTGCACGTCCTGCAGCGCCGAGGTGCCGACGGTGACATCGATCTTGTCGCCGGCCAACTCGTTGAGCAGCGAGCCCCATTCGGGTTCGCAGGTAAAGACATTCATTTTTGCCTGCGCCGTATTGGCGGCCAGGCCCAGCAGCAACGCACCTGCAATCAGTAGACGGTTCATGGTCGGACTCCTCAGAATTTGTGGGCGCCGTGGGCGCCGAGGCTGACCTGGTACTGCAGGGTCAGCGCGTTGTCGGTGTCGTCCGGGTTCGGACGGTCGTGGCTGAGCTGCAGCCGGAACAGCGAAAACTCGCTGTTCATCCAGGTCGCCGCGATGCTTTCCCGGGTGGGATCGAACGTGCTGCTGTATGGACCGGCGAGACTGCCCGACCACAACTTGTCGAAACGCAGCCCCGCCTCCCACTGCCGGTTGATCCGGTACACGCCCTCGACATACGCACCGCGGCGCATGCCTTTCCAGGGCGAGGTGTTCTCGCTGTCGATGGGATCGACATAGGCGCCGTCGCGATGGTCGGCGAAGTACTCGCCGCGCACGGTCACGCCGCCATCCTTGAAGTTGCCCTGCGGCGCCCACTTCCAGGTGCCGTCGGCGATATACAGGCGCCCGTCGCCGACGAAGCCATCCTCGGCGCCCTCGGAGTGCGACTGCAGCACGCTCAAGCCCGCAAGCCAGGACGACTCCGTGCCGATGTCGCCGCCGACGTGGCCGAACAGCGTCTTCACGCCGGCGCCCGCATGGCCGGCGTCGCCCGCGGGAAAGGCGCTGCCGCGGAAAATCTCGCCGCCAAGCTCGACGAACAGCGCGGTGGGCGCGACCCAGCGCAGTTGCACGCCGTCGTCGCCGTACTGGTTGCCCAGGAAGGCCTGGTAGGGCAGCGGCCGGTCGAAGAACTTGTCGGTATGCGCGTGGTGGCTGTTGAGGTAGCCGACATTGGAGAAGAAGCGGCCCATGCGCATGCTGAATCCGTTGGGCAGCGCGGTCGTGTCGACGAAGGCTTCCTCGACGCCGAGATGGTCGCCGGTGTCGTCGCTGTGGATCGAAGTTGTCAGCTGGCCGTAGAACTTCTCGTCGATGTTGGCAGCCATGCTGACTTCGCTCTCGCCCAAGGAGAACCCCTTCGCCGCGGGCCCGCCATCGCCGATGATCGGGAAGCCGCTGCGCTGGTAATTCTTCGGATCCAGCGAATGGGCGGTGTAGCTGCCGTTGAGGATGATGCTGATGGCCGGGTTGAAGGCCGTCGGGTTGGAACTGTCGCCACCGCCGTCATTGCTGGCCACGGCGTTTTCGGCCGCGGTGCCGCTGTCTGCTCCCGCCGCTGCGCTGGCCGGAGCCGCGACGGCGTCCTCCGGATTGGCGGCGACGGCATCTTCGGGATTCGCGGCCGGCGCGGCGGCGGGCGTCGCGCTGGCGGTGCCTGCGCGCTGCGACTTCAATTGCGCGATCTCCGCGCGCGCCTGGTCCAGTTCCGCCTGGACCTCGGCAGTGCGCTTGCGTTGCGCATCCGCGTCGGCTTCCAGCGCCTGCAGGCGCGCGGCGAGCGCGCCCAGCGAAGGTGGAGCCGTCGGTGCGGCCGCATTGGCCGCGTGGGCCGCGCTGCCCAGGGCGAGGCCCAGGGCGAGTGCGAGGGTGGTCTTTGTCACGGGAATCTCCTGTGGCCAGCGTGTTCCGACGGGCGGACACGACATGGCGTGGTCATGGCAACCGCCGCAGCGGATCGATTATTGGGATGGCTGCGCGAGACGCAGCAAACTCGGCAAACGCAGCAGGCACGGCACGCAGGGCGTCGCGGCGGCAGGCAGGCGTCAGCGCGGGGGCAGGCCCGGACGGGCCCGCACGATCAGGCGATGGGTGGTCGGAACGGCGTGGCGGGATGATGCGCGGGCACGCGCATCAGGGCCGGCTCGCGGGCCAACACCGGTCCGAACACGGCCAGGGGCAGGTCCAGCGGCTGCACCAGGTCGGCGCAGACGAAGCTCGAGCCGTCCTGGTGGACCAGGCCGTGGGCCTTGTCCACGCGGGCATCGGCGATGCAGGCGGGCGAGTTGGCGTCGGCCACCATGCCCTTGGCGTGGAACTGGATCGCGTGCTCGGCGAGGTGGATTTCCGCGGACACATCCAACACCGGGCGCAACACCATGCCCAGCACCAGCAGCGCCATCAGGCTGGCGTGCAGGAGCAGGTTCAGGTTTTTGCGCAGGCGATCCATCGGACAAGGGTACGGTAGGGCATCCCCCGGGTTCAACCGCGAAGTGCGCTACCGTGACGATAGTCATGCCCGGACCCTGCCCGTGAACTCGCCCGTGAACTCGCCCGTGAACGCAGCCATCAAGGCGCCCGTCCTGTTTGCGCTAGCCGCAGCACTTCTGTTCGGGGCCAGTACGCCGTTCGCCAAGCTGCTGGTCGGCAGCATGGACCCCGTCCTGCTCGCGGGCCTGCTTTACCTGGGCAGCGGACTGGGCCTGACGGTGATCCGCGCGGTTCGCGACCGCGGCCTGGGCCTGCCACGCCTGCCCGCAGGCGAGTGGCGCTGGCTGGCGGGTGCGATCGCCTTCGGCGGCGTGATCGCGCCAGTCCTGCTGATGCTCGGGCTGGCGACCACCACGGCGTCCAGCGCCTCGCTGCTGCTTAACCTCGAAGCCGTGCTGACCGCGCTGCTCGCCTGGGTCTGGTTCAAGGAAAACGCGGACCGCCGGATCGTGCTCGGCATGGCGCTGATCGTCGCGGGCGGCGTGGTGCTGGGCCTGCCTGCGGGTCGCAGCGCGGGCATCGGCGGCGGCAGCGGGCACGGGCTCGGGCTCGGTGGACTTGCGGTTGCGGGCGCCTGCCTGTGCTGGGCGCTGGACAACAACCTCACGCGCAAGGTGTCGGCCAGCGATGCTTTGTTCATCGCCGGCACCAAAGGCCTCGTCGCGGGCGCGGTGAACCTGGCGATCGCCTTCGCGCTGGGCCGCCAACTGCCGGCACCCCTGCTGGTCGGCAGCGCGATGGGCCTGGGCCTGCTGTCCTACGGCATCAGCCTGGCCTGCTTCGTGCTGGCGCTGCGCGGGCTCGGCACGGCGCGCACCGGCGCCTATTTTTCGACCGCGCCCTTCGTGGGCGCGGCGATTGCGGTGCTCGGCTTCCACGAACCGACGTCGCCCGCCTTCTGGGGCGCGAGCGCACTGATGGCCGCGGGCGTGTGGCTGCACCTGACCGAGCACCACGCGCACGAGCACACGCATGAGCCGATGACCCACGCGCACGAACACGTCCACGACGCGCACCACCAGCACGCACACCCGGACGGCTGGGACGGCGTCGAGCCGCATGCGCACGAGCACACCCATGCACCGCTGACGCACACGCACGAGCACTATCCCGACATCCACCACCGGCACGGGCATTCCTGAGCGGGGTTGGCGGCCCGGCATGGGCAGCGGTGCGCCGTCATCGGCTGTTTTCGCGGCCGATGCGACCCCCCAGGTCTATCCTTGTCCAATGTCCCCGACCCGCAGCGACGACCCCCGCAAGGCGCAGGCTCCGATCAAGGGCCGGGGCGCGGCCTCGCGCCCGGCGGGGCGCTTCGAGAAGCGCGAATACATCGGCGAGGACGACGGCTGGGGTTCGGTCTACGACACGCGCAGCTCCGGCGACCCGCTCGAGCCGGGTGGCGCTGGCGAGGCCGGCGCGGGCGCGTCGCCGCGCATCGCCACCACGGTCACCGAGGAGCGTGCGCGCAGCATCATCAGCCACAACGCCTCACCCGATGTCGGCTTCGACCAGAGCATCAATCCCTACCGAGGCTGCGAGCATGGCTGCGTGTACTGCTTCGCGCGGCCCAGCCACGCCTACCTCGACCTGTCGCCCGGGCTGGATTTCGAAACCAGGCTGTTCGCCAAGACCAACGCCGTCGACCGCCTCAGGATCGAGCTTGCCAAACCCAGCCACGTGCCGACGCCGATCGCGCTGGGCATCAACACCGACGGCTGGCAACCGATCGAGCGCGACCATGGCCTGAGCCGCCAGCTGCTCGAAGTGCTGCGCGATGCGCGGCATCCCGTGCACATCGTCACCAAGGGCGCGCTGATCACCCGCGACCTCGACCTGCTCGCCGACATGGCGCGGGACAACCTGGTGCACGTCTTCCTGTCGGTGACCACGCTCGACAACCACCTGTCGGCGAAGCTCGAGCCGCGCGCCGCCGCGCCGCACACGCGGCTGAAGGCGATCAAGGCGCTGCACGATGCGGGCGTACCGACCGGCGTGCTGGTTGCGCCGGTCATCCCGATGGTCACCGACCACATGCTCGAGGACATCCTCGAGGCCGCGCGCGAGCACGGCGCCGGCGCCGCAGGCTACGTACTGCTGCGCCTGCCCAACGAACTCAAGGGCCTGTGGCGGGAATGGCTCGAGCTGCACTATCCGGAGCGCGCCGCGCACGTCATGAGCCTGATGCAGCAGATGCACGGGGGCAAGGACTACGACAGCGCGTTCGGCGACCGCATGCGCGGCAAGGGCGTGTTCGCCCAGCTGCTCAAGGCGCGCTTCGCCAAGGCGCACAAGCGGCTGGGCTATGGCTTCCTGCCGGAGCTGGACGAATCGAAGTTCATCCGCCCGCGCGCGCCGTCGCCGCAGGGCAGCCTCTTCTAAATCCTGAACGGGGCTGGTTCCCTGATCTGCCCCAGCCCGCACGTCGCCGGATCGCCATCCGGCAAGCCCGGGTCTATCCTAGGAAGGTGACCGAATCGCACGTCCAACCTCTCCTTCCGCCCACCCTGCCCGGCGAGCCAGCCTGGGTGGCGCAGGTACTGGACTTCTGGTTCGCCGAGCTCGGGCCGCGCGACTGGTGGGACGGTGACGCCGCGCTCGATGCGCGCATCCGCGAGCGCTTCGGCGCACTGCACGACAGCGTGCATGCGCGCTGCGACGGCGGCGCATCCGAACCGCCCAGCGGCGCGGCAATGCCGGCCATGGACGCCGCCGGCGTGCCGGCACCCTCACCCGCCACGCCCCGCGAACTGCTCGCCACCGTGCTGGTGCTCGACCAGTTCTCCCGCCAGATCTTCCGCAGCGACGCGCGCGCCTACGATTCCGACGCCGCAGCGCGGCGCATCGCCGGCGAGGCGGTCGACGCGCACCTCGACCAGCATTTCGGGCCCGTGCAGCGCCTGTTCCTCTACCTGCCCTTCGAGCATAGCGAGAGCCTGGCCGACCAGGATCGCGCGGTGGCGCTCACCGCTGCGCTCGGCGATGCCGGATGGACCGAGTTCGCTCGGCGACACCGCGACGTCATCGCGCGCTTCGGGCGGTTTCCACATCGAAATGCGGTCCTCGGGCGCGCGTCCACGGCCGAGGAGCTTGCCGTGCTCGCCAAACCCGACAACTCGTTCTGATCCGCACTGTCTCCTGGGAACGAACGAAGCGGCGAGGCGGGATGTGGGAACCGGCTCCGTTCAGGGGCTGCAGTGTGCGCGCGGATCGGTGGTGCGCAGCTGCGCGACCAGCGCGCGGAAGCGCGGCGTGCAGCGCAGCGGGTCCATGACCGGAAAACGGATCGCCCAGTCCACGGAGTTGCCCGGCACCGTCGAGATGCGTTCCATGTAGTCGAGCGCGAGCCCCGGCTCGCCAAGCAGCACGATCAGCGCCGCCAGGATGTGGTCCTCGAAGACATTGCCGCTGCCTGGCTGCACGTTGCTGCCCATCGTCTGCGCGGCCATCGCGACCGCCAGCGCATGCCGGTCACCGTGCCCTTCCATCGCACTGAGCAGCGCCTGCACCTGCCCGGTTGCACTCGGGTTCTCGGCCGCCGGCAGCGCCTCGAGGAGCGGGCGCGCTCCCTTCAAGTCGCCGGACACCAGTGCGGCGAACGTGGAATTCTCGATGCACCCGAACTGGTCGAGCGCCTGCCTGCAGACCGCGCGTGCCTGGTCGTTGCGGCCGAGCATCAACAGGGCGATCGCCTGGTTGTCGGCGATGATGGTCGAGCGCGGGTCGAGCGCCGCGGCGCGCTCGAGTTCGACCAGCGCGGCAGCCGCCTCTCCGTTGGCGGCGAGCGCGTTGCCTAGCCACTGGTGCGCGGTGGCGAACGAGGGCCGGATCGCGATCGCGCGCCGGAGCAGCGCGATATTCGTCGCGCGGTCGATGGTGCGGATGTCGTTGCCGCCATTGTTGGCCAGGGCCACATAGGGCTCCGCCAGGCCGGGGTCCAGCGCCAGCGCCCGCAGGGCACGCGCGTTCGAGCGCGCGTAGGATTCGTCGCGCGGCACCTGGTCGCTGAAGAAGGGCAGGACCGAGTAGGTCAGCGCCTCGCCCGCCCAGGCGTCGGCATAGCCCGGGTCTTCGCGCTCGGCCTGCTCGAACAGGGCGATCGCGCGCAGCAGGCCCGGCGCTTTCCGTCCATGCCATAGCGCCATGCCCTGCAGGTACAGGTCATGCGCGCGCGGGTTGCGCGTCGCCGCCGCGCGCACCGATGCCGCGCCGGCAGCATGATGCTCATCGACGATCTTCACCTTCAACTCGTCGCCGATCGCCTTCGCGATCTCGTCCTGGACCGCGAAGATGTCCTCGAGCTTGCGGTCGTAGGTCTGCGACCAGACGTGGTAGCCGGTTCTGGCGTCGATCAGCTGCGCGGTGATGCGCACCGTGTCGCCGGACTTGCGCACGCTGCCCTCCAGCACCATGCGCACCTGCAGCTCGCGGGCGATCTCCGGAACTTCGGCGTTCCGACCCTTGAACGAGAACGAGGAGGTGCGCGCCGCCACCTTCAAGTCGGGGACGCCAGCCAGGACGTTCAGGATTTCCTCGCTGATGCCGTCGGAGAAATACTCGTTGGCCGCATCACCGCTCATGTTGACGAACGGCAACACCGCCACCGAGCGGCGGTCGACACCGCCGGCGCCGCCCGCCGCACGCGCGGCGCGCTGCGTCTCGGCCACGAGGGCGGCGTCGCGCCTTGGCGCCAGCACGACGCGATCGAATGCAAAGAAGCCCAGCGCCAGCACCAGCACCGCGATGATCATGCGATCCATGCGACGCGCGGTCTGCGGTGCGATCGATTGCGCCGCCGGCACGTCGCCGTCGCGCTTGATTCCCTCGGGCGTCAACTCGAATACCCACGCAAACACCAGCGCCGGCACGAAGCCGATCACCAGCAGCAGCACGATGCTGCGCGGCAGCCAGGCCGGTGCGCCGAACATCGGTAATACCGTGCCTGCGACCTGCACCAGCAACCACGCGCCGACAAGGTACAGGCCGGCGAAGCGAATGACGTTGCGGCGCTGGAGTTCGGCGACGAGGCTCATGGCGTTTCCGCGGCGATCGCGCGGCGCAGGATCATTTGCGACCCCGGAATTCACGCAAGTCATGCACGAGCCCAACGTTGTAGGTCTGCAGATTGGCGAGCACGGTCTGGAGATCGGCGAAGCGAAGCCGTAGTGCTTCCTCGAAACCCCCGCGCTTGCGCAGCGCCTGCGCGGCGGCCGCGATCCGGTCGGCCGGCAGGCCAAGGGTGCAGCCATAGTCCAGCGACTGGACGATGCCGGCATAGTCGAGTGGTGCGAGGACATGATCACCGCATTTTTCCAGCAGCGCCTCCTGGACCGGCGCGGACAGGGTCTTGCGAAAGAGCAGGCGATACTCGGACTGCTTGCTCTCCTGCATCGTCTGGTCGATCAGCGTGGTGGAGTAGATTCCGATCGCGGTCTGGCGCAGCTTCTGGTCGGTGATCAGCCCGATGGTCCCCGTCGAGACCAGCTCGTCGAAGGTGGCGCGGCGCCGGTCCTGCGACTCGTACTGGGTGGCGCGATAGGCGGCGATCACGAATTGCTCGTCCGACAGCGGGGCATCGCCGGTCAGCGCGTCGAGCGCGCGACGGGCATTGGCCAGCACCTCCTTGTTATAGCCGATCAGGTATTCGTAGCCCCAGGCCTCGACCTTCAGGTCCGCCAACAGTCGCGCGGTGAACAGCGCCGACTTCTGCCGCGTCTCGCGCTCGGCATTCCAGTTCGAGACCTGGATGCCGAGGAAGACGCCCGTCACCAGCAGCACGAACTCGATGACGATGGCCGTCCAGTTCTGTTCCTTCAGCGATTGGCCCAGGCGGCGCAGGATCATGTCGTCCATCCTACGTCGTTCATCGCGGCGTGGCCTCGATGCCGCATTCGAAATCGGCATTGCCCAGCGCCCGGCAGTTTGCTGGCCAGCCCCTGTCCCGCCAATAGTCGACGAAGCCGAGCGACTGGAGCTGGGCCTTGATCCTGGGGTCACGCAGCATCGCGTTGCCATCGGCCGGGCTGGTCTGCAGGTCGGCGAAGAAGTACATCTGCTCGGTCGGGCCGACGTGGGCGAAATGATCGAGATAGCCGGCGATGTCGCGACGCGCCACGAGGTAATACGGGACCTCCGATACGTCCATCTGCTTGAGCGCACGTCGGGCGGCCGATTCATCCGCGCCGGCATCGCCCAGGGCCCAGGGCACGAGCACGGTCAGGCGCGCGCCTTCGACCGGCCGCTGCGCTTCGATTTTCTGGGCCGCGGCACGCGCCTCGTCTGTGCGCCCGAACGACAAGGCGTAGTCGAGATCCCCGTACACGCTGTTGAAATTGTTCGGCGACAGTTCCCGGAGGCGCTGCAGGCAAAAGGCGACCTCCGCCCGGTCGTCACGCTGCGATGCCGCCGCATAGCGGCGCATCCAGCCGACGACAAAGTAGGGATCGAGCGCGACCAGTTGCCGCGACGCCTGGGTCGAGTCATCGACACGCCCGACCAGGAACAGCAACTCGGCATAATCCTCGCGCACGTCGGCATAGCTGGAGTCGATGGCGATGCTGCGAAGATAATGCTGCTCCGCCTTCGCGTAGGAAAAGCGTGCGCGTTCGACGTTGGCCAGGACGTGCTCGGTCGCGGCCGCATCCGGCGCCAGCGCTTGCGCCCGTTCGGCGGCCTTTGCCGCCTGCGCCTCCCAGTCCAGGGCCATCGCCTGGTCCATCGGCACGTAGTAGTAGGCCACGTCCAGGGCCAGCGACAGCGATGAATAGGCGGCGGCAAAGTCCGGCGCCTTGGCGATGGCCGCCTGGAAATGCGCTACCGCCGCCGACAGGTCCTTGCGCTGGCGCAACAGGGCCCTGCCCCTGAGGTATTCGTCGTAGGCGCCGGCGTCGATCGGCGCACGCGTCGCGACCCCCAGCGACAGCTTCAATGCATCACCGATGCGTTTCGCGATGTCGTCCTGGAGGGCGAAGACCCCTTCGAGCTTGCGGTCGTAGGTTTCCGACCAGACATGGAAGCCATCCGACACCCGCACCAGCTGCGCAGTGATCCGGACTTCCTCGCCGTCGCGGCGGACACTGCCTTCGACGATATGGCTCACGCCCAGCTTGCGGCCGATCTCGCGGACGTCGCCGCCCTGGTTCTTGAACTGGAACACCGACGTGCGCGCCACGACCTTGAGCTGCGGCACCTTGGCCAACACGTTCAACAGTTCTTCGGTCATGCCATCGGAGAAATAATCCTGGTCTGCCTTTCCGCTCATGTTGGCGAATGGAAGCACCGCAATCGAATTCTGGCTCGCGACGACCGGCGTGGCCGCATCGCCCTTGCGGAACGAGGGTTGCCCGTAGAAATACCAGCCCAGCGCCAGCACGACCAGCAGCGCAGCTCCCGCAAGCACGCGCTTGCTGCCTGACACATCCGGGTCGAGCTTCACGCCGTCCGGCGTCAGGTCGATCATCCAGGTCAGCACGAGCACGATCGGAAAGCCGAGCAGGGCGACCAGGATGAACACGCGCAGCGCCCACAGCGGCGCCTCGAAGGTCGGAAACGCGATCGACGCCGCCTGCACCGCAAGCCAGGCAACCACCAGATAGCCGGCGCCCACCTTGAAGACCTTGCGACGCTTGAGTTCGTCGACCAGGCTCACGGCGGCAGGCCCATCTTCCCCATCAACGCGGCATAGCGCGGATCAGCCAGCAAGGAGGCCACCAGCGGGTCGGACTTGATGAAGGTCAGTCCACCATCGTGCTGGGCATACGCGCGATCGAGCCATTCGAAGGCCTTGTCTTTTTCGCCACGCCAGGCGTAAGCCTCGGCGATCTGGTAACCCGCGCCTTGTGCGTACTGGGCGATTTCCTGGTCCAGGGCCTGCTGCGATTCCCGCGCATGGCCCAGGCTGAATTGGGCCATGGCGACGCCCACCCCGCCATAGGCGGCGCCTGTTTGCCGGAAGAGGCGGAGGGCGTCTTCGAGCTGGCCCGCGAGCAGGCTGGTCACGCCACGGTGGTAGCGCGCCCGACCCGATGCGGGCGTGATCTCCAGGGCGCGGTCCAGGGCCTTGGCCGCCGCTGGATACTTGCCGACGCCGTAGTACAGGCGCCCCAACTGGTCCCAGGCGATGGACGACAGGGGATCGAGTTCGGTGGCCTTGCGCGAGGCGGCGATCGCTTCCGGCACGCGCCCCAGGGCGATCATCATGCGGCCGTAGCCGACCTGGACATCGGCGTCGCCGGGGCTGAGCGCCAGGGCCTTTGCGAAATCGGCCTGCGCGCCGGACCAGTCTTTCTTGAAGGACAGCCGGCCGGTGCCGCGCGCGACATAGCCGTCCACCAGTTCCGGCGCCAGCGCAACCGCCTGGTCGGCGTCGGCGCGCGACTGCTCCGCGTCGGCCACGAGGCCAGACATGTCGGCCAGGCTGCCTTCGCTGCTGGCCAGTCCCGCATAGGCCGCCGCGAATTTGCCGTCGAGTGCGATCGCCTGCCGGTAGGCAGCCACTGCGCGCCGCCAGTCGTCCGGATTCTCGCGCTTGAAGAATTCATTGCCGAGCAGGAACTGGTTGTAGGCCTCGGGATTGTCGCTGCGCCGGGCATTGCTCATGGCCTGGTCGGGCAACAGCTGGAGCTTCAGCGCAGCCACCACGGCGCCCGCGATCTCGTCCTGCACCTTGAACACATCGGTCAGCTCGCGATCGTAGGTGTGCGACCACAGGTGCGAGCTGTCCGAGCTACGGATCAGCTGGGCGGTGATGCGAAGCGTGTTTCCGGACTTGCGCACGCTACCCTCGAGCACATTGGCCACCCCCAGGGTCCTGGCGATGGTGGCGACGTCCACCTCCTTGCCCTTGAAGGAGAACGAGGAGGTGCGCGCGATCACCCGGAGTTGCGGCAGCTGCGCCAGCAGGTTCAGCAGTTCCTCGGACAGGCCGTCCGAGAAATATTCCTGGTCCTTGCCCTGGCTCATGTCGACAAACGGGAGCACGGCGATCGAGGTCGCATCGAGTTTGGCCGCGGCGCCGGCGGCACTCGCGCCGGTGGCGGCCGCTGCTGGCGTGGCGGCGCCTGCACGAAAAGCCGGCTGGCCACGGTAGTACCAGGCCAAGGCCAACACGATCAGCACGGCCGCGCCGGCGAACACGCGCTTGCTGCCCGAGAGATTGGCGTCAAGCTTCAGGCCCTCGGGCGTGGCGTCGAAGATCCAGGCCATCACCAGCGCCAGGGGAAACCCCAGCAGGGTCACCAGGATGAACACGCGCAGGGCCCAGAGCGGCGCTTCGAAGGTCGGAAATGCAATCGACGCCGCCTGCACCGCCAACCAGGCCACGACCAGGTAGGCGGCGCCAACCTTGAAGACCTTGCGACGCTTCAGTTCTTCGAACAGGCTCATCGCTTGGCGTCCCCGGCCCGCGTTGGAAACGCGATAGTAGCCGGTGGCGGCCAGCGCAACCCCGATTCAGCCAGGCGCGCCTTGAAATTCGGTGTCGCGTCCAGGTCGAACGGCGCGCCGCAATGGCAGGCCTGGCTGAGCACGGCGAGCAGGAAGGGGCCGGCCGGGCGCGCGTCCATCGCGGCGGCCAACCTGTTCGCTTCGGCGCGGTTGCCGGCATTCGCGGCTTCGATGCCATCGGTCATCAGCCACTGGTTGAACTTGCCCTGGCTGCGATCGATCGCCTGCAGGCGGGCATGGATGTCGGCCGGGGACAGGCCTTGCGCGCGACCGATCACGATCCGGGCCATGGAATAGCTGTCGGGGCGCGCCGTGGGATCGACGCCATCCATTTCCTTGCCGGCCGCGTCGATGCGTCCCAGCATGGCCAGCGCCAGCGCGCGCGAGCTGCTCACGGTGCCGGGAACCTGCGTCACCTTCTCCAGCGTCGCGAGGATGTCCAGCGCCCGTTGCGGATGTCCGGTAGCGAGCGCAACGGTGATCCGGGTGCTGTAGTTGATCCGGTTGAGCGGGTCGCAGGCGCTGGCGCGCGCGCCCTGGTCCTCGAAGGCATCGCCGTAGCCGAACGCGCTGGCGAACACCGGCAGCCAGTTGGAATAGTTGCAACCGGGCGCCTTGAACGCCTGGTCGATCAGCGCGGGCAAGCCGTGCCAGTCATCGCTGAGCATCTGCCGCTCGGCCAGGGTCAGCAGGCGCTGCTGGGTGTCCTTGCTGGCGGCGGCCGCCAGCTGCAGGGTCTTGAGTGCCTCGCGCTGGGCGGCGACCCGCTCGGCCTGGCCTAGCGTGTCGGTCTGCAGCGTGTGCTCGTAGAGATCCGCCTTGGCATACAACGGTTCGTAGAAGTCCGGCTCCAGCGCCGTCGCCTTGTCGAACTCGGCGTTGGCCTGCCGGAGGCCCTCGAGCAGGCCGACCGAGGCCTTGCCATGCGCATCGTCGTACAGCTTCAGGCCCTTCTGGTAGGCAATGAAGGCATCGACATTGCTGATGCCCGCCTTGCGCATCCTTTGCCGCTGCCTGTCGTCGAGCAGGACGTCGAGCGCGCCGGCCACCTTTTCCGCGATGTCGAGCTGGACCGCCAAGGTGTCCTGCAGCGTGCGGTCGTAGGTCTCAGACCACAGGTGCAGTCCGTCCGAGGTGCGGATCAGCTGCGCGGTGATGCGCGCACGCTCGCCCTCGCGGCGCACGCTGCCCTCCAGCACGGTGTCCACGCCGAGCTTCTCGCCGACCGTGCGCAGGTCCTCGTTCTTGCCCTTGAACTGGAAGGACGACGTGCGCCCGACAACCTGCATGCCATCGATGCGCGCCAGCGAGTTGAGGATTTCCTCGGACAGGCCGTCGGAGAAGAATTCGTTCTCCGGGTCGGTGGACATGTTGACGAAGGGCAGCACGGCGATGGACTTCAGCGGACCGGCCTTGGCCGCCGGCTTCACAGGCGGCATCGAATGCGCCGCCACTTGCGCAGGCTCGGCGACCCTTGGACCCAGGACGAACTTGTCGATGGCGAAATACGCCAGCGCCAACGCAAGCATGGCGAAGATCATGCGATTCATGCGCCGCCCGGTTTGCGGCGCGATGGACTGTTCCGGCGGCACGTCTCCGTCGCGCTTGATGCCCTCGGGCGTCAGCTCGAAGACCCAGGCGACGGCCAGCGCAGGGAGGAAGCCGATCGCCAGCACGAGCACGATCGTGCGCGGCACCCAGCCCGGCGCACCAAACATCGGCAGTACCGTGCCCGCCACCTGGGTCACCAGCCAGGCGCCAACCAGGTACAGCCCGGCCATGCGGATGACGTTGCGGCGCCTGAGTTCGGCCAGCAGGCTCACGGCGTGCGGTCAGTGACAGACATAGTCACCCTTGTCGTTCTTGCTGCACTGGTCGGGCGGGCCAAGCGTGTCCCAGAGGCGTGCCAGGCCGGCGCGCCGCGCAAATTCGGCAAATTCCGGCAGCATGCGCGCATTGGTCTGGTTGAGGTCCCAGAGTGGCGTGAGCAGCATCGAGTCGTTGTTGGTCGGGGCATCCTGGGTGGCCAAAAGGCCCCGGCGGGGATCCATGCGCAACAGGCTCTCGGCGGCGACCCCGGCCAACGGCCTGGGCTTGGTCGCGAGGTAGCGTTCGATGTCCGCCAGCGCCGCGGCGCGCGCGGTGGCATCGCCAAAGATGCCGTGAACGACGATCTCGTTGCTGCCGGGCGGGAGGTCGCCCATGAGCGGCGCATTGCCCTGCACCAGGAATTTCTCCGCATCGGCAAGGTTGCCCCGGGCCTTGGCGAGATCCGACAAGGCCATGCCGGCATGCGCCAGGCCTGCGTCCTTCGAGCGAAGCAGCATCTTTTCGCCGGCGTCCAGGTTGCCCGCGCGAACGTATTCCCGGCCGCGCCAGGACAGGGCATTGGGCAGCATCGGATCGATTTCCAGGACGCGATCCAGCGCCGCGTCGCAGCGCGAGAGGTAGCCCGTCTGGCACAGCAGCGCGGCATTCCAGAAATTGCTCGTGACGTCGTTCGGGTCGATGGCCAGTGCGCGATTGAATGTCTCGAAGGCTTCCACGAAGCGTCGCTGCCGGCCGTACAGATTGCCCAGCACCGCGTAGGGCTCGGCGAGCTTTGCGTCAAGCTTGATGGCCTGCTGCGCATGCGCCTCCGCGGCAACGGCAGACGAGTCCTGCACGCGCGGGTCGTAGTTGCCCGCCAGCGACTGCAGCGCCGCGATGCGCGAATGCGCCCGCGCGAACCTCGGATCCAGGCGCAACGCCTGTTCCAACTGCGCGATCGCCTCGCCGAAGCGGGCGCCATCGCGACGGTTGAAGGTTTGCGAGGCCTGCAGGTACAGCGAGTAGGCCTCGGTATTCTGGGTCGGCACCGCCACCAGGCGCTCGGCCTGGTCGCCGCTCAGGATCACCTGCAGCTTGTCGGTGATTGCCCTGGCGATGTTTTCCTGCAACTGGAAGACATCCTTCAGGTCGCCGTCGTAGCTTTCCGACCACACATGGAACCCATCCGCCGTCTGGACCAATTGCGCGGTGATGCGCACCTTCTCCCCCTGCTTGCGTACCGAGCCTTCCAGCACGTGCGCCACGCCCAGCGCCTGCCCCACCGCACGCAGGTCCTGGTTCTTGCCCTTGAACTGGAACGAGGAAGTGCGGCCAGCGACCTTGAGGTCCTGTACCTGCGCCAACGCATTCAGGATCTCTTCGGAGATGCCATCGGAAAAATAGTCCTGGTCCTTGTCCGCACTCATGTTGACGAAAGGCAGCACGGCGACGGACTTCTTGCTGATCGGCGTGACCGCGCGCGGCGCAGCGTCCGGCGCCCCGATGCCGGTGGTCGCTGTCGCGTTGCCGGGAACCGCCGGGGCAGGTCGATCGAGGTAGGCCGGCTGGCCCTTGAAGTACCAGACGAAGGCCAGCGCCGCCAGCGCAGCGGCGACCAGCAGCAAGCGCTTGCTGCCACGCACCCCTTCACTCTTCAAGCCGTCAGGCGTGACCTCGAAGGCCCAGGCAAACACCAGGGACACCGGCAATCCGAGGAAGACCACCAGGATGAAGATGCGCAAGGCCCACGGCGGCGCGTCGAATGCCGGAAAGCCGATACTCGCCGCCTGCACGGCCAGCCACGCGACCACAAGGTAAGCCGCGCCCACCTTGAATACCTTGCGGTGCTTGAGTTCGTCGAACAGGCTGATGGGCGGGTCGGCCATGTCAGTCGCAGTTGAAGTCGGTGGCGCCAGCCGGATGGCACTGCGGTGGGAAGCCCTTCGCGCGCCAGTAGGCGGCCACGCCCATCGCCTCGAGTTTGTGCTTCATGCCCGGCGAGTTGCGCCACGTCGGCGGATAGCGGTCCCAGGCAACGATGCCGCTGGTGACCCGCTCGTCGGCCGTTCCAGCGCTGTCGTAGTCGCCCAGCCACAGCAACACGTGCGACTGCGTCAGGTTGCCCGTCGCTGTCTGCAACTCCGGATCGCCGGCATGGCGCGCGACGAGCGCGCGCGCGCCGGCGACGGCGGTTTCCGGATGGTCCAGTTTCGTCAGCAACGCATCGCGCAGATCCGGCGCCATCGTCCCGACTCCCATCAGGAGCAGGGCCTCGGGGCGACGGCCATGCGCCAGCATCGGAAGGATGAAGTTTTCCGTGCGGCTGTACACGAAGCCCTTGGGAATGCCGGTTTCGTAGAGCGCGATGCTCTCCTCCACCTTTCCAGACAGCAACAGCGCCAGCGCCTTGTGGCGGATCGCGTTGAGGTAGTTCGGTTCAAGCGCGACGGCCCGGTCCAGGTCCGCCAATGCCCGGTCGAAGAAGCCGAGCTTGGTCCAGGTAATGCCGCGCCATAGCAGTGCCGTCGCGTTGCGTGGATCGGCAGCGATCGCCTTTTCGTAGTCGGCCAGCTGCCCGGCAAAGTCGATCGGCCACGTGCCTTCGCGGATCTGCGCCTTGACTCCCCAGGGCATCGACAGCGATGGATCGAGTTCCAGCGCGCGGTCGGCGGCTTGCGCTGCCAGCGTCGAGTAATCACGGTCGCTCTCGCCCCAGCTGGGCGCAACCGCGCTCACCGCGGCCAATCCCTCCCAGCCGCGCGCAAATTTTGGGTCGAGCTGCACCACGCGCTGGAACATTCCCGTCGTCGCCGACAACTCACGCCGCGCGATGAAGTTCTCGCGCGCCTTCAGGTACAGCTCGTAGGCCTGCATGTTTTCCGTATCGGCGCGCACCTTCACCGCGGGCGCGGTCTTGGCGGTGGTCAGCGACCCGCGCAGTGCAGCGACGATCGCGTTGGCGATCTCGTCCTGGATGGCGAAGATGTCGGTCAGCTGGCGATCGTAGGTCTCCGACCACAGGTGCCGGTCGTGCACGGCGTCGATCAGCTGCGCGGTGATGCGCACCTTGTCGCCGGCCTTGCGCACGCTGCCTTCCAGGATGTAGCTGACCTTGAGTTCCCTCGCGATCTCCGACGCCCCCAGTTCCTTGCCCTTGTACGCAAACGACGACGTGCGCGACGCCACGCCGAGGTCCGGCACCTTCACCAGCACGTTCAGCAGCTCCTCGCTGATGCCGTCGGCGAAGAACTGGTTGCCGGCATCGGTGCTCATGTTGAGGAAGGGCAGCACCGCGATCGACTTGGCCAACGCGGGTTCCGGACCCGACGGCGCCTTGGCACCGACTTCGCCGGCGGGAACCGCGCTCGCGCGCACCGTTGGCTGGCCACGGTAGTACCAGGCCACCGCGAGCAGGGCGAGCACGATGGCGATGCCGACCATGGTCTTGTTGCCCGAGGGCGCGCCTTCGACCTTGATGCCGTCCGGCGTCAGCTCCAGCATCCAGGCCATCACCACCGCGATCGGAAAGCCGAGCAGCAGCACCAGGATGAAAACCCGCAGCGCCCAGGCCGGCGCATCGAAGGCGGGAAAGCCGATGCTCGCCCCCTGCACCACCAGCCACGCCACCAGCAGGTAGGCCGCGCCCACCTTCACCACGTTGCGGCGCTTGAGTTCGTCGAGCAGGCTCACTTCGGGATGCCCAGCTTCGTGACCAGCGCGGCGAAGCGCGGGTCCTTGCGCAGCGGATCCATCGCCGGGTCGAAGGGCAGGCGGACCAGGCCGGCATCATGGATCGGGACGCCCCGCTCCAACCAGGCGAAGGCCTGGTCCTTCTCGCCGCGCCAGGCGTAGACCTGGGCGATCTGGTAGGCGAAACCGACGGCGAAATCCTTCTCCAGCGCCGCCAGCAACTGGCGCGAGGCGGCGTCGTTGCCGCGCGTGAACTCGGCCATGGCCATGCCCGTCATCCGGAACTGCTCCGGCGCGTGCTTGTAGTGGGCGACCGCCTCGTCGACCTTGCCTTCCATCAACAGACGGTTGCCAAGCAGGAAGTTGGCCCAGTTCTGCTGCGGGTCGATCTCCAGCGCGCGTGTGTAGGCCTGCTTCGCCTCCTCGATCTCGCCCGCCGCCTCGGCGTAGCGGCCCAGGGCAGTCCAGGCATTTTCCGACAGCGGGTCCGAGGCGACGGCCTTGCGCAGTTCCTCCAGGCCCTGCTTGCGCTGCCCCATGGTGAACAGCACCCCCGCGTGGTTGATCAATGCCGGCGACCGGTTCGGATCGATCGCCAATGCGCGGGCGAGGTCGGCCTGCGCGCCCGTCCAGTCCCAGCGCATCCGGTAGCGGGTGTTGCCGCGGGCCACGTAGCCATCCGGCAGGTCCGGCGCCAGCGCGATCGCCTTGTCGCCGGAAGCGAGGGCGGTGGCAATGGCGGCCTCGCGACCGGCCACGTCCTCGGCGAAGTCGGCCATGCTGGCCTGCTGCACCGACAACTGCGCCCAGGCATTCGCGTAACCGGGGTCAAGCGCAAGCGCGCGCTGCTGGGCAGCCACCGCGGCCTCCACGGGACCGCGCCCGCCGACGCGCACGACATCCACGCCCTTCAGGTACTGCTCGTATGCCGCCGCGTCATGCGTGCGCTGGGTGTTGTCGGGCTGCTTGCCCGACAGCAATTGCAGCTTGAGCGCCGCCACTACCTCGCGCGAGATCTCGTCCTGCACCTTGAACACGTCGGTCAGGTTGCGATCATAGGTGTTCGACCAAAGATGCGAACTGTCCGAGGCGCGGATCAGCTGCGCGGTGATGCGCAGGGTGTTGCCCGACTTGCGCACGCTCCCCTCGAGCACGTGCCCGACCTTGAGGATCCGGGCGATGTCAGCGACGTCCACTTCCTTGCCCTTGAACGAAAACGACGACGTGCGCGCGATCACCCGCAGCTGCGGCACCTGCGCCAGCTGGTTCAGCAGTTCCTCGGACAGTCCATCGGAGAAGTACTCCTGGTCCTTGGCCTGGCTCATGTCCACGAAGGACAGCACAGCGATGGAGGTGTCGGTTGCGGCGGCCGCCCCCGGCGCGGGGCTGGCGTTGGCAGCCGGGGCCGCCGGGGCCGCCGCGTGGCCCGGCGCGCCCGTGCCGAACTGGCGCCAGCCGAGCCAGCCCAGCAAGGCGACGGCCAAGGAGGCTGCGACGACCGTGGCGAGCATCCGGGATGGCGAATCGGTCCGCCGCCTGCCGCTGGCGCCGGCACCCGCGCCGGCGCCCGGCGCGGGTGCGACATCAGCCGCGAGCGCGTGCGCGCCAAACGCCACCGTGGCGCCGATCGTCGGCGGGGTCGGCGTGCCGGCCAGCAGGGCGTCGATGCGCTGCGCCAGTTCCGCCCCGCCCTGCACGCGCGCGTCGGGACTCTTGGCCAGCATCGCGTCCAGCAGCGGTTGCAGCCCGGCCAGTCCCTCGGGCAGGCGCGGCACCGGCGCGTTGATGTGTTGCGAGCCAATGGCCCAGCTGTCGTTGCCGGTATAGGGCAGCTCGCCGGTCAACAACTGCCACAGGACGATGCCGAGGCTGTACAGGTCGCTGCGCCCGTCGACCTTCTGGCCGCGCAGTTGCTCGGGGCTCATGTATTGCGGCGTGCCGACGCTGGTGCCTTCGGTGGTCAGCAGGGAGTCGCCCTGGATCAGCCGGGCAATGCCGAAGTCCGACAGCACCGCGGCGCCGTCGTCGCGGCGCAGGATGTTGTCCGGCTTGATGTCGCGGTGCACGATGCCCCGGCCGTGCGCGTAGTCGAGCGCGCCGGCTACGTCGCGCACGACCCGCAAGGCATCGCGCGGCGCCAGCTTCTCGCCAGCCAGCGGGGCGATCGTGCCGCCCGGCTCGTATTCCATGGCCAGGTAGGCGGTGCCCTCGTGCACGCCGAAGTCGTGGATCGGCACGATGTGCGGGTGGCGCAGGTTGGCGGCAATGCGCGCCTCGCGCAGGAAGCGCTCGCCCGCGACGGCGGCATCAGCATCGCCGGTGGGCGTGAGCAGCTTCAGCGCCACCTCGCGGCCCAGCGACTCCTGCCGCGCCAGATAGACGGTCGCCATGCCGCCGCGCCCAAGCGGGCGCAGCAGCGTGTAACCGGGGATCTGCATCACGGCCCCACCCGCGCGGCTGGCCTGCAGTCGCCGGCAGGGGCGTGCGGCCGTGCCGATGTGGAAGAATTCATTTCACCTCCTCGCGCCCGGCGATGCGGCGCAGGTCGCGTGGATCATGATGGCGGTTTCGCGCATTTCCTGCTCCGCGACCAAGCTGATCGGGCCGGTCGAGGTCAACTCGTCGAACGTGGCGCGGTGCCGGTCGATGAATTCGAACTGGCTGGCACGGTAGACGGACCAGGAACTGCTCGTCCGACAACGGACGCTCGCCCTCCAGCGCGCCGAGCGCGCGGTCGGCGAGTCTCGGGACGCGGCGCAGGATCATGGCGCCGCTCCGCGTTGCGGCGGTAATCCCAGCTTCGCCAGCAAGCCGGCGAAGCGCGGATCGTGCGTGATCGAGGCCAGCAGGGGGTCCATCTTGATAAAGCTCAACCCGCCGTCGTTCTGCGTATAGGCGCGGCCGAGCCACGCGAAGGCGTTGTCGGACTCGCCGCGCCAGGCGTACGCCTCGGCGATCTGGTACGCCGATCCCTGGGAGTACGCGGCGATTTCCGCATCGAGCGCCTCCTGCGATTCGCGTGCGTGTCCGAGCGTGTACTCGGCCATCGCCATCCCGGCCCCACCGTAGCCGCCCCCGGCGCTGCGAAAATACGTGATGGCGTCCGCGGCGCGACCCTGCAACAAGCAGGTCATGCCGCGATGGAACAGGCAGGTATCGCAAGTCGGGCTGAGGCCTAGCGAGCGGTCCAGCGCCTGTTCCGCCTCCTGGTACTTGCCGACGAAATTCAGGATGCGCCCGAGTTGCGACCACGACACCGACGCCAGCGGGTCCAGCTCGACCGAACGGCGGGTCGACGCCAGTGCTTCGTCCGTGCGACCCAGCGCGATCATGAGCCGAGCGTAGGTCACCTGCACCTGCGCGTCGCCAGGGCTGAGTGCCAGAGCCCTGTGCAGGTCCGCACCCCCGCCGGCCCAGTCTCTCAGGAACGACAGCCGCGAGATGCCGCGCGTGGAATATCCGTCGGCCAGGCCCGGGGCTAGCGCGATCGCCTTGCTCGCATCGGTCATCGCCTGCGCCATTTGCGCCTGGTCGCCCAGGCGGTCGGCGAGGTTGCCCTCGGCGTTGGCCAGGCCTGCGTAGGCGGCGGCAAAGCCACCGTCGTGCGCGATCGCCTGGCGGAAGGCGTCGATGGCACGGCGCCAACCAGCCTCGTCGTCGCGCTTGAGGAACTCCTTGCCAAGCAGGTACTGGTTGTAGGCCTCGGCGTCATTGCTGCGGCGTGCGCTGGTCATCGCCTGGTCGGGCAGCAGCTGCACCTTCAGCGCCGACACCACGGCGCCGGCGATGTCGTCCTGCACCTTGAACACGTCGGTCAGCTCGCGGTCGTAGGTCTGCGACCACAGGTGCGTGCTGTCGGAGGCGCGGATCAGCTGCGCGGTGATGCGCAGCGTGTTGCCGGACTTGCGCACGCTGCCTTCCAGCACGTTGGCGACATGCAGCGCACTGGCGATGGTGCCGACATCCACTTCCTTGCCCTTGAACGAAAACGACGAGGTGCGCGCGATCACCCGCAGCTGCGGCAGCTGCGCCAGCAGGTTCAGCAATTCCTCCGACAGGCCGTCGGAGAAATATTCCTGGTCTTTCGCCTGGCTCATGTCCACGAAGGGCAGCACCGCGATCGAGTGCGGGTCCACGGCGGCAGCCGGCGGCGGCGGGGCGGCCGGGCCGGCGGCGACTGACGGCGCCGCCGACGCGGCTGGCGCGGCCACCGGGCCGGTGTCGCGGAATGCGGGTTGCCCGCGGAAGTACCAGCCCAGCGCAAGCAGCGCGAGCACCACGGCCGCGGCGACAACACGCTTGGTGCCGGCGTTGCTTGCGTCGGCGCGCAGGCCCCCGGGCGTGGATTCCACCGCCCAGGCCAGCACCAGCGCCAAGGGGAAGCCGAGCAGCGCAAACAGGATGAACACGCGCAGCGCCCATTGCGGCGCCGCGAAGGCCGGTAGCGCAATCGACGCCGCCTGAACGGCCAGCCAGGCAACGAGCAGGTAGGCCGCACCAACCTTGAACACCTTGCGCCGCTTCAACTCGTCAACGAGGCCCATGTCAGCGGCCCTTCCCCGCCGCGACGGCCGCGAAGCCGGGGTCGCTGCGCACGGCGTCGAACGCCGGGTCCACGCGCAGGATGGCCGTGCTGACGAAGCTGGCGTTGGTCGCGACGAGGTGCCGCGCCAGCGGGACGACGCGCGCGGCGTCGCCGTTCAACCCATGGATGCGCATGGCGAAATAGCCCCAGCCCGGCCCCTCCAGCGCATCAGCCGATTCCGGCACCAACGCGAGCGCGTGGTCGGCGTCGGCGGCCGCGGCATCTCGCTGGCCGAGCCCCGCGCGCGCCAGGCCGCGCACCAGGGACCAGGCGGCGGCCACGTAGAGGTTGTCGGGTCGCGTCGCCAGCGCGCGCGTCGCCTCGGACTCGACCGCGGTGTCCAGCGCACGCGCCACGTCTGCATGGCCCAGCGCGCGCTCGGCCAGCGCCAGCTGCAGGCGCCAGTCCAGCGACACCGGCACGTAGCCGTCGAAGGTCATGTCGAGCTGCGTCGTGTGATCGGCCGCGATGGCGCGCCGGTATGCCGCGGCCGCGCCGGCATCGTCGCGCTCGTACAGCAACTGCGTGCCAAGCAGTCCCTGGTTGGTCGGCACGGACTGGTCGGCCGCGGCGATGATGCGGCGCGCGCCGGGCAGGTCGCCGACGAACCACGCGCACTGCACCTTCATGCTGAAGGCGTTTGAATTGTCCGGCGCGAGCGCGAGGCTCGCGTCGATCGCGCGCACCGCACGCGGGCAATCGCCCATGGACGTGCGCGTCACCGCCAGGTGGTAGGCCAGGTCGGCGTCGTTGGGCGCCAGCGTGCGCGCGTGCTCCAGGTCCGCCACCGACGCGTCCCACAGCCCGAGCCTGCGGGCCAGCAGGCCGGACAGCATCCACGCATCGGAGTCGTTGGGCAGCCGCTGCTTCACCGACTGCATCAGCGCATGCGCGCCGGCGAAATCGCGCTTGACGTAGTACAGCTCCACGCCGCGCGCGACGTCCACCTGCGGCGCCTGCGGCGCCAGCGCGATCGCGCGGGCGAGCGCGCGCTCGCCCTCGGCGCGCAGCGCCGGCGAGGGGTCGAGCCCGGCCCAACCGTTGCGGAACGCGGTGCGCGCCAACTCGGCCCAGGCCAGCGCGAAGTTGGGGTCGAGCGCGACTGCGCGGCGATAGGCCGCCATCAGCACGTCGGCCTCCTCGCGGGTGTTGACGGTGCGCGCGTTCATGGCCCGCGCCTGCAGGTAGGCGTCGTAGGCCGCCGGGATCGCGGTCGGCTTCTGCGCCAGTGCGGCCCGCTCGCCCGTGGTCAGCGTCGCGGCGAGCGATCCGGCGATCTTCTCCGCCACCTCGGACTCGACCTGGAAGACGTCGTCGAGGGTTCGGTCGTAGATCTCGGCCCACAGGTGGTTGTCGGTGGCGGCGTCGATGAGCTGCACGTTGATGCGCACCTTGTTGCCGGCGCGCTGCACGCTGCCCTCGAGGATGTGCGCGACGCCCAGCTCGCGCGCGATCTTCGACAGGTTGTCCGGCCGGCTGGCGTACTTCTGCGTGGAGGTGCGCGAGATCACCTTCAGGTCGCCGATCCTGGCCAGGCCGGTGAGGATCTGGTCCTGGATGCCGTCGGCGAAGTAGCCGTTGGACTTGTCCTCGCTCAGGTTCTCGAACGGCAGCACGGCGATGGACTTGGCGTTGGCGGCCACCGCGGCCGCCGCCGCGCCAACGCGGACGTTGCGCTCACTGGCGAGCGCGGCGGCCTCGCGCCGGGGCGCCAGCACGAACTTGTCCACGCAGAAATAACCGACCGCCAGCAGCAGCACCCCGACGATCATGTGCTCCATGCGCCGCGCGGTCTGCGCGGCGATGGACTCTCCGGGCGTGACGTCGGCGTCGCGCTTGATCCCGTCCGGCGTCAGCTCGAACACCCAGGCGAACACCAGGGCCGGCACGAACGCGATCACCAGCAGCAGCACGATGGTGCGCGGCACCCATGCCGGCGCGCCGAACATCGGCAGGACCGAGCCCGCCACTTGCACGAGCAGCCACGCACCGACCAGGTACAGCCCGGCCATGCGGATGACATTGCGTCGGCGCAATTCCTGAATCAGCGGCACGTCCGTACCCCACGGTCCGTAACGCGCAGCATAGCTTGAACCGGGTGGTTTCCTGTCAGCGTGGACGAGGCCCGCGCCTTCCCGGCCCAATGGACGCTCCCCTCAGCCGGCAAAGCCGGCCATGAAGCCCGCGAAGCCAAGCCAGGCAGGCGTCGTCGCCAGCGGCACCCGCAACAGGACGACCGCCGTCATCACGATGGCGCCGACGATCCAGGCCGGGTGCGGCCGCCCGTGGCGTCGCCAGTCGTGGATGACGCCGGCGACGATGAACAGCTCGAGCAACAGGCCCGGAGCCATCGACACTACCAAGGGCGGCGGCGGCGCCAGGCCGGGGCGGAGTCCGGGGCCGCTGCCGGACAGCAGGGCAATGAACACGCGCGCGACCGCCGCCTGCAATACGGAGATCGTTGCGAGCAGCATCAGCCGCTGGTGCCAGCCGCGGTCGGCGCGGCGCACGATGGCAGCGACGACCCACACGGCGAACAGGGCCAGGGCGGAAATCGGCACGATGAAGAAGGCGCGCTGGGCATCACCATAACCGCTGGCCAGGCCGTGCCGCAGGGAGCCGATGGCTGTTGCAATGCCCAGTGCCACCATCGCGCTGGCCAGGGCGATGCCCGCCAGCCCCCAGGCGCGGTGCTGGCGCAACCGGCCCTGGCGGGCCAGCCAGGCCTGGCTGAGCAGGAACACCGGCCAGGCCGAGAACACCAGGCCGTGCAAGTGCAACAGCGGTGGACCGACGAACGTGCCGGCTGGCAGTTGCAACCAGTAGGTGGGCGCGAAGCCACCGAAGGCGACCAGGACACAGGCGGCGGCCATTCCGGCATGGAACCCGGCATCCTCGACATGCGGCGCGGCTCGCGCGGGTGCGGCAGTGGCCACGGCAAACTCCTTGTCGCATTGTCGCGGAGCATGGACCCGATCCGGGGCGCGTGCCAGCCAGACGCAACACCGGGCCGGCTTCGGCCTAGACTGGATCCCCTGTCGAGCCGGACGCACTGGCGACGAAACCACCGAGGTTGGCCATGTCCAAGCAGCACGAGAAGTCCAAGCCTGACCCGCGTGAAGAACGGGAGCGCCACCTGCACCGCATCGAGCTGTATGAACGTCGGCAGCGCGAGGCCGCGGCCGCGGGCCGCCCGGTCGGCGTTGCCGGCAACCTGCGCGCGGCGGTGCTGGCGGGGGTCACGCGGGTCGTCCGGCTGTTCCGGCGAAGTGGCCAGCCCGCGAAACCGGCGGCGGCGGCCAAGCCGCCCGCCGCGCAGCAGAAGGCGCATCCGCGCCGGCCCAAGGCGAAGCCCCGGCGCAAACGCTAGCCCTGTGGGAGCGGCTTCAGCCGCGACTTACTACGGATCACGGTTGAAGCCGCTCCCACGATCCTTCAGGGCTTGGCGTCGCCCGGCTTGCTGGCGAAGCGATCGAGCAGCTTGCGCCCCTCGTCCGACTGCGCCAGGCCCTCGAGCATGGACGCCACGGCGGTGCCGCCGCCGGCCGAGAACAGGTCCATCACGCTGGCCAGGCCCTTGGCCGGCTGGCCGGCATTGGCGATGACCTTGACGTTGGCGGTCTTGAGCGCGCCGGCCTGGGCCTCGCCGACGGCCTGCGAGGCTTCGATGTTCCGGATGCCCAGCAGGTAGTCCTGGTAGCCCTTGTCGGCGCCGATCTTCTCGGCCAGCTTGATCTGCGCATCGACGGGCGCCATCAGGATCGCCGTCTCGGCCGAACCGCGCGCGGTGCCCTCGACCGTGATGCCTTCTGCATTGCGGCGCGCGGCCTCGAGCTTGCCTTCGGCCGTCAGCACGGTCTGCGACTTGTTGCCTTCCGCCTCGACGATGGCGACCTGCTTGGTGGCCTCCGCCTCGACGATCGCCACTTCCTTGGCCTGGCCCGCGGCGATCACCGCCACCTGGCGGCTGATCTCGGCGCCGCGGACGTTCTTCACCTGCACCACGTCCATTTCCTTGGCCGCGGTCTCGCGCTGCTGGGTCTTGACCTGCTGCGAGGCCTGCTCGTTGGCCACGCCGACCTTCTGGTCCTTCTCGGCGGTGCGCAGGCCCACCTGCTCGGCCGCCTGCTGGCGCGACATTTCCACCTCGCGCTTGGCCGCGATCTCTGCCATCTCGGCCTGGCGCGTGTTGTCCGCGACCACCAGCCGCGACTCGCGCTCGATGCCCGAGGTGCGCTTGGCCATGATGTTGTGGATGACCTCGCTGTCCTTGGCGTCGCGGATGTCCATCAGCTCGATGTTCTTGATCGCCTCGACGCCCCAGCTACCAAGCTGCGGCTGCACTTCCTTGGTGAAGGCCTCGCCGAAGCGCGAGCGGTCGAGCATGATCTGGTCGATCTCGTGCCCGGCCAGCACGGTGCGCACGGCGCCCTGCACGATCGAGGTGAGCTGGGTCTTGAGTTCCTCGAACGAGGCCACGCGCTGCGCGGCGGTGTTGGAGTCGTCGATGCGGAAGAACGCCATCACGTGCACCAGGAAGGGCACGCGCTCCTTGTCGTACGCAGCGTAGTCCGGCAGGTCGATGGAGAAGTTCGACACCGGCAGCATGATCTTGGTCAGGCCGATCAGGGGGATCCAGGACGGCCACTCGTAATAGGTGTTGCTGCTGAAGCCCTTGCCGAAGCTGACCGTGGTCTTGCGGTTCTGCACGATGTGCACTTCGTTCACCGGCACCACGCGACGCAGCGCCACCACCCAGAAGAACAGCATCACGCCGACAACGACGACGACCGCGACGACCACGGCCAGCAGCAAAGAAAAACCGAACATTGCAATCCCCAGAGCGACGAACGATGGCCAAGTATAGGGGAGCCGCCCGGGCGGCCATGACCTTTCGGGGATGCGCGCGCCCCGCGGGCGGGATAGGGTGGCGACCAAGCCGGACGCGGGAGGCTCCCGCCGCGGCGTCACCATCACTCCAGGGGCTCCCGACGTGTTGACCATCCGCCAGCTCGGCAAGACCTACGCGAACGGCGTTCGCGCGCTCGACGACGTCAGCCTCGACATCCCGCGCGGGATGTTCGGCCTGCTCGGCCCGAACGGCGCCGGCAAGTCCTCGCTGATGCGCACGCTCGCGACCCTGCAGGAAGCCGACACCGGCTCGGCCACGCTGGTGCTGGAGGACGGATCGAGCATCGACGTGTTGCGCGACAAGGACGCGGTGCGCCGGCGCCTGGGCTACCTGCCGCAGGACTTCGGCGTCTATCCGAAGGTCAGCGCGGAAGACCTGCTCGAGCACTTTGCCGTGCTCAAGGGCCTCACGGAGCGCAAGTCGCGCCGCGAAATGGTCGAAGGCCTGCTGCAGCAGGTGAACCTGTGGGACGCGCGCAAGCGCAAGCTCGGCACCTTCTCCGGCGGCATGCGCCAGCGCTTCGGCATCGCCCAGGCGCTGCTGGGCGACCCGCGCCTGGTGATCGTGGACGAGCCGACCGCCGGCCTTGACCCGGAGGAACGCAACCGCTTCCTCAACCTGCTGGCAGCGATCGGCGAGAACGTCGCGGTGCTGCTGTCCACGCACATCGTCGCCGACGTCACCGACCTCTGCCCGACCATGGCGATCATGAACAAGGGCAAGGTGTTGCTGACCGGCAAGCCGGCCGATGCGATCGCGGCGCTGTCGCAGCAGGTCTGGCGCAAGCAGGTCAGCAAGGCTGCCCTGCCCGACTACGAGGCGCGGCATACGGTGCTGTCGACGCGGCTGGTCGGGGGCAACCCGGTGATCCACGTGTTCGGCGCGCAGCAGCCCGAGGAGGGCTTCGTGCAGGTCGAGCCGGACCTGGAGGACGTGTACTTCCAGCGCCTGCGCGCGCAAGCCCGGGCGGCCTGAGCCCATGCCCGCCACGCGCTTGCCGGGCACCGCCGGCGAATTCTTCCGTTTCGAACTGCGCGAGCAACTGCGCTCCCCGCTGCTGTGGCTGATGTCGGCGCTGTTTGCACTGCTCGCGTTCGGCGCCACCTCCAGCGACGCCGTGCAGCTCGGCGGTGGCATGGGCAACGTGGTGCGCAACGCGCCGACGGTCATCGTCACCTTCTTCGCCTTCTTCACCCTGCTCGGCATGCTGGTGATCACACTGTTCATCAGTGCTGCGCTGCTGCGCGACTTCGAGCTGGGCACCGATGCGCTGGTGTTCGCCAGCCCGGTGCGCCGGCGCGACTACCTGCTCGGTCGGATCGGTGCGGCGCTCGCGGCCAGCCTGGTCGTGTACCTGCTGGTCGGCCTGGGCATGTTCGTCGCGCAGTTCATGCCCTGGATCGATCCGGTCCGTCTCGGCCCGGTGTCGCTGCAGCCCTACCTGTGGGGCTTCGCCGTCATCGTGCTGCCGAACCTGCTGTTCACCGGCGCGCTGCTGGCCCTGCTGGCGGTCATCACCCGCAGCGTGTTGTGGGTGTACATCGGCGTGCTCGCCTTCCTGGTGCTGTACGGGGTCAGCGCGGCGCTGCTGCGCGACCTCGACAATGTCTGGGTCGCCACGCTGGTCGAACCGCTCGGCGTGCGCGCGCTCTCGCGCACCTTCCGCTACTGGTCCTCGGACGAACGCAACCACTCGCTTCCCACGCTGGGCGGCTACCTGCTCGCCAACCGGGCGCTGTGGCTGGGCGTGGCGGGCCTGCTGTTCGCGGCGACCTTTGCACTGTTCCGGACCGAGCGCACCGGCACATCGCGCCGCTTGTGGGGCCGAAAGGCACGCACCGCCGACGTTGCGCGGGCCGACGCGGCGGCCGGCACGCGCGTCGCGGCGCCGGTCCGCGAGTCCGTGGCCAAGGTGGTGCCCGCGCGCGGCCCGGCCACGGCCTGGCGGCAGTTCGCGCAGCAGGCGCGCTTCGACACGGTCGGCGTATTTCGAAGCGTGCCCTTCCTGGTCATGCTGGCCTTCGGCATGGTCAATTTCGTGCCCTCGGCCCTGCTGCAGGAGAGCCTGTACGGCACCCGCATCTACCCGGTCACCTCGCAGATGGTCGGCGCCCTGGAAGGCAGTTTCAGCTTCCTGCTGATGATCATCGTGATGTTCTATGCCGGCGAGCTGGTGTGGAAGGAGCGCAGCGCCCGCATCGACGAAGTCAGCGACGCCGCGCCGGTGCCCAACTGGGTGCCCCTGCTGGCCAAGTTCGCGGCGCTGGTGGCGGTCATCGTGTGCTTCCAGGGCATCGGCGCGCTGACCGCGATGGTCCTGCAGCTGGCCAAGGGCTATACCCAGCTCGAGCCCCTGCTGTACGCCAAGATGCTGGCCGTGGATTCGGTGGTGTACGTGCTGATGGCGGGACTCGCGCTGGCGCTGCAGGTGTTCAGCAACAACAAGTTTGTCGGCTATGCGCTGCTGATCCTGGTACTGATCGGGCAGTCGGTGCTCGGGCTGCTGGACTTCAGCAACAACCTGTACAACTTCGGCAGCTGGCCGAACGCACCGCATTCGGACATAAATGGTTACGGCCATTTCCTGCCCGCGCAACTGTGGTTCCAGGCCTACTGGGCGTTGTTCATGGTCGCGCTACTGCTGCTCGCGGCGGCGTTCCGGGTGCGCGGCGTTGCCCACACCGGCGCGCAGCGTCGCGCCCTTGCGGCGGCCCGCATGCACGGTCCGCTGCGCATCGGCTTCGTCGCCAGCCTGGTGGCATTCGCGGCGATCGGCGGCTGGCTGTTCTGGAACACCAACGTACGCAACGACTTCACCTCGCCGAACGAACGGCTTGACCTGCAGGCGCGCTACGAGCGCGAATACAAGGACTGGGCGACGCGGCCACAGCCGCGGATCCAGGCGGTGTCGCTGGATGCGGACTTGCGGCCGGAGACGCCGGCCCTGCGCGTGGCTGGCCACTATCGCGTCCGCAACACGCACCCGCAGCCGCTCAGCCAGATGCTGGTCGGCATCGGCGATGATCGCGACCTGGTCGCCTTCGACGCCGCGGGCAGCGTGCTGGTGAAGGACGACAAGCCGCTGGGCGTGCGCGTCTACCGCTTCCGGGTGCCGCTGGCGCCGGGCGCCGAGCGCGACATCGCCTGGACCGTGGACCATCATCCGCACGGCATCACGGCGGATGCGCCCGACACCGCCATCGTCGGCAACGGCACGTTCTTCAGCAGCAGGATGTTCCCGGTGTTCGGTTACCAGCCCGGCGCCGAGCTTAGCGACCGCAACGAGCGGCGCAAGCGCCACCTGGGCGAACCGCGCCGCATGCCGAAGCTCGAGGACCAGGCGGCGCGCGCCAATACCTACGTCGGCAACGACGCCGACTGGATCGCGTTCCAGGCCACCGTGTGCACCGCGCCAGACCAGATCGCCCTGGCGCCTGGCTACCTGCAGCGCGAATTCAGGCGCGACGGCAGGCGCTGCTTCGCCTATGCGATGGACCGCCCGATGCTTAACTTCTACGCGGTGCTGTCGGCGCGCTGGCAGGTCCGCAAGGGTGAATACCGCGCAGCCGGCAGCGGCAGGCCGGTGCCGATCGAGGTCTATTACGACGCCAAGCACCCGTACAACGTGGACCGCATGATCGCCGCGTCGCAGACGGCGCTGGCCTACTACGAGGCCAACTTCACCCCGTACCAGCACCACCAGTTGCGCATCGTCGAGTTCCCCGGCTACCTGAGCTTCGCGCAGAGCTTCGCCAACACGATCCCGTATTCGGAGTCACTCGGCTTCATCGCCGACCTGCGCAAGGCGGACGACATCGACTACGTCTACTACGTCACCGCGCACGAGATCGCGCACCAGTGGTGGGCGCACCAGGTGATCGGCGCCAACGTGCAGGGCGCGACCGTGCTTTCCGAATCGCTGGCGCAGTACTCGGCGCTGATGGTGATGGAGCACAAGTACGGCCGCTCGCAGATGCGCCGCTTCCTCAAGACCGAGCTGGACGGCTACTTGGCCGGGCGCGGCGGCGAGAGGATCGAAGAGCTCCCGCTGTACCGGGTGGAGAACCAGCAGTACATCCACTACCAGAAGGGGTCGCTGGTGTTCTACCGGCTGCGCGAGGAACTGGGCGAGGCCAAGCTCAACGCTGCGCTGAAGGCCTTCCTGCAGGCCAAGGCCTTCCAGCAGCCGCCCTACACCACGTCGCTGGAGCTGCTCGGCTTCATCCGCGCGCAGGCGACGCCCGCGCAGCAGGGCCTGATCACCGACCTGTTCGAGAAGATCTGCTTCTACGACAACCGGGTCACCGCGGCGACGGCGCGCAAGCGTGCAGACGGCAAGTACGAGGTGACCCTCGACCTGCACGCGGCCAAGCTGTATGCGGACGGGCGCGGCAAGGAGACGCCCGGCGTGCTTGGCGACTGGATCGAGGTCGGCGTGTTCGCGAAGGGCCCGTCGGGGAAGGAAGCGGACGAGAAGGTGCTCTACCTGCAGCGGCACTACGTCACGCGCGGTGACCAGCGGCTGGTCGTGGTGGTGGACCAGGCGCCGGACGAAGCCGGCTTCGATCCCTACAACAAGCTGATCGACCGGGTGTCGTCCGACAACCGGAAGAAGGTGTCGCAGTAGTCCACGCCCGGATCGCGTGCCTCGCCATCGGCGCGCGCAGCCCAAGCCTGCGCGCCAACGCGGACGAGCGGGTCAAGGCCGGACGTCGAAGGCGCCGTAGTTGGCCTTGGCGATCACGCGCGTCTGCGCGCCGGTCGCCGAATCGACGGCGTCGATGAAGAAACCGCCCTTCACTTCTTCCTTGGCACCGAACCAGCTGTCGTCGTCCGAGTAGTGGCAGCGGAAGATCAATGCGTGGCTGCGGACGGTGATCGCGCGCGTTGGGACATCGAAATCGATGAGCGAGCGTCCGACGGCATCGCTCACCGTCACGAGCAGCGAATTTCGAGTGTGCGCGATGTCGAAGTCCTCAATGTACTTGAAGGCGTGGTCGGCGGTGCTGAGCGTCGGCCCAGCCGACGATACGTTGTCCTGCGCGTCGAGTAGGACGGTCCATATCTCGTAGTCGACGGGCACGTTCGGTCCATGCGGAACGGTCTTCAAGTACGCAAAGGCGCTGCCGAGGTCGGCGCTGCGCAACCAGCGGACCGCGTCGAGGGCAGAACCCGGGTAGACAAGTTTTGGCGTGCCGCCCGTCGCCGCGACGACCCAGAAGCCGGGCACCTTGGACGGATCGGACAGCTGGGAGCTTCGGAAGTAGAGGATGCGCGCGCCGTCGTCGGAGAAATCGGGAGGGCCCGCAGCGGCTCCGCCGTCCAGCGAGGTCACCGAATCCAGGTGCACGCCGCTGCTGGAGGCCGTGTAGGCAAGGACCTTCACCCCCGCGCGGTCGCCGACCACGATGCGCCCACCGCCCGGCGCAAAATCAACGCCACTGATGTTGGCGTCATCCGCATACAGCCGGACCGCATGCGTCCCGTCGCGGTTGGCCACGTAGACGTAATAACTTTTTCCCGAGGCCAGGGCGTACGCCAGGCGCGGGTCATATGACTGGGCCCAGGCCGATGTTCCGGCGAGCAGCGCGAGCGCGAATGCAAGGATGCGGAACATGACGTCTCCCATCGCCCGTGGGGAATGGGCGCCCCTTCGACTCTAGCCGCTCGCTACGGGCGTTCCATCCTCCGAATGGAGTACGCGCGAGCCAGAGTTGGGACAGGGCTCCGCCCGGCCTAGGGTTCGAAGCGGTAGCTGAGCTTGACCAGGATCTGCTCGGAGTCGCGCAGCGAGAAGCTGTTGTCGAACAGCGAGCCGGCGCCGTCGGAATAGTCGTTCTGGCGGTAACCGCCGCGGCTGTAGACGATGAACAGGTCCGACAGCGGCGCCAGCTCGCGCCGGTAGCGCACCTGGAAGCCCATCTGCCGCAGGCTGAAGCTGTCCACCACGTCGTTGGACTTGACCGGCGTGCCGTCCAGCGCGGCGCGATAGGCCTGCGTGATCGGCGCATCGAGACCCAGCGCCTGCAGCTTCACCCGCAGCTCCTGCTTGTCGCCGATGGTCCAGTTCACGCCGGCGTCCAGCTGCACGGCCTTTTCCTTGAAGGTGCCGACCAGGTTGTCGTGCTGCCAGATCACCCAGTTCGGCGTCGTTTCGACGTACAGCGAGGCGAACACGTTGAAGGCGTCGCTGAAGAAATAGGTCGGCTTGACCGAGCCGTTGAAGCCAACCCGATGCTCGTCGGCCAGGCCGTTGTTGTTGGCGCCAAGGTTCCAGTAGAAGCCCCAGTCGCCCTTGCGCGGCCGGAAGCGCTCGTGATACAGGTTGAAGTTGCCCGGCACCGCCAGGATGCCGTGTCCGCGCAGGATGCGGTCGTCGTAGATGCCGCCGGCGTTGAAGTTGCCCTGCGAGTATTCGTTGCCGCCGTCCTTCAGGTTGCTCGACAGGCTGATGCGGAACTGCCGTTGCAGGGCCAGGCCATGGTCGTTGTCGGTGCCGCTGATGCGCCAGCGCCAGTCGTGCGAGGAGTAGCGCGAATCCTTGGGCAGGTCGGTGATGCGGTGCGACACCTGCCAGTGCGCGTAGTTCATGTTGGCGCGCTGCAGGTAGCCGAAGTCGTTGATCTGCAGGCTGTCGCCGAAGTGCATGCCGATCCACTGCTGGCGCCAGCCGTGGTCCATCTCGTACTCGACGATGGTGGTCGCGCCGGTGCCGGTGGTGGTGGTGCCGGCCTGGTCGATGTTGCTGCCGATCAGGCGCGTGGCGATGTTGAGCTTGGGCGTCGGCCGCCAGTTGTGGTCCACGCCCAGCACCGTGGCGGTCCGGTCGAACCAGGGGCGGTCCACCTGGGTGACCATCAGGCCGAGGTTCTGCTTGTCGAAGTCGCGCACCAGGCGCAGGGCGCGGAACGAGCGCCCGGCGGCGTCGGCCTCGTCGGCGGCGAACACGCCATACTTGTACGCGCCCAGCGAGCCATTGAGCTTGATCGCCGCGGTGATGTCGCCGGCGCCGTTGCCGTCGTCGGCCGGACCGCCCACGCGCCGCGTGTAGATCAGCTGGCTGCCGTCGGAGGGCGTGCCGAAGTCGAAGATGCCCTGGTTCTCGGTGAAGAACGGGCGCTTGTCGCTGAAGAAGGTCTCGTTGGCGCCGAAGTTCACCACCAGGTCGTCGCTCTCGACCTGGCCGAAGTCCGGGTTGATCGTCGCGGTGAGCTGGGTCTGGCCGTTCGGCTTCCAGAAGATGTCGGCGCCGGTGTCGGTGTAGGCCTTGCCGGTGATGTTGTTGTAGCCGGCCACCGCGTACGGCGTGATCGCCAGCAACGATTGGCTGTAGCTGGGGATCTCAAGCTTGCGGAAGTCGGACATGAAGCGCGGGCGGCTGAAGCTCGCCTCGGGCCAGGCCACGCGCTCGCCGGTCGAGCCGACCACGCGATCCAGGTAGATGCCGACGATGCGCTTGCCATCGTGGCCCTTCTTCATGGGCGCGATGTACCAGGGGATCAGCATCTCCGCCGACCAGGTGTCGCCGGACTCGCTGACCGCGTGCTTCCAGTTGCCGTCCCAGTCCTTGCTGAACTGGTTCTCGTTGGTGATGGTCGCGTCGATGATGCCGTCGGTGATGCTCAGGGTGAAGTTGTAGGCGCTGCGGCCGTCGCCGTCGTAGTCGATCATCAGGTTGACGCGATCCACCTGCGCGTCTTCGTCGCGCTGGCTGCGCCGGTAGGTGCGCTTGACGCTGGCCGGCTGCGTGTTGCGGAAGCCGATCGCCAGGCCTTCCGGCGTCGCCAGCACCCAGGCTTCGGTCGGGTACGGACTCGGCGCGCCGGTCAGGGGCTCGACCAGCTTGAAGTCGGTGATGTGTTCGGCGCCGGCCCACTCGGCGGGGTCGATCTTGCCGTCGACCGTGATCCGTGCGCCGCCGACCGTCGCGGATTGCACCGGAACGGCTGCCTCCGGGGGCAAGGCGGCTTGGACGGGTGCGACTTGCGCCAGCGCGCCGGTGCAGGGGGCAACAAGCGCGGCCAGGACGAAAAGCGCGAGCTGGCGCGGACGGGACACTGCCTGCAGGATCATTCGCTGGCGCCTGACGGTGGGGACCCCGATAGGATGCGGGTCCAGCCTGTTTGGTTTACAGGGCCGTAGGTCATGGGGCGGCCCCCGCAGGCGCCGGTCGTGTCGGAGCCCCGGACCTTAACGGCGACCTCTGACCCAAGCCGTTTCCGAGGGCTGGCGGCCAGCCTGGGTCCGCGGCGCAGGGCAACGGTGGTAACCTCGCGACATCCTCGTGGTGCGCGCGGCTCGAACAGGCGCCGCCATGCCCGGACCCGCAATGGCGCGGCGACTGAAGCAAGCAGGCAACCGATGCCCAAACACTCCACGCCGACGCCCAAGGGGCGCTTGGGCGATGTTCCGACCGCACCCCCATCCCCGCCCGCTCCCGATGCCGCGACAAGCGCCGTCGCGGGCAGCGTACCCGCCCTGGCAGGTGCGCCGCTCACCGAGCTCAAGATCGACGCACTGCAGATGGCGATCTTCAACAGTGCCAACTTCAGCTGCATCGCCACCGACGATGCCGGGGTGATCCAGATCTTCAACGTCGGCGCCGAGCGGATGCTCGGCTACGCCGCGCAGGACGTGATCAACAAGATCACCCCGGCCGACCTGTCGGATGCGCAGGAACTGGTCGCTCGGGCCGCGGAACTGAGCGTCGGCCGCGCCGACGCGGTCACACCGGGCTTCCAGGCGCTGGTATTCAAGGCCTCGCGCGGGATCGAGGACATCTACGACCTCACCTACATCCGCAAGGACGGCAGCCGGCTGCCCGCGGTGGTGTCGGTGACCGCGCTGCGCAACGCGCAGGACCGGATCATCGGCTACCTGCTGATCGGCACCGACAACACCGAGCGCCAGCAGGTGGAGGCGCGGCAAACGGTGCTGGACCAGCGCCTGCGCGACCAGCAGTTCTACACCCGTTCGCTGGTGGAATCGAACGTGGACGCGCTGATGGTCACCGACCGGCAGGGCGTCATCTCCGATGTCAACCAGCAGATGATCACGCTCACTGGGCGCAGCCGGGACGAGCTGATCGGCGCGCCCTGTCGCAGCTTCTTCACCAACCCGGTGCTGGCCGAGGCCGCGCTGGCGCAGGCACTCAACGGCAACCGCGTGCGCGACTACGAGCTCACGGTCTGCTCGCTCGGGGGCAAGGAAACGGTGGTGTCCTACAGCGCGGACACCTACTACAACCGCGACCGCGAACTGCAGGGCGTGTTCGCCTCGGCCCGCGACATCACCGAGCGCAAGCAGTTCGAGCGCGCGCTGCAGGAGAAGAACATCGAGCTGGTGCATGCCAGCCGCATGAAGTCCGAGTTCCTGGCCACCATGTCGCATGAACTGCGTACACCGCTCAACGCGATCATCGGCTTCTCCGAGGCGCTCAACGACGGCCTGGTGGGCGCGGTGACGGAGCGCCAGAAGGCCTACATCGGCGACATCTTCGAGAGCGGCCAGCACTTGCTGTCCCTGATCAACGACATCCTCGACCTGTCCAAGGTGGAGGCCGGCATGATGAGCCTGGACCTGGACCCGGCGGACATCCGGGAGCTGCTCTCCAACAGCCTGTCGGTGGTGCGCGAGAAATCCCTGGCCCAGGGCATCAGCCTGACCCTGACGGTCGAGCCGGAACGGGCGATCCTCGACATCGACGTGCGCAAGGTCAAGCAGATCGTGTACAACCTGCTGTCCAACGCAGTGAAGTTCAGCGCCAAGGGCGACGACATCGCATTGCGTGCGCGGCGGGTGCCGCGGTCCGCCGTGGCCACGATGGACACCGCGTGGCCCGTGTACGGTTTCCCGCTGGCGGAGAACGCGTTCCAGGAATTCCTGGAAATCTCGGTCAGCGACGACGGCGTCGGCATCGCGCGCGAGAACCTGGCCAAGCTGTTCCAGGCGTTCACGCAGATCGACAGCACGCTGGCGCGCCGCTTCGAAGGCACCGGCCTGGGCCTGGCGATGGTGAAGCAACTGGCCGAACTGCACGGCGGCACCGTCGCGGTGGCAAGCGCCGTGGGCGAAGGCTCGCGATTCGCCGCCTGGCTGCCCTTGCGCGCGGCTTCGCAGCTGGCGGAAGGCGCGCCCTGGGACGGCGCACCGGCCGCGGGCGGCGGACGCGTCGGCGCCGAGGCCCTGGCCGCCAGCCGGACAGCCGCGCCCGCAGTGCAGCGCCTGGCGCTGGTGGTCGAGGACAATCGCCGCGACGCGGAACTGGTCAGGCTGCTGCTCGAGAGCGAGGGCTTCACCGTGCTGGTCGCGAACTCGGCGGAGGAAGGCCTCCAGATCGCCCCGGGCCACGACCTGGCGCTGATCACGCTCGACATCCAGCTGCCGAACCTGCACGGATGGGAATTCCTGCGCCGGCTCCGGGCCATCGACAATCTCGCGAACGTGCCGGTGATCGTCATCTCCGGCCGCCCGGACAGCAACCTGACGCTCACCCGCGGCGCGGCTGCCGTCCTGACCAAGCCCATCAGCCGCGCCCAGCTCCGGAATGCGGTGGGCAACCTCCGCATCGTGCCCGCCGATCGCATCCACAATGTCCTGGTGGTGGACGACAACCCCGCGGCGATTGAACTGGTCGCCGGCTTGCTGCCCCCAACGAAGTATTCGCTGGTGCGCGCGAGCAATGGCGAGGATGCGATCCGCCTCGCGGACGAGTTCCAGCCCGACTTGGTGCTGCTGGACCTGATGATGCCCGGCTGCACGGGCTTCGAAGTGGCCGCGGCGCTGCAGCGCAACCCGCGCACGACCGCCATCCCGATCCTCGTCGTCACCGCCAAGCAGGTCACGGCAGCGGACCGCACGGCGCTGGCGCGTGACAGTGGCGGGAGCATCGAGATCGTCCAGAAGGCAAGCTTCGATCGCGGCGCCTTCCTCGACAGTGTCCGGCGCGCGCTGCAGGATAGCCGCGCCCCCAACCGGCAGGGAGGTACCCATGGCCCGCATCCTGATCATTGAAGACAACCCCGCCAACCTCCGGCTTGCGACGCTGCTGTTGACCGAGGGCGGCCACCAGGTGCTGTCGGCCAGCGATGCCGAAACGGGCCTGGCCATGGCGCGCGAGGCGCTGCCGGACCTGGTGCTGATGGACATCCAGTTGCCGGGCATGGACGGGCTGGCGGCCACCGCCATCCTGAAGGCCGAACCGGCCACCGCTGGCATTCCGGTGATCGCGCTCACTGCGCTTGCGATGCGCGAGGACCGCGAGCGCAGCCGCCAGGCCGGCTGCGACGCGTACATCGCCAAGCCCCTGCGCTATCGGGAGCTGTACGCGACGATCGACCGCTTCCTGGTGCCCGCGGCGACGGACGCGCCCGCGGTGGCTGACGCAGCCGCGGTGCCGCCCGTCGAGCCCGCGGCCTGATGGCCGCGCACTCACCCGGCTCGGGCGGACTGGTGCTGGTCATCGACGACCAGCCGATGAACGTACGGCTGTTGTCGCTGCTGCTCACCACGGCGGGCTACACCGTGGCGTTGGCGATGTCCGGCGCGGAAGGCCTTCTGCTGGCCCGCTCGCTCAAGCCCGACGTCGTCCTGCTCGACATGCTGATGCCGGGCATGGACGGCTTCCAGGTGCTCGCGGCGCTGCGCGCCGAGGACGGCGACGATGCCTTGCCGGTGATCCTGCTGACGGCGGACAACGAGCGCGCGGTGATGGAGCGCGCCTTCGACGCGGGCGCGACGGATTTCATCAGCAAGCCATTCGTGTCGCAGGAACTGCTGTCGCGCGTGCGCACGCATGCCGACCTGCGGCAATCGCGCGACGCGCTGCGCGGCCTGGACCGCGCCGCCGACGCCACGGCCCAGCTGTTCGCGCGCGACCTGCGCGCGCACTTCGCGGACATCCTGGTGGCCGCCGAGCGCCAGTGCGCGCTGCCACTGGGCGCCCGCGGCCTGCTGGCGCTGGTGGACGACATACGCGCGTCCGTCGATGCGGGTCTGCAGTCACTCCAGGCCTCGCTGGACGAACACGCCGCGCGGCTCGACCCGCCCGCTGGTCCCGCAGGCGCCGCCGGGGCCGACGGGATCGACGACCAGCGCTAGCCGCCCGCGGCGAACTCCAGCTCGCTCAACTCGCCGTTGTTGTTGGCATCCATCGCCTGGAACTTCGCCCTGGCCGCGTCGGCGTGCTCGTCGCGCGAGATCACGCCATCGCGGTTGGCGTCGATGCGCTGGATCTTTTCCGCTGGCGTCAGCTCGGTCCCGCCGAGCACGCCGCCCACGCCAGCCGAGACATGCCGGAAGAACTTGGCCGGCGCCGCCATGATCTCGGCGGCCGTGAGCTTGTAGTCGACGTCCGCATCAAGCTCGTCGAACAGCTTGCGCGCATAGACCTCGTGCTCCGACGAGGAGATGCGACCGTCCTCATTGGTGTCGATGCGCCTGAACTCGGCCGCGAGCGCGGCCGCCGTGGCCGGGGACTCCGCCGGTTTGGCCGCCGCGGGAGCCACGGGCGCGGGCGCCGTCGAGTCGGCGCCGGCGGTGCTGGCTGGCGCCGGGGACGCAACGGCGAGCAGCATCAGGGCGACGGTGGCGGGAAGTCTGGTCATGGCGACCATCCTAAGGCAAGCCAGACCGCCCGGACGCGCTGGGGTGCGCTTGGGCAGGTGGATGGAGCCACGGCCTGCGGCTGCCGCGCCCTGCCCAGCTCCGGCGACCGGCGCCGTCGGCAAGATGTCTCCTGGAATCCCAAGGCGTCCCGGGCGGCGCATCCATGACCTATGGCCTTGGGGTCGGGCACGGGAAAGCTCTAGGCTGCAAGGTCCTGTCACCTGCCGGATGCCTGTCGTGCCCAAGTCGCCCCTGTCCCTCGCCCTGACCCTTGCCCTGCTCTCGCCCGCCGCCGCCCTGAAGGTGGAGGCCCACGATGGCGGGACCACCGCGCATGCCACCTCTGCCACCTCTGCCACTTCTGCCACCTCTGCCGCCGCCACCCCGACCAGCGGCGCTAGCGCGACGGCGGCTGCGGCCAACAAGCCGGTGCTCGGCGACTACGGGATCGACTTCAGCGCCGCCGACCCGTCCGTGAAAGCCGGCGACGATTTCGCCCGCCACGCCAACGGCCACTGGCTCGATACCTATGTGCTGAAGGACTACGAGATCAGCTACGGCAGCTTCGACACGCTCAACGACCAGGCCGAGGCGCAGGTCAAGGAGATCGTGCAGGGCCTGCAGGCGCGCAAGGACCTCAAGCCCGGAAGCGACGAGCAGAAGGTGCGCGACTACTACGCCAGCTACATGGACCAGAGCGCGCGCGACGCCGCGGGCATCAAGCCGATCGCGCCGCTGCTCGCGCGCATCGACGCGATCAAGACCACCGACGCATTGATCGCGCAATTTGGCCGTGAAAACCTGGATGCCACCAACTCGCCCCTCAGCCTGGGCATCGACGTCGACCGCAAGAACCCGAACCGCTACTACGCCTCGGCCAGCGTCGGCGGCCTGGGCCTGCCGGACAAGGACTACTACCTCAACACGGACGACCGCTTCGTCAAGATCCGCGCAGCGTACGTGGACAACATCGCGACCATGCTCGGCTTCACGGGCGTGCCGGCGGCCGAGGCCAAGCCGCGCGCCGAGGCCCTGCTCGCGCTCGAGACCGCGCTGGCGAAGAACCATTGGGACCGCGCCGCGCGCCGAGACCGCGACAAGACCTACAACCTGATGACCTGGGCCGACTTCACCAAGTCCTACCCGGGCTATGACTGGGCCGCGCACCTCAAGGCGCAGGGCACGCCGATCCCGACCGACATCAACGTCAACACGCCCAGCGCGATGGCGCCGATCGTGGCGCTGGTGAAGGACACGCCGCTCGCCACCTGGAAGGACTACCTGCGCTACAACGCCCTGCGCGGAAATGCCGGCTACCTGAGCAAGCAGGTCGACGACGCCAACTTCGCCTTCCGCGGCAAGGTGCTGTCCGGCGCCGAAGCGCAGCGTGATCCGTGGAAGCGCGCGGTGGCCACGGTCGCCGAGACCGACGGCCTTGGCGACGCGGTCGGCAAGATCTACGTGGCGCAGTACTTCAAGCCGGAATCGAAGGCCGCGATGGACGAACTGGTCGCCAACCTGCGCGCCGCGTTGCGCGCCAATATCGGCAAGCTGGACTGGATGGGCGCCGACACCAAGACCGAGGCCTACCACAAGCTCGATACCTTCAACCCGAAGATCGGCTATGCCAAGAAGTGGCGCGACTATTCGTCGGTGAAGATCGTGCCCAACGACCTGATGGCGAACGTCAACGCCATGCGCGCGTTTTACAACGACGACCAGAACGCCCGCGTCGGCACCAGGCCCGACCGCGACGAGTGGTTCATGACGCCGCAGACGGTCAACGCCTACTACAACGCGCAGTTCAACGAAGTCGTGTTCCCGGCGGCGATCCTGCAGCCGCCCTTCTTCGACGTGAATGCCGACCCGGCGGTGAACTACGGCGGCATTGGTGCGGTGATCGGCCACGAGATGGGCCACGGCTTCGACGACCAGGGCAGCAAGTCCGACTTCGCCGGCATCCAGCGTCCGTGGTGGACGGCCGAGGACCGCGCGCGCTTCGAGGTAAAGGTGAAGGCGCTGGGCAAGCAGTTCGACGGCTATTGCCCGATCGCCAACACCTGCGTCAACGGCGCGCTGACCATGGGCGAGAACATTGGCGACCTGGGTGGGCTCTCGATGGCCTATACCGCCTACCACCTGAGCCTGCACGGCAGGCCCGCGCCGGTGATCGGCGGGCTGACCGGCGACCAGCGCTTCTTCCTGGCCTGGGCCCAGGTGTGGAAGGAGAAGATGCGCGAGCAGGCCCTGGTCAACCAGATCAAGTCCAACCCGCACTCGCCGCCGCAGTACCGCATCAACGGGCCGGTGCGCAACCTCACCGAGTGGTACACCGCGTTCGACGTGAAGCCCGGCGACGCGCTGTACCTGGCACCGGAAGACCGCGTCCGAATCTGGTAAGCGAGCCGAACACTGCAGGGCAGGCAGGGCCGCATCCGTCACCGGACGGAAGCGGCCCTGGTTTCCGGCTTCAGTCGGCGGCCAGCGGCAAACCCATGCGCGCCAGTAGCGCCCCGTAGCGCGGATCGCTGCGCAGGCTCGCAAGCATCGGGTCGTAGCTGATGTAGGCGGCCGAGGCGCCGTGCGCGGATACCAGTGCATCCAGGCGTGCGAACGCCGCATCCTTCGCGCCAACCCAGGCCAGGGACTCCGCCGCTTCGAAGGGGTCGGGCCCCGGCAGTGCCACCAGCTTGGCGCGCAAGGCTGCGCGTGTCGCCTCGTCCCTGGACTGGCTGTAGTCCGCCATCAAGCGGCCGGCCTCCCAAGCGGATTCGGCAAAGATGCGGCGGGCCTCGTCGTAACGGCCGTCCATCATCGCGACGATCCCGTAGACGCGTTTGGACGGGAGGAATTTCGGATCCACCGCCAGCAGACGGTCGAAGGATTGGCGACTGGACTTGTAGTCTCCCTGGGCCATCTCGACCCGCGCCAGAACCGCCCAGAGCGGCGCGAAGAAGGGATCGGCCTGGGTTCCGGTCTCCAGCGCCGCACGGGACTCCGGCAGGCGGTCGAGCGTGGCCAGCAGGAAGCCGTAGCGCAACTGGTTGCGTCCGTCGCGCGGATCGAGTTCGACCGACTTGCGGACGTCCGCCAGCGCGCCCGCCCAATCCCAGTCACGCCCGCGAATGTAGCCGCGCGCCGCCGCCGCGTCGCCCAGCCCGGGGTCGAGCGCGACCGCGCGCTCGGCGGCATCCCGCGCCCGCTGGTTGCCGGCCACGGCGTCCGCGGGATCGCCGTCATCCGCGGCAAAGCTCTCGGCCATCGCCAGTCCGGACCAGGCGTCGGCGTAGCCGGGATCGAGCCGCACGGCCTCGCGGAAGTTCGCCAGCGACACCTTGATCCAGTCCCCGTCGTTGCGCGCCATGGCCTGCCGCGCCCGCAGGTACATGTCATAGACCTTGAACTCCGGCACGTGCCGGGCCCCGACTGGCCGCGGCGCCCCTGGCAACAGCAGGTTCAGCCGGAGCGCATCCACCACCGCGCCGGCGATCTCGTCCTGCACGGCGAAGACGTCGGTCAAGCGGCGGTCGTAGGTCTGCGTCCAGGTCTGGAAGCCGGTGTGCACGTTGCTCAGCTGCATGGTGATGCGCAGGCGGTCGCCGTCCTTGCGCACGCTGCCATTGAGCACATTGTCCACGCCCAGCGCCGCGCCGATCTGCGCGAGCGTGGCGACGCCGTCCTTGAACCGTTGCGAGGACGTGCTGCCTGCCACCTCCAAGCCGTGCACCTGCGCCAGCCGGCTCTGCAGTTCCTCGGCCATGCCGTCGGAGAAATAGCCCTGGTCGTGGCCGGGACTGAGGTCCTTGAGCGACAGCACGGCGATTGACGCAGGGCCGGCGGGGGCGCGGGCGCCCGGTCCCCTGGCAGCAGCGGCTGGCGGAGCGCCCTGCGCCGACACGCGTGAGGCCTGCCAACCGAACCATGCCGCGACCGCGACGATGCCGACGGCGGCCAGCGCCACTGCCGGCCCGATCGCCACGCGCTTGCGGTCGGCCACCGTGCCCGCGCGCGGCCGCGCCGGCCCGCCCAGCGGCGTCGCGTGCACGGGCCCGGGTGTCGTATCCGGCGTCGCCGTGGTGTCGAGCAGGGCCGCGGCGCGTTGCGACAGTTCCTCCCCGGTCTGCACGCGCGCCTCGGGCTTCTTGGCCAGCAGCGCATCGAGCAGCGGTTGCAGGTGCGCCAGCGCCGCGGGCAGCCGGGGGATCTCGGCGGTGATGTGCTGCGTGCCGATCGCCCAGGCGTCGTGGCCGGTGTACGGCAACTCCCCCGTGAGCAACTGCCAGAGCACCACGCCCAGGCTGTAGAGGTCGCTGCGCCCGTCCACCTTGTCGCCGCGCAACTGCTCCGGGCTCATGTACTGCGGCGTGCCGACGCTGGTGCCTTCGGCAGTGAGCACCGGGCCGCCCTGCACCAGGCGCGCGATGCCGAAATCCGACAGCACCGCCGCACCATCGTCGCGGCGCAGGATGTTGTCCGGCTTGATGTCGCGGTGGACGATGCCGTGGCCATGCGCGTGGCCAAGCGCCGCGGCGATGTCGCGCACGATCTTCAGCGCCTCGCGCGGCAGCAGTTTCTCGCCGGCCATGGGCGCGACCGTGCCGCCGGATTCGTACTCCATCGCGATGTAGGCCAGGTCGCCGTGCAGGCCGAAGTCGAAGATCGGCACGATGTGCGGATGGCGCAGGCTGGCGGCCAGGCGCGCCTCGCGCAGGAAGCGCTCGTGTGCGGTCGGGTCGTCCTCATGCCGCGTGGTCAGCACCTTCAGCGCGACCTCGCGGCCCAGCGATTCCTGCCGCGCCAGGTACACGGTCGCCATGCCGCCACGCCCGAGTGGTCGCAGGATCGTGTAGCCGGGAATCTCCGTCATGCCGTCTCCGGGCCTGTGTGCGCTGGCAGGCGCCCCTGCGCAAGATTACGCCGTCCTGGCCCTCGAGCGGCCGCAGATCACGCCGGGATCGCGCGGCCTTTCCAGCGAAGCACGCGGTTGCGCCCGGCCGCCTTGGCCTCGTACAGCGCCATGTCCGCGGCGTGGAACAATTCCTTGATGCCGCTGAAGGCCGCGCCGTCGTCGGTACTGGCAACACCGACGCTGATGGTCACCGCCGTGCCGGCGGCGGCGCGCGTGTCCACCGGCTTGCCGGGCGTCGCGCGGCCCGAGGCGATCGCGCGGCGCAGCGCCTCGGCCACCGCCACCGCCTGGCGCGCGTCGGTGCCGGGCAGGATGATCGCGAATTCCTCGCCGCCGTAGCGGCAGACCAGGTCCTGGCTGCGCACGCCCTCGCGCAGCGTGCGCGCCACCGCGCGCAGCACCTCGTCGCCGCGCGCGTGGCCGTGGCTGTCGTTGAACCGCTTGAAGTGGTCGATGTCGGCCACCAGCAGCGACATCGGCTCGCCGCTGCGTTCGGCGCGCTCGAACTCCGCCGCGGCGCGCTCGTCGAAGAAGCGCCGGTTGAACACGCGCGTCAGTGCATCGGTGCGGCCCTGGCGCTCCATCTCGCTGACCCGGCTGGCCAGGCCGAGCGAGAGCAGCACCATCTCGCACAGCGATCCGATCTGGAAGCCGTTCTGGGTGAGCAGGTTGTGCGGCAGCAGGCCGTAGTTCTTCATGTTGGTCATGACCACGCCAATCAGCAGGAAGGCCCAGGCGAACATGAACCATCGCGCCGGTCGATAACCCTCGACCAAGCCGAGCGTGCCGAAGGTGATGATCATCGCCGTGGCCAATATCGTCAGCACCGCCAGGACCTGGATCAGCGCCGAGTACGGCAGGAAAAACGCACCCACCGATCCCGCCGCGCCGAACACCTGCAGCAGCAGGGCGATGCGGTCCAGCCGCGGCGCGGTCTTGGCGGTCTCCAGGAACTGCCGCGTGAATTGCAGTCCCAGCGCCACGGTGCTGCCGATCAGCACCAGCACGCTCTCGTTGGCCCAGGTCGGATGCGACGGCCACAGGTACTGGAAGCTCAGGCCGGTGAACACCGAGAAATACAGGCCATAGCTGATCGCGTAGCCGAGGTACCAGAAGAACACCTTGTCGCGCACCACCAGGCAGATGAACAGGTTGTACAACACCAGCACCAGGAAACCGCCGAAGTAGGCGCCGAACACCAGCTGCTCGGCGCCGAGCGCCGCGAACAGCGTCGGTGGGTCGTACAGGCTCAGCGTGATGTCCACCGGCCCGCCCGAGGCGAAGCGCAGGTACCAGGTGCGCGTCGCGCCCGCCGGCAGCGTGATCGGGAACAGGAATTCATGGTGGGCGTAGGGGCGCGAGGCGAACGGCAGCCGGTCCCCGGTGCGCACCGCCTGCCAGCTGCCATCGGCTTGCGGCGACCACAGCGTGATCGCGTCCATCAGCGGATAGGCCTCGCGCAGGAACAGCGCGCGGTCGCGCGCTTCGGTGTTGCGCAACGTCACGCGCACCCACCAGGCCGAGTGGCTGAAACCGATCTTGAGCCCCGACGCGCCGACCGGCTTGAAGTTGCCGGCGCGCTGTACCGCCGCCAGGTCCAGCGCGCCGGACGGATCGTCGAGTGCCTGCAGCTGCGCGCCAAGCTTGAGCTGGGTCAGCGTGGCGTCGACCGTCACCACTGGCCCGGCCGCGCAAGCGCTCGCGACAGACAGCCAGAGGCAGCAGCCCAGGGCGAAGGCTCGGAAGAGGACGCGCATATCCCTTGGACGGTACGGAAGGCGCCTACGCGCCGTCAAGGCGTCACCCGGGTCAGCCGGATCAGCGGCAGGCGTAGTCGCCGGGGCCGCGTCGGGTGCACAGATCCGGCGGACCGTTGCTGTCCCACAGCGCGATGTAGCCCTGGCGTCGCAGGTAGTCGGTGAATTCGGGCTGCGCGCGCACCGCCTTGCCGCCGTCGAACCACAGCGAGATGGCGAAGTCGGTGTCGTCGTTGCTGATCGCCGCCGCGTGCGTGCGCAGCGCCTTGGCCGGCTCGCCCATGCGCAGAAGGGCCAGCGGCAGCATGCCCGAGATCTGCGCGGGCTTGCGCGCAATGGCGGCGTCGATCATCGCCACTGCCCGCGCCTTGCCGGCCGGGTCGCCCAGCAGGCCGCCGCTCAGCACCGCCTGGCCGTCGGCGGGCAGTTCGCTCATCTGGCCCGGCCAGGCGCCGGCGAGCAGGTTGCGCGCGGTTTCCTGGTCCCCGCGCATGGCGGCGATGACCGCCAGTTCGCGATCGGCCAGGCGCAGGCCCGCGGCGCGCGCCTGGCGCAGCAGCGGCTCGGCGCTCGCGACGTCGCCCTTGAGCAGGTACAGCACGCCACGCCAGCGCAGGGCGTTGGGCATGCCCGGGTCCACCTGCAGCGTGTGTTCGATCTTGTCCGTGCCGCGCGCGATGTAGCCGGCCTTCAGCAGGGTCAGGCCGAACCAGAAGTTGCTCAGGGGATCGTCCGGATCCAGCCGCAGCGCCTGCTCGAACTGCGGGATTGCTTCCGCGCGGTCCGTGGGGATATTGCCGGCTGCCATGGCCAGCGCGGTGTGCGGTTCGGCCAGGGTCGGGTCGAGCCGCAGGGCGGCTTCGGCATGCTTGCGCGCCTCCGCCGCGGACGCGCGGACGTCGCCGCCGATGTAGGTGGTGACGATGCAGTACAGCACCGCCAGCTTGGACTCGGCGCGGGCGAATTTCGGGTCAAGGCGCAGCGCCTCCTGCAGTGCGGCCACGGCCTGCGGCATCAGCGGCCCGTCGCGGCGCTCGAAGATCGCAGTCGCCTGCAGGTAGAGGTTGTAGGCCTCGGGATTGGCCGTGGCGACCGGCACCAGCCGCGTCTTCTGCTCCTCGTCCAGCACCACCTGCAGCTTGTCGGTGATCTTGCGGGCGATGGATTCCTGCAGGTCGAAGACGTTCTTCAGGTCGCCGTCGTAGCTTTCCGAAAACAGATGGCTGCCGTCCGAGGCCTGGATCAGCTGCGCGGTGATGCGCACCTTGTCGCCCTGCTTGCGCACCGAACCTTCCAGCACGTGCGCAACGCCAAGCGCACGGCCGATCGCGCGCAGGTCTTCGTTCTTGCCCTTGTAGGCGAACGCGCTGGTGCGGCCCGCGACCTTCAGGCCCTTCACCTGCGCCAGCGCGTTGAGGATCTCCTCGGCGATGCCGTCGGAGAAATATTCCTGGTCGTGCTTGGGGCTCAGGTCGGTGAAGGACAGCACCGCGATGGACTGCTTGCCCAGGCTGGGCGCGGCGGCGACCTTGCTTGCAGGGCCGGATGCCAGCGCCGGCGGCATGGACGGCGGCGGCTCCGCCGTGCGCGCGATGTCCGCCTCGCGCGCCGGCGCCAGCACGAACTTGTCGAACGCGAAATAGCCGAGCGCCAGCAACAGAACCGCGATGATGAGCCGGTCCATGCGCCGCGCCGTCTGCGGCGCGATCGACTGGCCCGGCGCGACGTCCGCATCGCGCTTGAGGCCGTCGGGCGTGAGTTCGAACACCCAGGCGAAGGCCATCGCCGGCAGGAAGCCGATCGCCAGCAGCACCACGATGCTGCGCGGCAGCCAGGCCGGCGCGCCGAACATCGGCAGCACGGTGCCGGCGACCTGCACGACCAGCCAGGCACCGACCAGGTAGAGCCCGGCCATGCGGATGACGTTGCGGCGCTTGAGTTCGTGGACCAGAGACACGGCCGTCCCCGCGGCGGGCATGCGGGCCAGTTTGACAGAAACCTCCTTCGGCCGGCGGAGGCCGTCTTGCAACCAGAGATTGCGCGGCGACTACCGGTCCGAGCCGAGGGCGTTGCGCCGGGCCAGGGCTGCGCGCTGGGCGGCGCTAGTCGCGGCCCGCGGCATGCGCGCCGAATTGGCGGACGTGCGCGCCGCCTGCGACGGCCCGGCCTGCACCAGCGCGGCCAGTTGCGGGTCGTTGGCGAGCATCCAGGTGACGTAGGCGAAGGCCTTGCTGGTGGCCTCGAGCACCGCGGGATCGTTGTTGTCCAGGTTGTCGCCCCACAGGAAGGGCCGGTCCACGAAGCCGCCGTCGGACGTGCCCAGGTTGCCCTCGTAGTTGCCCAGCGTGCCGCCGAACAAATCCACGAGGTCCTGCGTCTTGCAGCAGTCCTGCCCGGTGAGGATGCCGGTGTTGGGGATGTTGCGCCAACTGAAGGACCAGGAATCGGTGCCGTCATTGCTCCACACCACGTACGGCAGGCCGTGGGCCTGGAAGTAATCGCGGAAATAGTTGGTGCCGCGCTGCGAGGCCTGGATCATGGTCGGCGACCAGGACGCGGCGCTGCCCGAGTTGACCGGGTCGGCGATCGCGGTGACGTAGTTGGGCGTCGCAGTGACGTCCGCGTCGATGTCGAACACAATCTTGCCCACGTCCGTGACGCTCAAGTTGTTCACGTAGTACTGCGAGCCGTACAGGCCCAGCTCCTCGCCGCAAAACCAGACATAGCGAAGCCGGTTGAGGGTCGGCGTGTGCGCCATCTTCAGGCCGACTTCGAGCATGGTCGCCGACCCCGAGGCGCTGTCGAGCATGCCGGCGCCATAGATCGCGTCGAGGTGCCCTTCCACGACGACGACGTGGTTCGGATCGCCCAGCGGCGACTCGGCGATGACGTTGTAGTCCGGCCGGTACGGATCGTGGATGGTCTGCACGTCGAGGTGCGCGGTTGGCGCGAGCGCTGCGTTGTACTGGTTGTAGTAGTCCAGCCCGATCTGGTAATCCACCATGGCCACGGGGATGCCGACCGGCGTGGACGACGACAGCGTGCCGCGCAGCGCGCCGGTCCGTCCGCCGCCGCCATCGTTGAAGACCAGCACGCCGACCGCGCCCGCCAGTTCGGCGTTGTGCACCTTGGTGTAATAGCTGCAGGTGCCGCGCTGGACCAGCGCGATGCGGCCCGGCGTGAAGCCGCTGAAGCTGGACGCCGAACAGCCGCTGGTGCTGGTGGCCGTGGCCGGCGCGGGGATCAGGATGCCGCTGGTCGGCTGCACGATGGCGGTGACGTTGCCGCTGCCCGAATAGGTCGGCGGGTTCCATTCCGCGCGCAGGGCATACGAGGTCGGGCCAGGGCTGACGCGGTCGAGGTGGGCCAGGCCCCTGTAGTTGAAATACGGCACCGTGTATTCCTGCAGCTGCACGCTGTAGCCGGCCGCCGACATCTTCTCCGCCACGTACAGCGCCGACGACAGGTAGCCCGGCTCGCCGATGTTGCGCGAGGCAAAGCCATCCGGGCCCGGGTTGCTGTCGGCGATGTCCTGGAAGGAGACCATGTGCGCCCACAATGGGTCGCGGAGCATGCACTGCACCAGCGAGTCGGCGCTGTCGTGGACCTTTTGTTCGCAGGCGAAGCTGACCGGGTCGAACAGCGGACCGGGGATGTCGCTGGGCCGCGGAACCGAGCCGGATCCGGCGGCGGATGCCGACGATGCGGCGAGCACGAGCGACACGAGGGAAGCCGCGGCGAGTCCCGCGGCGCGGCTGGCAACAGCAGGCGGCATAGTCGGTTCCCCGTGCCCTTTCAGGCCGAGACTAGCATGCGCTGTCCTGCCGCAACGGCTGCGGCATCGGCCTCAGCGCTTCAGGCTGAGCACCAGCACGCCGATGCCGACCAGCGCGATGCCCGACCACTCGCGCAGGCTGGGCCGTTCGTGCAGGAACACGAAGGCGAACACGGCCACCAGCAGCAGGCTCAGCTTGTCCACCGGCGCCACCTTGGACGCCTCGCCGAGCTGCAACGCGCGGAAATAGCACACCCACGACGCGCCGGTCGCCAGGCCCGACAGCACCAGGAAGCCCCAGGTCTGCCGTGTGAGCGCAAGCGGATTGCTCCATTTGCCGGTGGCGACCACGAAGGCGGCCAGCACGACCAGGATGACGCTGGTGCGGATCAGGGTCGCGAGGTCGGAGTCCACGCCCTGCAGGCCGAGCTTGGCGAAGATCGCCGTGGCCGCGGCGAAGGCGGCCGACAACAGCGCCCACTGGAACCAGGTCATCGCGTTCATGGACGGTCGCTCCTGGTGGGGACGGTTGCGGACGGCTGCGGACGGCTCCGCGCTGCCACTGACGGTACGGAAGGCGTCCGCGCCCCGCAAGTACGCGACGCGCTACCGCCGGTTCCATCGCGTTCATGCGCGGGAGATTATTGTCGCTGCACGCCACACCGGATGTGGCGCGGCCCGGACGACCCGGGGCAAACAACGAAGGAGCAATACCCATGAATTCCAACGACAAGACCACCAGCACCGACATGAACCGCGACCCGATCAGCGGCGCGCCCGGCGCCCACCCGATCGGTACCGGCGTGGGTTCCACCGCCGGCGCCATCGCCGGCGCCACCGTGGGTGCCGTCGGCGGCCCGGTCGGCATGGTGGTCGGTGGCGCGATCGGCGCGGTGGTCGGCGGTCTCGGCGGCAAGGCCGCGGGCGAAGCCGTCAACCCCACCGCCGAGAGCGCGCATTGGGAAGCCAATTACGCCAACGAGCCGTACCACAACAAGGCCTACGGCTACACCGACTACGCCCCGGCCTACGAGCTCGGCTACCAGAACCGCGGCAAGTACGCGGGCAAGAGCTTTGACGAGGCCGAGAGCCACCTGGCGGGCGACTGGGAGCACAGCAAGGGCACCTCGAAGCTGGCCTGGAACGACGCCAAGCACGCCACCCGCGCCGCATGGCACCGGGTCGAGCGCGCCCTGCCGGGCGACGCCGACGGCGACGGCATCTAAGCCAGCCGCCGCGCGCGCAAGCTCCGCGGCACGCACGAGCACTGACGCAACACGCTGAGCCAGGACAGGCGCCGCAAGGCGCCTGTCTTGCCATTCCCCGCACGACAAGGAAATCCCATGGGCCTGTTCTCCAACATCCTCGAAAAACTCGGTATCGGCACTGCGCACGCACACGCCGCACCCGACGTCCGTCCCTACGGCCCGAAGACCGTGCCGGCTGGCAGCACCTCGCCCGCCGCGCCGGCAGCCACCGCAACGCCCGGCAGCGCGCCGACAGCGGCCGCGGCCGCCAAGCCCACCGCGATGAGCGAAGTGGACGTGGTGTCGGAGCTCGAAAAGCGCGCCGATTCGCACGCCGAACCGCTCAACTGGCGCACCTCGATCGTGGACCTGCTGAAGCTGCTCGACATGGACAGCAGCCTGTCCGAGCGCAAGGCCCTGGCCACCGAACTCGGTGCGCCGGCCAACCTGATGAACGACTCGGCGCGCATGAACATGTGGCTGCACAAGGAAGTGCTCAACCGCATCGCCGCCAATGGCGGCAATGTGCCGGCGAACATGCTCGATTAGACGACAAGTCTCGTAGTCAAGACCCAACCAAGTGCAGCAACTATCGGGAGACCCACGATGCCCACGTCCAAAGTGACCTCGGAATCCGCGGCAAGCAATGCGTCGAAAACTTTGAAAAGCCGCGACACGGCCGCCAAATCGAAGTCGGCGGCCGGCAGCGCCCTTGCCCAGGCCAAGTCGCCGGGCAAGGAGACCTCTACGAAGGCGGCGACTGCCGCCTCCAAGGCGCTCGCGGACGGGCGTTCGGCCAAGGCGACGAAGTCGGCGGCCGGCAGCGCGCTCGCCCAACGTCGCAAGTAGCTCGGGGCGCGCGCGTGTCCAGTCCAGAGGAAACCCGCGCGGCCTGGCTCGACCAGGTCGCGCAACACCTCAAGGTCGTGTCCGCATCCGCCGGCGAAGACCTGCAGGCCGGCCTGCGCCGGCTGCGGGAATTGCGCGACGCCACCGGCTCGCACATCGCCACCTACCGCGGCATGGTGGACGCCAGCGGCCAGTGCACGCTCAGCGGGCGCGTGCTCGCGCGTCCCGTCGCCGGCGACCCCGGCGAACATGACGACTGGTGGGACAACCTGATCAACAGCTACCGGCGCTTCGACAGCGAGTACGTCCCCGGCGCGCAGCTGGAGGTGAGTTTCCGCGGGCAGACGGTCAGCGCCGTGAGCGACGCGCAAGGCTATTACGAGGCGGTGCTGCCCGTTGGCACGACGCCGGCAAGCGGACTGTGGGAGACCGCCGAGGTACGGCGCAGCGACGGCGGACCGATGTTCCCGCAGGAGGTGCTGTGCGTGCCGCCAGCCGCGACCTTCGGCCTCATTTCGGACATCGACGACACCGTGCTGGTCGGCAACGGCTCGCACTGGCAGTCCGCCGTGCAGCTGACCCTGCTGCGCAACGCGCGCACGCGCAAGCCGCTGGAGGGCGCCGGCGAGCTGTACCAGGCGTTCCAGCAGGGCCGCGACGGCAGCGGGCCGAACCCGGTGTTCTACGTATCCGCCTCGCCATGGAACCTGTACGACATGCTGGTGGACTTCATGGCCCTGAACGGGCTACCCGCGGGGCCGATCGCGCTGCGCGACATCGACATCGACCGCGCCTCGCTGCTCAACAACGCGGGCCCGCGCAGCAAGCTGGCCAAGATCCACGCCATCATCGCGCGCTATCCGGCGCTGAAGTGGGTGCTGGTCGGGGATTCGGTGCAGATCGACGCGGACCTGTATGCGCAGACCGTGGACAAGTTCCCCGGCCGCATCCTGGCGATCTACATCCGCGACGCCGACCCGACCGTGGACTCGGCGCGCGACAAGTTCGTGGACGCGCATATCGAGCGCGTCGCCGGCTCGAAGGTGCCGATGCTGCGCGTCGCCGACAGCAACGCCATCGCCGCGCATGCACGCTCGCTCGGGTTGATCGCGCCGGAGAAAATCGCCGTCGTCGCGCAGGACGTGCAGCGCGACCAGAAGACGCCCGGCGCCGCGCAAGTGGTGGCTGAAGCGGTTGCGAAAGCGCCAGCGGCCGTCGCCGAGGCCGTGGCGAATGCGCCGGCGGCCGTCGCGGGGGTCGTCGCAGGCGCGCCGGCGGCCGTGGCCGATGCCGTCCGGGGCAAGGGCTCGTAGGGCGTACAAAACGTCGCGCGCAGCTCAAATACCTCCTATACGCGAGGGTCCACCCGGCCCGTGACGGCAGGCCGCCGTGCGAGGCGCTAGTGCTGGTCCGGAAACTGCGGCACGCGCTGCAGCCGCGCCGGGTCATAGCCGTAGGCGGGGAACTTCGCCAGCAGGCGCGCGAGCGTGCCATCGTCCATGCGCGGATCGCGGGCAAACACCCAGGCCAGCTTGCGCGATGGCTGGCCGACCAGCGCCCAGGCATTGTCCGGCGCGACCTCCAGCACCAGGTAGTCCGCGCGCAGCAGGCCGCCGAAGAATGCGATCTTCCACTGGCGATTGCCGGTGCCCGGCTGCACGGTCGCCACGGCGTGCATGGTCTTTTCCGCCGCGCCGAAGCGCTTGCGGTAGGCGTACACGTTATCGATCTTGCCGTCGGCGCGCAGCGTGTAGATGTCGGCGCTTGCGACCTTGCCGTTCTCGGCGAAATACGGCGTGTGCGCGATCACCCACCAGCGGCCCATGTAGCGCGGCAGGTCGATCGGGGCC
>JANXUD010000057.1 GCA_025352045.1 Gammaproteobacteria bacterium | reverse complement strand
CCGTCCGCGCCGCAACCGCCCACGCCGCCTGCCTCCAGCAGGCGGCGTTTTGTTGTAAGGTCAGGCGCGCCGCCCGCGCGATCGCGGGCCGGCCGATCTGGGGAGATCGCGATGAACAGGCTGCGCATCCGCGGCACCGTCCTTGCCCTGGCCGCGCTGTTGCCCGGCGCCGACGCGCTGGCTGGCAAGCTGGTGCTGGCGCAGATGCAGACCGACGAGCTGCGCCTGCTCTACCAGGACCCGCAGCAGACCTACCTCACGCCCTACGTCGCGCGCTGCTTCCTCAATTCGCTCGCGTTCCAGGAGCGGATCTTCGCCTGGAAGCCCTACGACCGGAACACGGTGGTGCTGACCGACCTGGGCGACTACGGCAACGGCGCCGCGCTGGTGTCGCCGGCCAACATCGTCGCCGCTGAAGTCGCGCCGACCAACCACAGCTTCGAAACCATGCCCAGCAGCGAACGCTTCCACTCGCTGGCCAACCACGAGCTGGTGCATGTCGCGACCATGGACGCGTGGAATTCCGAAGACCGCGCCTGGCGCCGCTTCCTCGGCGGCAAGCCGCGCGAGACCAACGAAAACCCGGAGACCATCCTCTACAACTACCTGGCCACGCCCCGGCGCAGCACGCCGCGCTGGTGGACGGAAGGCTCGGCGGTGTTCATGGAAACCTGGATGTCCGGCGGCATCGGCCGCGCCCAGGGTGGGTACGACGAAATGGTGTTCCGGGCCATGGTGCGCGACGACGCGCATTTCTACAGTCCCCTGGGCATCGTGTCGGCCGGCACGGCCAGCGATTTCCAGACCATGACCAATGCCTACCTCTACGGCACCCGTTTCTTCAGCTACCTGGGCCTGGTGTATTCGCCCGAGCAGGTCATCCAGTGGCTGCGCCGCGACGAGGGCAGCGATCGCTACTACGGCAAGCAGTTCGAGCGCGTGTTCGGCAAGCCGCTGGGCACGGCCTGGAACGACTGGATCGCCTGGGAACATGGCTTCCAGCGCGACAACCTGGCCGCGGTGCGCAAGTTCCCGGTCACGGTGGGCCAGCGCATCAGCCCGCAGGCCTTCGGCTCGGTGTCGCGGTCGTTCGTGGACGAACAGGACGGCCAGTTGATCGGCGCCTTCCTGTACCCGGGCGTGGTCTCGCACGTCGGCACCGTCGGCCTGGCCGACGGCCACGTGCGCCGGCTCGTCGACATCAAGGGGCCGATGAAATACCTGGTCAGTTCCACCGCCTGGGACCCGGCCACGAAGACCTTCTTCTACACCGCCGACAACGTCGCCTACCGCGACCTGATGGCGCTCGACTTGCACACCGGCAAGGCACGCATGTTGCAGAAGGACGCGCGGGTGGGCGACCTGGCCTTCGACACGGTGGACCAGTCCTTGTGGGGCGTGCGGCACGAGAACGGCTACGCCACCCTGGTGCGCATGGTGGCGCCGTATTCCGACTGGAAGCAGGTGGTGACCCTGCCCTACGGCGAGGTGCTGTACGACCTGGACATGGCGCCGGACGGCAAGTCGCTGTCGGCGACGGTGGAGGAGGTCGACGCCAAGCAGTACCTGCGCGTGTTCCAGGTCGATGCCCTGCGGGCCGGCAAGTTCGAGCCGACCGCGCAGTTCGACTTCGGCGTCGCCGTGCCCGAGGGCTTCGTGCATTCGCCGGACGGCAAGTACCTCTACGGCAGCTCGTACTACACCGGCGTGTCCAACATCTTCCGCTTCGACATCGCCACCAGCGAGATCAAGGCGATCACCAATGCCGAGACCGGCTTCTTCCGGCCGATCCCGCGCCCCGACGGCAAGTTGCTGGTGATGGAATATTCCGGCACCGGGTTCGTGCCGACGATCATCGAGGCCACGCCGATCGAGGACCTGGGCGCGATCACCTTCCTGGGCGCGAAGATCGCCGAGACGCATCCGGTCGTGAAGACCTGGAACGCCGGCTCGCCCGCGGCGGTGCCACTGGACAAGATGGTCACCAGCCGCGCGCCCTACGATCCGCTGCACGAGATGCGTCCCGACGTGCACTATCCGGTCGTGCTCGGCTACCGCGACAGCGTCGTCCTGGGCTACCGCTGGGACATCGCCGACCCGCTGCACCTGTACAACCTGTCCGTCACCGCCGGCTATTCCGTCGACGGCAAGGCGCCCTCCGGGGAGCGCCTGCACGCGCGGGTGGATTTCCGCACGCTCAACTGGCACTTCCGCTACTGGCACAACGACGCCGACTTCTACGACCTGTTCGGCCCGACCAAGCGCAGCCGCAAGGGCGATGCGCTGATCGTGGACTACCGCAAGCTGCTGGTGTTCGACGAGCCGCGGCGCCGGGAATTCGTGGCCAGCCTGGGCTACTACACCGGGCTGGACACCTTGCCGGCGAACCAGAACGTCAGCGGATCGCCCGGCAGCCTGCTGTCGGGCGACATCGGCATCGAGTACAGCAACACCCGCAAGTCCCAGGCCAGCGTGGATCACGAGAAGGGCGTGGACTGGACCCTGCACGCCGCGGCCGACAGCGCCGGCGGGGAAATCTCGCCCAAGGCGTATGGCACGTTCGACATCGGCTTCGCATTGCCGCTGCACAACTCCTCGATCTGGCTGTACAACGCCGCGGGCGTGGCCGGTGGCTGGGGATCGAACCCGCTGGCCAACTATTACTTCGGCGGCTTCAAGAACAACTACGTGGACAACCGCGACGTGAAGCGCTATCGCGAGCTGGAGTCCTTCCCAGGCGCCTCCATCGACGCCCTGGGTGGCCAGCGCTTCGTCAAGAACACGCTGGAGTGGAACGCACCGCCCTACCGTTTCGAGTCGGCCGGCAAGCCCGGTTTCTACCTCAGCTACATCCGTCCGGCGATCTTCGTCGGCTCGCTGGTGATCGACGACAGCCTGGCCGGCGGGAGGCGCCACTATCAGGACGCGGGCCTGCAGCTGGACCTGAACTTCACCATCCTGGACCACCTGCCGATGACCGTGTCGGTCGGCTATGCGCAGTCCTTCGAGGCCGGCAACAAGCTGGACGACGAGTGGCTGTTCTCGCTCAAGGTGCTGTGATGGGAGTGGCGTGACGGTGGAGATGTCGCTGATCCTGCACGCCGCGCTGGGCCTGTTCCCGGTGCTGTGCTTCCTCGGCGCGCTGCTGGCGCTGGACAGTTACAAGCTGGTGCGCCTGCCGGTGGTGCTGGCGGTGATCGGCCTGGGCGGGCTTGCCGCCGGGCTGGCCTACCTCGTCAATGTCTTCGCCATCACCCGGGTTGGCCTGGATTTTTCCCAGTACGCACGCTACGTCGCCCCGGCGGTGGAGGAGGGCTGCAAGGCGCTGGTGATCCTGGCGCTGATGCGCAGCCACCGCATCGGCTTCCTGGTTGATGCCTCGGTGTTCGGCTTCGCGGTGGGCACGGGTTTCGCGATGATCGAGAACCTGTACTACCTCAACGACCTGGCCGATGCCAGCGTCGGCGTCTGGATCGTGCGCGGCTTCGGCACCGCCATCCTGCATGGCGGCGTTCAGGCGATCTTCGCTGCGATGCTGCTGGCCAACACCGACCGGCGCGGGAAGATGGACGTGCCGGCGATCCTGCCGCCGCTGCTGGTGGCGGTGGTGGTGCACTCGGCGTTCAACCATTTCGTCCTACCGCCCGTGCCGCAGACCATGCTGGTGCTGGCGGTGCTGCCGCCGCTGATGCTGTGGGTGTTCACGCGAAGCGAGAAGGCGGTGGAGAGCTGGATCGGCCAGGGTTTCGAGTCGGACCAGCAATTGCTCGAGTTGCTCGAGTCTGGCGCCTTCGGTGAATCTCCGGCCGGGCAGTTCCTGCACGAGTTGAAGGCGCACTTCCCGGGCGAGGTGGTTGCCGACCTGGTGTGCATGCTGCGCCTGCATGCCGAGCTGGCCCTGCGCGCCAAGGGCGTGCTGATGATGCGCGACAACGGCATCGAGCTGCCCGAAGACCCGCAGGTGCGGGAGAAATTCGAGGAGATGCGCTACATCGAGCGGAATGTCGGCAGGACCGCGCTCCGAACGATCAAGCCGTTGCTGCACATGAGCCGGCGCGACCTGTGGCAGCTCTACATGCTCGGCAAGTAGTGTGGAAGCGGCTTGAGCCGCGACTGGAATCTCGGCTGGAATCGCGGCTTGAATCTCGGCTGAAGCCGCTCCCTCAGGCCGCTCCCACACTATACTTGCCGTCCGCGCGCCCTGGCCCCGCTTCGATGCCTGCTGAACCCCTCACCGCCGACGAATTCCGCCGCCTTGCCGCCGAGGGCCACACCCGCATCCCGATGGTGCGCGAGGTGCTGTCGGACCTCGACACGCCACTTTCGGTCTACCTCAAGCTGGCCGACGGCCCGCACACCTACCTGTTCGAGTCGGTGGAAGGCGGCGAGACCTGGGGCCGCTATTCGATCATCGGCCTGCCGGCGCGGCAGACCTACAGCTTCCGGGGCCACGTGCTGGAGACCCGGGCGCATGGCGAGCTGGTCTCGTCGCGCGAGGTCGCCGATCCACTGGCCGAAGTGGACGCGCTGCGCGCGGCGCACAAGGTGCCGCGGGTGGCCGGGCTGCCGGCCTTCACCGGCGGCCTGGTCGGCTACTTCGGCTTCGAGTCGATCGGCTACATCGAGCCGCGCCTGGCCGGCGCCATGCCCGACGGCACGCACAAGCCCGACGAACTCGGCACGCCCGACGCATTCCTGATGCTGTCGGAAGAACTCGCCGTGTTCGACAACCTAAAGGGCCGGCTGTTCCTGGTGGTGCATGCGGATCCGTCGGAGCCGCAGGCGCATGGCCGTGCACTGCGCCGTCTCGATGAACTCGTCTATCGCCTGCGCCACTCCGGGCGCAGCTATCCCGACGTGCTCGATCCTTCCCTGCTGCAGGAGGCGGACTTCGTTTCTGGCTTCACCCGCGATGGCTTCATCGCCGCCGTCGAGCGCGTGAAGGAATACATCCGCGCCGGCGATGTCTTCCAGGTGGTGCTGAGCCAGCGCATGAGCGTGCCCTTCCGCGCCCGGCCGGTGGACGTGTACCGCGCCCTGCGCGCGCTCAATCCTTCGCCGTACATGTATTTCCTCGACCTCGACGGCACCCAGGTGGTCGGCAGTTCGCCGGAGATCCTGGTGCGCGTGCAGGACGGCGAAGTCACCGTGCGGCCGATCGCCGGCACGCGGCCGCGCGGCGCCACGCCCGCAGAAGACACTGCGCTCGAGGCGGAGTTGCTGGCGGATCCGAAGGAACGCGCCGAGCACCTGATGCTGATCGACCTGGGACGCAACGATGTCGGCCGCGTGGCGGAGCCGGGCAGCGTGACGGTGCCGGAGCGTTTCGAGATCGAGCGCTACTCGCACGTGATGCACATCGTGTCGGAGGTGCAGGGGCACTTGCGGCCCGATGCGACGTTCTCCGACGTGCTCAAGGCCACGTTCCCGGCAGGCACGGTGAGCGGCGCACCGAAGATCCGCGCGCTCGAAGTCATCCGCGAGCTGGAGCCGGTGCGCCGCAACATCTATTCGGGTGCGGTTGGCTACCTCGGCTGGTGGGGCGACGTGGACACCGCCATCGCCATCCGCACCGCGGTGATCCAGGACGGCCGCCTGTACGTGCAGGCCGGCGCCGGCATCGTGCACGACTCCGACCCGCAGGCCGAGTGGGACGAGACCATGAACAAGGGGCGCGCGCTGTTCCGCGCCGTGGCGCAAGCGGCGGGCGGGCTGTGAGCACCGGCCGAGCCAATTTCGGGATCGACGCGCCGGGCGTGATCCGCAACTTCGCGCTGATCGCGATCGCGGGAGTCGCCCTGGGCGTCGGCGGCCAATTCTCGCCCGCGCTCCATCGCATCGGCGGGATCGGCTTCGGCGTTGCCATGGTCTGTGCCGTGCAGGGCCTGTGGATGCTGTGGACGAGTCTGCAGGGCAAGCGGATCGCCGCGAGGCAGTTGATCGATCGCGCCGGGCTGCGTGGAGGCGAGCAGGTGCTGGACGTGGGCTGCGGGCGCGGCCTGTTGCTGATCGAAGCCGCGCGCCGGCTGTCCGCCGGCGGCGGCAAGTCGACCGGGCTGGACATCTGGAATGCGCAAGACCTGTCGGGCAATGCGCGCACGGCCACGCTCGCCAACGCGGCGGCCTGCGGCGTGTCCGATCGCGTCGAGCTGGTGGACGGTGACATGCGCGCGACGCCTTTCGATGCGGCGCGGTTCGACGTGGTCGTCTCCAGCCTGGCGATCCACAACGTGTACCAGGCAGACGAACGCGCGGAGGCGCTGCGCGAGATCGCCCGCGTGCTCAAGCCCGGCGGCCGCGTGCTGCTTCAGGATTTCCGCCATACGGTCGACTACGCGCGCGACCTGCGCGCGTTGGGGTTCACGAACGTGCGCCGCACGATCGTGAATCCGCTGCTGATGTTCCCGCTGACATGGCGCGTCGAAGCCACGGGTCCGGACCGGGCCTGAACCCGGGTAAGCCGCCAGGCTGGTTGGAAAAGGGCGTCGTCAGCCCCCCAATGCTGCGATTTCCGACGCGCGTCCCATCTCCACGGGCACGTGGCCCCTCCATGGCCACGATGCAGGGAAAGCCAGGGGCTAGACTCCGGATTGGCGGTCCGCGCAGCCGGCCGCAACGGGGCTCGATGGCAGGATTCACGGGTAAACTGATCACTGGTGGGGGCGGGGGCTCGAAGTCGGACGCAAACGTGGCCGATGACGTGGGCCAGGCGACGCTTCGCTCGTTTTTCGAGCAGGCCAGCTTCCAGATGGGCGTGACTGAGCTGACCGAGGACGAGGACATGATCCTCGTCGCCGTGAACCACGCCGCGGCCGCGCGCATTGGCCTCACGCCTGCGCAGGCCCAAGGCAAGCGGATCAGCGAGCTCGGGCTGCCCGGTCCGCGGCGCGGTGTCTGGCTCGACCAGTATCTGCAGGCTTGGAAAGGGCAGCGCCCGGTCGAGTTCGAGCAGCCCAGCTTGCTTCCGGGTGCCAGCGAATGGTGGTCGGTCACGCTCGCGTGGATCGGCCACGGGCCAAGTGGCCGCCCGAGATTCTCGTATGTGGTGCAGGACATCACACAGCGCAAGCGCCACGAGTCCACCAAGGCGGCGCTCCAGATGATCTCCGAGGCAGCGCACACTGCGCCCAGCCTGCCGGAACTGTTTGGCCGCATCCATGAAGTCATCGGGCAACTCCTGCCCGCGCGCAACTTCTTCGTCGCCCTGTACGACAGCGCCCGCGACCAGATCAGTTTCCCGTACTACGTGGACGAGTTCGACAGCGCGCCACCGCCACAGTCACTCGACGACGGCACCCTGGCCGGGCGGGTGGTCAAGACGGGCGAAGCCCTGCTGTTCACCCCCGACACGCCGAACCACGGCATCCACCCCGACGACATCGTGGTCGGCACGCCCGCGCTGGACTGGCTTGGCGTCCCGCTCAAATGGCAAGGCGCCACCACCGGCGCGCTGGTGGTCCAGAGCTATGACGGCGACGTGCGCTACGTCGCGCAGGACCGCGACCTGCTGGAATTCGTCTCAGGCCAGGTGGCCTCGGCGATTGCGCGCAAGCAGGCCGAGCAGGCGACCATCGCCTCGGAAACGCGCTTCCGCCTGCTGTTCGAGCAGAACCAGGCGGGCGTGTTCCGTTCCGCGCCGGACGGGCGGATCCTGCAGTGCAACGCGGCGTTCGCCCAGATGTTCGGCTTTGACTCAATCGAGGAGGCGCAGCGCACGAACGCGCGCGCGCTGTATTTCAACGAAGCTGATCGCGAGCGTTACGTTGCCGAAATGCGCGCCAATGGCGCGGTCACCGGGATGGCGATGCGACTGCGGCGCAAGGACGGCAGCGAGCTGTGGACGATGGAGACGGTCAATGTCATCCATGACGAACGGGGCGAGCCGGAGGTCTTCCAGGGAACGGTCGTGGACTTCACCGGGCACAAGCAGGCAGAGGCCGCGCTGTTGCTCGGCGGACTGCTCGAGCGCGAGCGCAGCCGGGTGCTCGAACAGGTTGCGCAGAACCAGCCGCTCGATGCCGTGCTGGCCTCAGTGGCGCGCATGCTCGAGACGCAGCGGCCGGGGCTGCGTGCCTGCATCCTGCGTGTGCGCGGCGGGCTGTGCCGGCTCGCCGTGGCGCCGTCGCTGCCCGGCGACGCGCTGGCCCTGCTCGATGGCGTGTCGGCCCGCGTAGGTTACGGCTGCTTCGGCGCGGCGGCGGAGCACGGCATTCCGGTGCAGGCATCGCGCGTCGCCGACAGCCCGGATTGGTCCGGGCTGCGCGACTGGGCCACCCGCCTTGGCGTGCAGTCCAGCCTGTCTGCTCCCCTCCTGAAGGCAGGCGGTGAAGTGCTGGGGACGCTGAGCCTGTTCGGCGCCGGAACCTGGCAGGCATCGCCAGCCGACCGCGAGTTGCTCGAATCGGCCTGCCGCCTGGCCACGGTCGCGATCGAACATCGCGAGCTGACCGACCAGCTGTCCCATCAGGCACACCACGATGCGCTCACGGGCCTGCCCAACCGGTTGCTGTTCCAGGACCGGCTCGCGCAAGCCATTGCCCAGGCCGCGCGGCACGGGACCCAGGTCGCTGTCCTGTACATAGACCTGGATCGCTTCAAGCACATCAACGACACGCTCGGCCACGCCAGCGGAGACGCCCTGCTGCAACAGGTTGCGGCACGGCTTGACGGCTGCGTGCGAAAGAGCGACACGCTCGCGCGCCTGGGCGGCGACGAGTTCACCGTGGTCCTGAACGACCTGATGGAGGCCAGCGACGCGATGCGCGCGGGCCGCGCGCTCGTCGAGTGCATGCGCGTGCCCTTCCGGGTGGATGGCCGCGATCTATACGCCAGCGTCTCCCTGGGCATCAGCATCTACCCGGAGGACAGCCTGGACGCCGGGGAGTTGATGTCACATGCCGACGTGGCGATGTACCGCGCCAAGGAAATGGGCCGGGACACCCTGCAGTGGTTCGCGCCGGAGATGAACCTGCTCGCGCGCGAACAGCTCGACCTGGAGCACGACCTGCGGCGCGCGCTGGCCCAGGACGAGCTCGAGCTGCACTACCAGCCCCAGTATGACGGCGGCGACCGCATCGTCGCGGTGGAAGCGCTCCTGCGTTGGCAGCACCCGTTGCACGGCTCGGTGACACCGTCGCGCTTCATCCCCCTGGCCGAACAGTGCGGGCTGATCGTGCCGGTCGGCGAATGGGTGCTGCGGCGCGCCTGCGCGCAGGCGGTGCACTGGCGGCAGGCGGGCCACGCGGGGCTGCGGATGTCGGTGAACGTGTCGGCGATCCAGTTCAAGCGCGACGACTGGGTGGACACGGTGCGCTCGGCGCTGCGCGACTCGGGCCTGGACGCCGACGCGCTGGAACTGGAAATCACCGAAAGCCTGCTGCTGCAGAGCGCCAACGACACCCTGGCGAACCTGATCGAGCTGCGCGCGCTCGGTGTCGGGGTGGCGATCGACGACTTCGGCACCGGTTATTCGTCGCTGAGCTACCTGCATACGCTGCCGATCAGCACGCTCAAGATCGACCAGAGCTTCGTGCGCGAGATCGACGAAGGTCCGCGCGGGCCCGGCGAACGTGCGCCGATCGTGCGCACGATCATCGCCCTGGCGAAGAACCTCGGCATGGCCGTGGTCGCCGAGGGCGTCGAGACGGCGATCCAGCGCGACCTGTTGCGCAGCCTTGGCTGCGACCTGCTGCAAGGCTACCTGCTGTCACCCCCGCGGGACGCGGCGGAGGCCGGGCGCCTGCTCGAGGCGAGTCCACGGGCCGCGCAGGGTCCCGCGCCCTAGCGCGTGCGGCGGCCCCCCACCGGGCGGATCCGGGCCCTGTGGCATCATGACCGGCCCGGAAGCCCGCGACTGCGCCGGCCCGACGACGAGACGCGACATGCTCCTGATGATCGATAACTACGACAGCTTCACCTACAACCTCGTGCAGTATTTCGGGGAGTTGGGGCAGCAGGTCGAGGTCGTGCGCAACGACGCGCTCGACGTGGCCGGTATCGCGGCGCTCAAGCCCGCGCACATCGTCATCTCGCCCGGGCCGTGCACTCCGGATACCGCGGGCGTGTCGCTGGACGTGTTGGCGGCGCTGTCGGGCAGCGTGCCGATCCTTGGCGTGTGCCTGGGCCACCAGAGCCTGGGCCAGGCTTTCGGCGGGCGCGTGGTGCGCGCGAAGACGATCATGCACGGCAAGACCTCGCCCATCCACCACACCGGCAAGGGCGTGTTCGCCGGCTTGCCGTCGCCCTTCCTGGCCACCCGCTACCACTCGCTGGTGGTGGAACGGGCGTCGCTGCCCGACTGCCTCGAGATCACCGCCTGGACGGAGGACGCGGACGGCAACTTCGACGAGATCATGGGCCTGCGCCATCGCAGCCTGGACGTCGAGGGCGTGCAATTCCATCCCGAGTCGATTCTCACCGAACACGGCCACGCCATGCTGCGCAATTTCCTCGGCCAGGCGGCCGTGCCGGCGAAGGCGGCCTGAGATGGCCATGACCCCGCAGGAAGCGCTGGCCCGCGTCATCGTCCACCGCGAGATCTTCTTCGACGAGATGGTCGACCTGATGCGCCAGGTCATGCGCGGCGAAGTGTCGCCGGTCATGACCGCGGCCATCCTCACCGGCCTGCGCGTGAAGAAGGAGACCATCGAGGAAATCGCCGCCGCGGCCAGCGTGATGCGCGAGTTCAGCCAGCGTGTCGTGGTGGCGGACGCCGCCAACCTGGTGGATATCGTCGGCACCGGCGGCGATGGCGCGCACACCTTCAACATCTCCACCGCCGCCATGTTCGTGGTGGCGGCCGCGGGCGCGCGGGTGGCCAAGCACGGCAACCGCAGCGTCTCGTCGAGCTCCGGCAGCGCCGACGTGCTGGAGGCGCTGGGCGCCGCGATCGAGCTGCAACCGCCGCAGGTGGCCGAATGCATCGCGCGCACCGGGCTGGGCTTCATGTATGCGCCCATCCACCATCCCGCGATGCGCAACGTGCAGCCGGTGCGGCGCGAGCTGGGCGTGCGCACGATCTTCAACATCCTCGGCCCGCTGACCAATCCGGCCGGCGCGCCGAACATCCTGATGGGTGTCTTCCATCCGGACCTGGTCGGCATCCAGGCGCGCGTGCTACAGCGCCTGGGCGCGACGCGTGCGCTGGTGGTGCACGGCCGCGACGGCCTGGACGAGATCACGCTGGCCGGCGGCACCATGGTCGCCGAACTGCGCGATGGTGTGATCGAGGAATACGAATTGCTACCCGGCGAGTTCGACCTGCCGATGGCCGACCTGCGCGCGCTGCGCGTGGACAGTCCGGCGCAGTCGCGAGCCATGGTGCTGGGCGTGCTCGAAGGCGTCGCCGGCCCGGCCCGCGACATCGTGCTGCTCAACGCCGGCGCGGCGCTGTACACCGCCGGGGTGGCGGGCTCCATCGGCGACGGCGTCGGGCGCGCGCGTGGCGCCATCGACGACGGCTCGGCCCGTGCGAAGCTCGACGACTATGTCGCGGCCACGCGCCGGCTTGCCGCCGATCCCCTGCCGCTCGCACCCTGCTGACACGGAATCCCACGCCGATGGCCCACAGTCCCTTCGCCAAGACGCCGGCGCCGCCCTATTTCGCCGTGATCTTCGCCTCGCAACGCCAGGGCGGGGACGACGGCTACGGCGCCATGGCTGATCGCATGGAAGCCCTGGCGCCATCGCAGCCCGGTTACCTTGGCATCGAGAGTTGCCGCGGTGCCGACGGCTTCGGCATCACGGTCAGTTACTGGCGCCGCGAGGCGGACATCCTGGCCTGGAAGCGCAATGCCGAGCACGCCGAAGCGCGGGCGCGCGGGCGTGGCGGCTGGTACGCGCACTTCGAATTGCGTATTGCCAGGGTGGACCGTGCCTATGGCGGGCCGACCCAGGTCGCGGCTGACGCCGCTGCCACGCCATGAGCGACATCCTGCGCACGATCCTGGCGCGCAAGGTCGAGGAAGTGCGCGAGCGCGCTGCCGCCTTGCCCCTGCGCGAACTCTCCGCGCGTTGCGCCAACCTGCCCGACACCCGAGGCTTCGCCGCCGCGATCGAGGCGACCATCGCCGCCGGTCGTCCCGCGGTGATCGCCGAGGTGAAGAAGGCCAGCCCGAGCAAGGGCGTCATCCGCCCCGATTTCGACCCGGCGGCGATCGCGGCCAGCTATGCCCGCGGTGGCGCGACCTGCCTGTCGGTGCTGACGGACATCGACTTCTTCCAGGGCAGCGACGCCTACCTGCAGCAGGCACGCGCGGCCTGCGCGCTGCCGGTGCTGCGCAAGGATTTCCTGGTGGACGCCTGGCAGGTCTATGAGTCGCGCCTGCTCGGCGCCGATTGCGTGCTGCTGATCGTCGCGGCGCTTGGCGATGCGGCCCTGGCCGAACTGTCCAACCTGGCGATGCAGCTGGACATGGACGTGCTGGTCGAAGTGCACGACATCGACGAGCTCGAGCGCGCCCTGCAAGTGGCCGCGCCTCTGCTCGGGATCAACAACCGCAGCCTGCGCACGTTCGAGGTTTCGCTCGACACGACGCTGGACCTGCGCGAGGCGGTGCCGGCCGATCGCCGCCTGGTGACCGAGAGCGGCATCCACGCGCCGGCCGACGTGGCGCGGATGCGCGCGCACGGCGTCGAAGCGTTCCTGGTCGGCGAAGCCTTCATGCGCGCAGCCGACCCCGGCGCCGAGCTCGCCCGCCTGTTCGGCTTGTAAGCGAGTTCCTGGCAGGGCGCGGCTACCGGCAGCCTCCGCGACGTTGCCGCCAGGGCGCGGCTACCGGCAGCCTCCGCGACGGGACGCCGTGATGCTCGGAGAGGGCGCGGCTTCCGGCAGCCTCCGCGACGGGACGCCGTGATGCTCGGAGAGGGCGCGGCTACCGGCATCCGCGCCCCCACCCACCATCGCACTGCACGGCACGGCATCGCGCCCACCGATTGCCGCCGCCACTGAGCACGCATCGCTGCGCTCGCGTTTGCGAGTGGGTTGCGATGCGGACGTGACGGAGGGTTCGGCTGGTGAAGCTTGCGGAGTGCGATCGGTCGGGTGCGATGGTGGAGTGTCCTGGACGGCTCGGTGCAGGGGTCTTGGCGGGACACGCCGCAAGTACGTCCATGTAGGCTA
>JANXUD010000020.1 GCA_025352045.1 Gammaproteobacteria bacterium | reverse complement strand
CGCGCCGGCGGGAATGCCGTTGGCGAAGCCGGCCGCGAAGATGGTCGCGGTTTCCATGTCGATCGCCATGCAGCGCAGCGTGCGCAAATATTCCTTGAACGTCTCGTCATGTTCCCAGACGCGGCGGTTGGTGGTGTAGACGGTGCCGGTCCAGTAGTCGTGCCCCAGGTCGCGGATCATGGTCGAGATCACGCGCTGCATCGCGAACGCCGGCAGCGCGGGCACCTCGGCCGGCATGTAGTCATTGGACGTGCCCTCGCCGCGGATCGCGGCGATCGGCAGGATCAGGTCGCCGAGCTGGTTCTTGCGCTTGAGCCCGCCGCACTTGCCCAGGAACAGCACAGCCTTGGGCGGCAGCGCACTCAGCAGGTCCATCATGGTCGCCGCGTTGGCGCTGCCCATGCCGAAGTTGATCATGGTGATGCCGTCGGCCGTGGCGCTGGGCATCGGCCGGTCCAGGCCCACGATCGGCGCCCCCGTAAGTTGCGAAAAGGTGTTGAGGTAGCCGCCGAAGTTGGTCAGCAGGATGTGCTCGCCGAACTCGGGCAGGGCCAGGCCGGTGTAGCGCGGGAGCCAGTTGCTGACGATTTCCTGCTTGTCTTTCATCGACCCCTCCGGTTCCCGCGCATTTTGGCATGCGGGCCGGGGTCGTGGATCGCCGGAGGCAGCGGGTCGGCTAGTGCAGGTGCGATTCGTGGGAGCGCAGCGCCAGCAACGTGCGGCCGCCGATGCCCAGGCGCTCGAAGATGTTGTGCAGGTGGGTCTTGACCGTGGTTGGGCTGATGCCCAGGTGGCGACCGATCTGCTTGTTGCTCATGCCCCGCGACACGCACTGCACGATCTCGCGTTGCCGGCCGGTCAGGCCGTCGTCGCCATCCAGCGCCGCCTGCACGCTCGAGCGCGCCTGCAGGTGGTCGAGTACCGCACTGAACAGGCGGCGGCTCAGCCACAACTCCCCGGACAGCACGGCCCGGATCGCCTCTCGCGTTTCGGCGATCGACGGTCGCGCCGGCAGGCAGCCGCGCGCGCCCGACTCGATCATCGCCACCACGCGGGCGGTGGAGAATTGCTCGAAGCGCACCAGCAGGTCGGGCTGGCGTTCCCGGGGGAGCTGTCGCCGGCGCGCCAACAGGGGCGCGACCAGGGCTTCGTCCACGATCCACAGCCGCGCGGGCCGCCCGAGTTGCGCCGCGACCGCCTGCGCGCTCGTGAGGGCGTGCAGCGGCGACCCATGCAGGTCGTCCGCGCCCAGTGCCTCGCGTGCGTCCTGCGCCCAGGCCGCATCCGCCGAGGCCAGCACGATCTCGTCGTGCAGCCGCGACGCGGCGACGAGCGCGGCGTCGGGATCCTCGTTGCTGCCCAAGATGGCGTTCATGTCCTGTAGTCCCTACAACGGCGATGGCCGCGCCGGGCGGTCAGGAGCCTACATCCAATGGCGTAGTACTCCTTCCGGTGTATTCCCTGCAATGGGCACAGCGCCTATTCCTTGCCGTCCCGGGGTGCCGGTTCCGTTCCGGCGCCCGGCCATGCGAGCAAGGGAAAAACAACATGAACACGAACTGCGACTCAGCACGATCCGCGTCCGGCCGCCTGGCTGGACTCACGCTGGCGGTTGCTGGCGGCCTGTTGTTTTCTACGGCGGCACAGGCACAGAACATCAGCGGCGCGATCTTCACCAGCCTGGGCGACGGCTCGGCGGTCAACGCCAATCTCTATGACAGCAAGATGGACGTTTACCTGAATGGTGGGCCGCAGAACTGCGTTGCCCCGGGCCTTCCGGTAGGAACGTACTACTACATGGTGACCAACCCTAATGGGAATGCCCTGTTGTCGCTGGATCCGGTCAGCCACCGGAAATTCGACGTCACGTTCGGCTCGAACGGCCGGATCAGCTTCAACTACGACCCCGTCGACCATCCCAACGGGGTCTCGCCCTGTGGCGGCATCGGCATCCGCCTGGCGGTGAGCCCGGCCGACTTCGCCAACACCGACAACAACGGCGGCGTGTACAAGCTGTGGATCACCCGTGCGGCGGACTTCGACGCGTACTGCGGCAATACCGACTGCGGCCTGGATGGCTTCATCCACAGCAACACCAAGACCGACAATTTCAAGGTCAAGTTCGCCGAGCCGCCACCGCCGCCCGAGGAACTGACCGGCACGCTGGAAGCCTTCAAGTACTACGACGCGAACGTGGATGGCGTCTATGAGGCGGGCACCGATACGCCGCTGGCGAACTGGCCGATGACGCTTTCGCCGCCGCTCGGCGTGACCCCCTCCGAGCAGATCACCGGCGGCAGCGGCTACGCGATGTGGTTCGAATTGCCGGAGGATTTCTACACGGTCACCGAGGGTGAGCCGTCGCAAGCGGGCTGGTACAACAGCTGGCCCAGCGGCGGCACCGCGCTCGACGGCGACACGGTGCTGACGCCGGTGAGCGGCTCGGCAAGCGTCACCGGCGGCGAGACCTCGACGATCGAGTTCGGCAACTTCTGCATTGCCCCCAGCGGCGGGCTGACGCTTGGCTTCTGGAGCAACAAGAACGGCCAGGCCCTGCTCAACGACAACGGTGGCATGGCCAGCGAATTCGCGCTGCTCACCAGCTACCACCTGCGCAATGCGGCCGGCGGCGACTTCGACCCGACCACCTACGCCGGCTTCCGCGCCTGGTTGCTCGGCGGCACGGCCACCAACATGAGCTACATGCTGTCGGTGCAGCTGGCGGCGATGATCCTCAACATCGAGTCGGGAGGCGTGGACGGCAATGCGCTGTACCTGCCGTATGGCGGCACCATCAACCAGCTGGTGGCCGCCGCGGAAGCGGCGCTGGCCGCCGACGGCTACACGCCGACCGGAGACCCGAACCGGGCAACACAGGAGACGCTCAAGAACTACATCGACGCGCTGAACAACGGCGGCGGCGTGGTCCCGGTGTCGCCCTGCGCGTACAGCTTCGCGCCGCCGGCTGCCGCGGTGACGGCAGCCTGGGTGCCGGATGCCGCGCCGGTCATTGCACCGTAAAGCTGGCGCTCGCTGACGCGGTCCGGCCCTGGCTGCTCGCCGTGGCCGCGACCGCGTAGGTGCCCGCCGGATCCTTCCTCGCGCTGGACTTGTACGACGCCACGGCCATCCCCGTGGCGTCGCTCGTTGCGCTGAGCGTGGTGACGCTGCCGTTGGACCGTGTCATGGCGAAGCTGACGCTCGCGCCGGACACGGCCACGCCGCCCGCAGATACGCGCGCGGTCATGCGCACGGTATCGCCGCGCACGTAGCTGGCCTTGTCGGTTGCGACGGTGTCCGACATCGACGCGAGCGGCGCCGACACCGTGTACACGATCGCGGCGGAACCGCTGCCGCTGGCGCTGGTGCTGGCTGCGGTACCGATGCCGTAGCCGCCCGCCGCCGTGCCGGTTGCCGAGGTGGCGGTGAGCGAGGTGCTGGCGCTGGCGCCCGGGCTGAGCGACAGGCTGCTGGCCGACAGCGCGCCGGTGAAGCCAGTCGGCAGCGACGCGGCGAGCGCGAAGGTGCCGGCCGCGCAGGCGCTTGAATCACGGTTGGTGACCGACACGGTGTAGCCGAGCGTGGTGCCGGCGGCCACCGCTGCGGTCTGGCCAGTGATCGACACCAGCGGCGTGGCGCGGGTGCAGGTCGGCGGCGGGGTGCCGCCGAAGGCGACATCGATGCTGGCGCTGCTGCCATTGAGCGCCGCGGTGGTGATCGCGATGCCAGCGGCGTCGCGGTAGGTCAGGCCGAGGCCGAGCGCGCCGTCCTGCAGCTCCCGGGTGTTCTCCAGCGGGTAGCTGCCGGGCGTCATGTCGAGCAGCATGCTGGAGTTGTCGTCACCCTCCGTGGCGGTGCGGACGAGCAGGCCCTGCGTGAGGTTGCCGCTGGTGAGCACGGCATCGTTGCCGATTGGCTGGCGGTATTCGACGTAGTACCACAGCTTGCGGCCGCTGCCGTCCACGCCGCGCGGGATCTTGATGGCCTTGGCGCCGACGCTGGCGCTCGAATAGGCCTCGATCACGTAGCGACCCGCGACGGAGGCGGTGGTGATGGGTGGCGAGATGCCGTCGTTGAGCCAGCCCAGGCGCTCCTTGGCGAAGGGACTGACATGGGCCGCGGCGATGTTGCCCATCGTGTCGGCGACGTCGCCGTACTCCAGCGTGGTGCAGGTGCCAGCCATCGGCGCGGTATCGCAATTTAGCGCATGCGCGTGCTGCAGCCCCAGGTTGTGGCCAAGCTCGTGGGTCACCACCTGGGTGCTGAAGTGGCCATTGATCCATGCATTGGTCGCAGTGCCGCCGAGGGTGCCCAGGCCGGCCCAGGTGCAGGCATTCTTCGGGAACAGCAACACCTTGCGGCCATATGCATCCGGGTTGCCGCCGGCGGCCTTGACCGCGGCCACGGCCTGGGTGGCCAGCGCGTCGTAATCGCAGACCGTGCTGCTGAGCGAGATCGTCACCCAGGGAAAGCTCTTGCCCGCCAGCCAGGTCTGGCCGACGGAGTTTTCCTGGTAATAGCCATTGGCGCTGTTGAAGACCAGTGCATCGGCATCGGCCTGGGTGATCGGCTGGGTGTTGAGGTCGGAGAAATTGACCAGGATCAGGGCGATGTTCTGCTGGCCCATGGACGCGGCGAGCGCAGTCGAGGCGGCGAGCAGCTGCACGCTGCCGGACGAGGCGCCATCGAGCGCCAGCACCGGCGCGCCGCCCTTGCCGTCGCGCATGGCCAGGCTGCGGCCGCGGACGCGGATGCGGTCGCCGTTGTGCAGGCCGATCGGCCGCGCATCGAATTCGAGTTCGACCGGGCCGCGGCTGCTTTGCAGGATGTGACGGGTCACCGCATGGTCGCGATAGTCCTCCACCAGCACGCGCACGGTGCCTTCGAGCACCACGGGAGTCCCGGTGGGCGCGGACGCGGCGGCACGGGAAGGAATCGCGGCAGTCGCGGCCGCGAGGGCGAGCACGGCGACGCCGGAAAGCAGGCGGATGAGGGCGGGTCTGGACATGCGAATGGGGGCCTTGGTCGGGGGGAAAGCGCTTGGGTGGCGGGCGCATCCTAGGGATCGGTCCCATTCCAAACTGCCGAATCCCGCCCATTCCACGGTCTCCAATTGGCGACAATCCGCCCATCTGCAACGGCGGTCACGCTGCTAAGCTCTTGTCGCGACTTCACAACCTCGACAAGGACTGCCGATGCGGACCCGCTACTACCTGAGACTGCCCGACCCCGCCAAGGCGCGCGGCGGCGATCCGCTGTTGAGTTTCCACAGCGATGGCGCGGAGGGGTTGGCCGAGGAACTCCAGGAGGCGCTGCGCACGTCGAAGTTGTTCGAGCGCTGGCGCGACCGCCAGCCCGATCCCGACGATGTCGATCCCCTGCTTGGCGCGGTGGATCCCACCGCCAGCGTCGAGGGCAGGCAGCACGACCTGAGCATCGACCTGGTGGTCGCCACGGACCTGCCGGGCGCGATCTTCAAGCAACGCCTGCGCCTGCTGGCCGGCAGCGGCTGGGAACTGCGCGACGTCACCGCGGGCTGACGCCGTAGGCGCCGGCGCTGGCGCTGGCGCTGGCGCGGATTCAGGCGGGATCGGCGCGATGCGCGGAAGTGGGAACCCCGGCGGCGGCTTCCTCGGGCAAGCCGCAGGCCACGGCCAAGGTCCTGCGTTGACCGGGGTCGGCGTCGCCGTGACCGGCAAGCAGGGCCTGCACTTGCTCGCTGGAGGGAATGCTGGCTTGCGCACCCAACCGGGTGCAGGCCAGCGCCGACGCCGCGCAGGCCGCGCGGAGCGCCTTGTCCAGGGACTCGCCGCGCCCGAGCGCGGCGACCAGGACGCCGCAAAATGTATCGCCGGCTCCGGTGGTATCCACGGCTGCGATCGGAAACGCGGATTGCAGGTGCCAGCCCGCCGGATCCCGCGCGCAGCAGCCATGCGCGCCGAGCGTGACCACGACAGTCGCGACCGGAACCCGGGCGAGCTGCTCGGCGATGGAACCGCTGGAGCCGGCAACGGTCGCCAGCTCGCCCCGGTTGACCACCAGCACATCCACGTCGGCCAGCAGTTCCTCGGGAAGGGCGCGTGCGGGGGCGGCGTTGAGCACGACGCGTACGCCGCTGGCCGTCGCGTCTCGCGCGTACGCCGTGACCGTCTCCAACGGCGTCTCCAGCTGGAGCAGCAGGCTGCCGATGCCTTGCAACGACGGCAGATGCTCGGCGCGCAGCGCGGCGTTGGCGCCGGGTGCGACGGTGATGGCGTTTTCGGCATCGTCGGACAGGCAGATGAAGGCAGTGCCGGTCGGTCGGTCGGTGCAACGCACGACCTCCAGTTGCACGCCCGCCGAGCGCAGGCCGGACTCCAGCGGCAGCGCGAAGGCGTCATCGCCGAGCGCCACCAGCATGCGCGTCGGCGCCCCGCCCGCGCGAGCGCAGGCCACCGCCTGGTTGGCGCCCTTGCCGCCGGCAAAGGTGGAAAAGTCGCGGCCCAGCACGGTCTCGCCAGGCGCCGGAACATGGTGGGCGCGCACCACGAAGTCGAGGTTGGCCGAACCCGCCACCAGTACGCTGCCCGTCTCGCCCATGCCTGCCCCGCCTCCGGTTCGTTCCTGCAAGGATGCCTCAGCCGGTGTTCTGGATGCCCGCCGCGATGCCGTTGACGGTGGCGACCAGCGCCTGGAACAGGTGCTCGTCGCCGCGGCCGGTGGCGCGCCAGCGCTCCAGCAGGTCCACCTGCAACAGGCTGATCGGATCCACGTAGGGATTGCGCAGCCGGATCGACAGCCGCAGGCGATGGTCGCGCGAGAGCAATTCCCGCTCGCCCTTGATCGCCAGCACGACCGCGCGAGTGCGCTCGAACTCGGCATGGATGCGCGGATGGAACTGCCCGTGCAGTTCGCCGGCCAGGCGCGAATAGCGCTCGAAGATGCCGGGGTCGGACTTGGCCAGCACCATTTCCACGTCATCCACCAGGGTGGTGAAGAAGGGCCAGTCGCGCGCCATCTCCACCAGGCCGGCCAGGCCATGGCGCGCGACGCTGGCCTCCAACGCCGTGCCCACGCCATACCAGGCAGTCAGTCCGGCGCGGTTCTGCGACCAGGCGAAAACCCACGGGATCGCTCGCAGTTTCTCGATACCGGGCGCGACTTCGCCGGCGGCGGCGCGGCGGCTCGGACGCGAGCCGAGCCACAGCCGCTCGATCACGTCGATGGGCGTGGCGGCGCGGAAATAGGCCGGGAAGTCGGCATCCTCGTGCACCAGCGCGCGATAGCTGGCACGCGCGTCGGCGGCGAGCCCGGCCGCGATGCCGCGCCAGGCGTCCTCGCGCGGCTCGGCCGGGCGTGGTCGCAGCGTTGCGCGCAGCACCGCGCCCGTCGCCTGTTCCAGGTTGCGCAGGGCAATCGAGCGGATGCCGTACTTGCGATGGATCACCTCGCCCTGTTCGGTCAGGCGCAGTACGCCGTCCACCGAACCGCGCGGCGCGGCGATCACCGCGCGCTCGGTCTTCCCGCCACCGCGCGAGGCCGACCCGCCGCGGCCGTGGAAGAAGGTGATCCGCACACCAGACTCCTGGGCCAGCGCCGTCAGCGCAACCTGGGCCTGCTGCAGCGCCCAGCGCGAGGCGACGATGCCGCCGTCCTTGGCGCTGTCGGAGTAGCCGAGCATCGCCACCTGGCGACCGCCGCGGGCGGCGAGGTGGGCGCGATAGACGGGGTCCGCAAAAAGCGAGCGCAGGGTGTCGGTCGCGGCTTCGAGGTCAGCGACGGTTTCGAACAGCGGGGCCACGTCCAGCGGCACCCGGTCCTGCGCATCCACGCAGCCGCCGGCGCGGGCCAGTTCCAGAACGGCGAGCGCATCGGCGGCATTGCGCGCCATGCTGATGATGTACGGGCCAAAGGCGCGATCGCCGTAGCGCGGCCGCAGCTCGGCAACGGTGCGGAACACCGCCAGCGTCGATTCTGCAACGGCACGCGCCGCCTCGCTGGCGGCGGCGGGATCGCGCAAGGCGGCCAGGGCCAGCGCGTGGGTCGCCGAATCCTGGCGCAGGTCCAGGGTCGCCAGGTGGAAGCCGAAGGCTTCAACGCGCCGGCGCAGGCGGCGCAGCGCGAAGCCACCAGCGTGTTCGCCGCGATGCATCGCCAGGCTGCGCTCGATCAGCAGCACGTCGGCCAGGAATTCGTCGGCCCCGGCATAGCCCTCGGGCCGGTCCCCGGCGCTGGCCTGCAGGCGCGCAGACATCAGCGGCAGCAGGCGCCGGTAGG
>JANXUD010000127.1 GCA_025352045.1 Gammaproteobacteria bacterium | reverse complement strand
GTCGAAGGTCTGGTCCAGCACCCAACTCGGGCGCGCGCCCGGGCGGTCGACCTTGTTCACGACCACGATCGGCTTGAAGCCCATCGCGAAGGCCTTTTGGGTGACGAAGCGGGTCTGTGGCATCGGGCCGTCCATCGCATCCACCAGGATCAGCACCGAGTCGACCATCGACAGCACGCGCTCGACTTCGCCGCCGAAGTCGGCATGCCCTGGCGTATCGACAATATTGATGCGGTATTCCTCGCCGGCGGGCGACTTCCAGCGGATGGCGGTGTTCTTGGACAGGATCGTGATGCCACGTTCCTTTTCCAGGTCGTTGCTGTCCATCATCCGTTCGGTGGTGACGGTGCGCTCGCTGAACGTGCCGGACTGCTTCAGGAGCTGGTCGACCAGCGTGGTCTTGCCGTGGTCGACGTGGGCGACGATGGCGACGTTGCGGAGCTTTTCGATGGACATGGCTGGCGGCGCCCGGGCAACAGGACGCGTCTGGATAGGATAGCCCGCTAGTATAGCCCGCCCGGGGGTCAGACGCCCGCAGAATGTGGCATCCTAGGGGGCTAAACCCACCGGAGCCCGCCATGTCCGCCTTGAGCGCCACCATCACCACGTCCAAGGGCCCCATCCGGCTCCGCCTGCACGACGACAAGACCCCGGTCACGGTCGCCAGCTTCGTGAACCTCGCCAAGCGCGGCTATTACGACGGCCTCAGCTTCCACCGCGTGATCCCGGACTTCATGGTCCAGGGCGGCTGCCCGCAGGGCACCGGCACCGGAGGCCCCGGCTACAAGTTCGAAGACGAGACCCGCGCCGACCTGCGCCACGACCATCCGGGCGTGCTGTCCATGGCCAATGCCGGCCCGCGCACCAATGGCAGCCAGTTCTTCATCACCCACATCGCCACGCCCTGGCTGGACGGCAAGCACACGGTGTTCGGCGAGATCCTTGGTCCCGAGGACCAGAAGGTCGTGGACGCGATCCGCGGCGGCGACAAGATCGAGAGCATCCGCATCGAAGGCGACACCGCGCCGCTGCTGGCCGCCCAGGCCGAACGCGTCGCCGAATGGGACCGCGCCCTGGGCGCCTGATCGCCCCTGCACCCGGCGCCTGCGCGCGTCGGGCGGCAGGCGGCGCCCGCGGGGCCGGTGGTACAATTCCGGGGCTGGATGGCGGCGTTTTCGCCGCATCGAAGCCAGCACCGACCACGCCACCAACCACCGAGGTCCAGATGCCCCAGCTCGCCCGCCGGATGGGTCGCGCCAAGCCCAGCGCCATCATGGCCGTCGCAGAAAAAGCCAAGGCCCTCAAGGCCGCCGGCCGCGACATCATCAGCTTCTCCATCGGCGTCCCCAACTTCCTGCCCGGCCCGCACGTCTACGCCGCCGTGCGCGAGGCGCTGGACAAGGACTCGGGCCAGTACGGTTCCAACCGGGGCTCGGACGCGCTGCTGGACGCCTTCCTGAAGCACGCCGAGGCCGTCGGCCTGGGCGGCTATGCGCGCAAGAACGTGTCCACCGGCATCGGCGCCAAGCACGTGCTCTACAACCTGGCCGAGGCGCTGCTCGACGAAGGCGACACCATCGCCTACGCGGTGCCGTACTGGACCACCTACGCCGACATCGCCGACATCTGCAACGCGAAGCGGCTCGAGCTGCCGTGCCCGGCCAGCCAGAACTACAAGCTCACCCCTGCGCAACTCGACGCCGCCCTGGCGACCAAGCCGAAGATCTTCGTGTTCAACAACCCGAACAACCCCACCGGCATGGCCTACACCCAGGCCGAGATCGAAGCGCTGGCCGCGGTGGTCGTGAAGCATCCCGACACCTGGATCATCTGCGACGACATCTACAACCGGATGGTGTTCGACGGAATCGGCTACCACAACTTCATGCACAGCCAGCCGTCGCTGCGCGATCGCACGGTGTTTGTCGATTCGCTGTCCAAGACCTATGGCATGCCGGGCTGGCGCGTGGGCTTCATGCTCGGGCCGGAGACGGTGGCGCAGGCGGTGACGGTGCTCAATTCCAACCACATCACCAACATCCCTGAAGTCATCACCGCCGCCGCCGTGGCGGCACTGACCGGGCCGCAGGACATTCCCGCGCGCAAATGCGCCGAGTTCCAGGCCAAGCGCGACCAGGTGATGGCAGTGATGGATGCGATCCCCGGCCTGGTCTGCCCGAAGCCCGAGGGCGCGTTCTACGTGTTCCCCGACGTCAGCTTCGCCTTCGGCAAGCGCCACGGCGACCTGGCGATCGGCAACGACGTGGAACTGTGCAATGCCCTGCTCGAAGCCAAGGGCGTGGCCTGCGTGCCGGGCTCGGCTTTCGGCGCGCCGCGCGCGCTGCGCATTTCCTATACCTGCCCCACGGCGCAGCTGCCCGAGGGACTGCGCCGCTTCCAGGAATTCTTCGCCGAGCTGCAGTGAATCCCCTTCCACCCAGCACCCGCCTTACAGAACGGACCAGACAATGAAGACCCCAATTCGCGTCGCCGTCACCGGCGCCGCCGGCCAGATCGGCTACTCCCTCGTGTTCCGCATCGCCTCGGGCGAGATGCTCGGCCCGGACCAGCCGGTGATCCTGCAGTTGCTCGAGTTGCCGATGGACAAGGCCCAGGCCGCGCTGAAGGGCGTGATGATGGAGCTGGAGGACTGCGCGTTCCCCCTGCTTGCCGGCATGGTCGGGACCGATGACGCCAAGGTGGCGTTCAAGGACGCGGACATCGCCATGCTGGTCGGCGCCCGTCCGCGCGGCCCCGGCATGGAGCGCAAGGACCTGCTGCTCGAGAACGCGAAGATCTTCACGGCCCAGGGCGCCGCGCTGAACGCGGTTGCGTCGCGCAAGTGCAAGGTGCTGGTGGTCGGCAACCCGGCCAACACCAACGCCTACATCGCCATGAAGTCGGCGCCGGACCTCGACCCGCGCAACTTCACGGCCATGCTGCGCCTGGACCACAACCGCGCGCTGGGCCAGTTGGCGCTGCGCACCGGCATGCCGGTCGGCGAAATCCACAGGCTGGTGGTCTGGGGCAACCACAGCCCGACCATGTATCCGGACTATCGCTTCGCCACCATCAGCGGTGCGCCGGTGCGCGACGCCATCGGCGACGAAGCCTGGAACCGCGGCACCTTCATTCCCACCGTCGGCAAGCGCGGCGCGGCGATTATCGAAGCGCGTGGCCTGTCCTCGGCCGCCTCGGCGGCGAACGCCGCCATCGACCATATCCACGACTGGGTGCTCGGCACCGGCGGCGCGTGGACCACGATGGGCGTGCCGTCGGACGGCAGCTACGGCATCCCGGCCGGCGTGATGTATGGCTTCCCGGTGACCTGCGAAGGTGGCGACTACACGATCGTGCAGGGCCTGGAGATCGACGAATTCAGCCGCGGCATGATGGACAAGACCCTGGCCGAGCTCGAGGAAGAGCGCGCCGGCGTTGCAAGCCTGCTTTAAGGACCAGTCGAAGGCGGCCCCAGGGTCGCCTTCGCGCATGAAGGACCCGAGATGACGCAGACACAAACCGCCGGCGCGCGCTTCCGCGCCGCCGTCGCCGCCGAGTCACCGCTGCAGGTGATGGGTGCCATCACCGCTTACGCCGGCCTGATGGCCAGGCGTACCGGCTACAAGGCCCTGTACCTGTCCGGTGGCGGCGTCGCCGCCAATTCCCTGGGCGTGCCTGACCTCGGCATCAGCACCATGGAGGACGTGCTCACCGACGCAAGGCGCATCGTGGATGCCACCGGCATGCCGCTGCTGGTGGACATCGACACTGGCTGGGGCGGCGCCTTCAACATCGCTCGCGCGATCAGGTCGTTCCAGGGCATCGGCGTGGCCGCCGTGCACATGGAGGACCAGGTTGGACAGAAGCGCTGCGGCCATCGGCCGGGCAAGGAAGTGGTCAGCACCGGCGAGATGGTGGACCGGGTCAAGGCCGCCGTCGATGCGCGCAGCGATCCGTCCTTCGTGATCATGGCGCGGACCGATGCCGCTGCGGTCGAGGGGCTCGACGCGGCCATCGAACGCGCCGTCGCCTACGTCGATGCCGGCGCCGACATGGTATTCCCCGAGGCGATGCGCTCGCTCGATGACTACCGCAAGGTCAAGGCCGCGGTGCGGGTGCCGGTGCTGGCCAACCTGACCGAATTCGGCTCGACGCCCTTCTTCACCGTGGACGAGTTGCGCGATGCCGGCGTGGACATCGCCCTGTACTGCTGCGGCGCCTATCGGGCAATGAACAAGGCCGCGCTGCACTTCTACGAAGCGGTGCGCCGCGACGGCACCCAGAAGTACATCATCGACACGCTGCAGACCCGCGCCGAGCTCTACGACGTCCTGGGCTACCACGCCTACGAAGACAAGCTCGATGCATTGTTCGCCCAGGAAAAAAAGGAGCTTTGACCATGAGCGCGATCGATCCGGCCGCCCCGGCGCAAGCCAACGCCACGCCGAAAGGCAAGAAGTCCGTGGCCCTGAGCGGCACCCCCGCGGGCAACACCGCGCTGTGCACGGTCGGCCGCAGCGGCAACGACCTGCATTACCGGGGCTACGACATCAAGGACCTCGCGGAGCAGAGCACGTTCGAGGAGGTCGCCCACCTGCTGGTGCACGGAAAGCTGCCGACCTCGGCGCAATTGAAGGCGTACAAGCTCAAGCTGGCGCGGCTGCGCGGACTGCCCGCCATCGTCACCGACGCGCTGGAACTGATCCCGGCCAACGCCCACCCGATGGATGTGCTGCGCACCGGCTGTTCGGTGCTGGGCACCGTGCTTCCCGAGCGCGAAGGCCATGCCGACTGGGAGGCGCGCGACATCGCCGACCGCCTGATGGCCAGCTTCGGTTCGATGCTGCTGTACTGGTGGCATTTCACCCGCAACGGCCGCCGGATCGAGTGCGAGACCGACGACGAATCCATCGCCGGGCATTTCCTGCACCTGCTGCACGGCCAGGCACCGGGCGCCCTGCACGAACGCGCGCTGGACCGTTCGCTGATCCTGTACGCCGAGCACGAGTTCAACGCCAGCACCTTCACCGCGCGCGTCATCGCCGGTACCGGCTCGGACATCTTCAGCTGCATCACCGGCGCGATCGGTGCCTTGCGTGGCCCCAAGCATGGCGGCGCCAATGAAGTGGCGATGGAAATCATCAGCCGCTACGACACGGCCGATGAGGCCGAGGCGGACATCCGCGCCCGCGTCGAGCGCCGCGAGGTGGTGATCGGCTTCGGCCACCCGGTGTACACGGTGTCCGACCCGCGCAACCCGATCATCAAGGAGATCTCGCGCGCGCTCTGCGCCGAGGGCGGCAACCAGGTGCTGTTCGACGTCAGCGAGCGCATCGAGCACGTGCTCTGGGACATGAAGAAGATGTTCCCGAACCTCGACTGGTACAGCGCGTCGGCCTACCACATGATGGGCGTGCCGACGGCGATGTTCACCCCGCTGTTCGTGATCGCCCGCACCAGCGGCTGGTCGGCCCACGTGATCGAGCAGCGCAACGACGGCAAGATCATCCGCCCGAGCGCGAACTACGTCGGCCCCGAAGACAGGGCCTACCCGCCAATCCAGGCGCGGGGCTAGGGACCGCAGCCCGGCGCGCAGTCCTGCGCGCCGTCCGCGAGGTAATCGGCCCTGCGTCCGGCGTCTTGCCTCAGCGCAGGCGATCCACGGCGTAGAAGGTGTGCGATCCGATGGTCGCCACCGTCGGAAAGCTTTTCCACGACGGATTGGCCGAGCTCACGGCGAAATGACTCGCGCCCGGCACCAGTTCGCGGCGCGGGCCCTGCGGTGCATACCAGTCGTCTTCCGCCGCGAAGGCGATCTCCATCGCCTTGGTCCAGGCATCGAGCGAGTCGACCCGGTAGTCAGGACTGACGATGCTTGGCGCGAACTGGTGCGGGGCCGTGACCACTGCGCAGGTCGATTCACCCCAGCGCCCGTCCTCCTGGCGGCGCAGGGCCACCTCGGCGACCGCCCGCTGGCCCAGGGTGGACTGGTCCCGCGCCTCGAGGTAGACCGTGGTCGCCAGGCAGAGGGGATCGGCGGCGGTCTGCGGCAACAGGCTGGACAACCACAGCAGGAAAGACAGTTTCATGGCGTTGCGTGCTCCGTGGGGCGGCGACGCGCGCCCGCGGACGGGCTTTGCGACGCAGGACGACGTGAGGGGAGGGGCGGATCGAGGGTCCGCATTCCCGCCGGCGGCAGATGGGCCGGGCCGGGAATCGCCGCGCTGCCAGGGCGCGGTGCCGAGAGGCCGGGGGCGAAGGGCCGCCCGGCGAGTCGGTATTTTACCGGAGGCCCGCACTGTTGCCTGAACCGCCGTTCAGGTCAGGCGGGCTAGCTCAGAACGCGGCGGCCAGGCGGGAGCCCTGGGCAATGGCGCGCTTGGCATCGAGTTCGGCCGCCACATCCGCGCCGCCGATCAGATGGGGCGACTTTCCCGCCGCCTGCAGGGGCGCCAGCAGCGCGCGCAGTGGTTCCTGGCCCGCGCAGACGACGACGGAGTCCACGGGCAGCAAGGTGTCCACGCCGGCGACGCGGATGCGCAGGCCGGCATCGTCCACGCCCAGGTATTCGACGCCCCCGAGCGTCACCACGCCCTTGGCCTTCAATGCGGCGCGATGGATCCAGCCGGTGGTCTTGCCCAGCCTTGCTCCCGGCTTGCCGGCGCTGCGCTGCAACAGCCAGACCTTGCGCGACGACGGCTCGGGCTCGGGCCTGCGCAAGCCGCCGGGTCCGTCGAAGTCCGCGCGCACGCCCCAGTCGGCCATCCAGCGCATGGCGTCGAGGGTGGGCGAGGGCGGTGGCTGGACCAGGAACTCGGCCACGTCGTAGCCAATGCCGCCAGCGCCGACCACGGCCACGCTTGCGCCAATGGCGGCCCGGCCCTCGATGACATCCACGTAGCTGACGACCTTCGGGTGCGAGGCGCCCGGGAACGCCACCTTGCGCGGCGTGATCCCGGTGGCCAGCACGATCTCGTCGAAGCCGCCGGCCAGCAATTCGTCCGCGCCCACGCGCACGCCGAGCCGCTGCTCGACGCCGTGGCGCTGCAGTGCGTCGCCGAAGTAGCGCAGCGTCTCGGCGAATTCTTCCTTGCCGGGGATGCGCCGCGCCAGGTTGAACTGCCCGCCGATCACCGGCGCGGCATCGAACAGCGTGACGCGATGCCCGCGCTCCGCCGCGACGCTGGCGCAGGTCATGCCCGCCGGTCCCGCGCCGACCACCGCGATGCGCCTGGGCGCGCTGCTGGGGCGGTAGACCAGGTCGGTCTCGGCGCAGGCGCGCGGATTCACCAGGCAACTGGCCGTCTTGTTTTCGAAGGCGTGGTCCAGGCAGGCCTGGTTGCAGGCGATGCAGGTGTTGATGCGTTCCGGCCGTCCGGCGCGCGCCTTGGCGACCCATTGCGGGTCGGCAAGCAGGGGTCGCGCCATGGACACCATGTCCGCTTCGCCGCGCGCCAGGATGCCCTCGGCGACCTCCGGCATGTTGATGCGATTGGTCGCCACCACCGGCACGCCGACCAGGGGCTTGAGCTTGGCGGTGACACCGGCGAAGGCGGCGCGCGGCACCGAGGTGGCGATGGTGGGCACCCGCGATTCGTGCCAGCCGATGCCGGTATTGATGATGGTCGCGCCTGCGGCTTCGATGGCCTTGGCCTGCAGCACGATCTCGTCCCAGGCGGTGCCGCCGGGGACCAGTTCAAGCATCGACAGGCGATAGATCAGGATGAAGTCGGCGCCGACCGCCTCGCGGATGCGGCGCACGATCTCGACCGCGAAGCGCATCCGCTTGTCCGGCGTGCCGCCCCAGTTGTCGGTGCGCAGGTTGGTGCGCGCCGACAGGAACTGGTTGATCAGGTAGCCCTCCGAGCCCATCACCTCGACACCGTCGTAACCGGCTTCGCGGGCCAGGCGCGCGCAGTTCACGTAGGCGCTGACCTGGCGTTCCACGCCCCAGCTCGACAGCTTGCGCGGCTTGAAGGGATTGATCGGCGCCTGCAGTCCCGAGGCGGACACCGTGAGCGGGTGGTAGCCATAGCGGCCCGCGTGCAGGATCTGCAGGCAGATGCGCGAGCCTGCCGCGTGCACGGCCGAGGTGACGATGCGGTGCTTGTGGATCTCCCAGGGCCAGCTCAGCTTGGCCGCGAACGGCTTCAGCCAGCCGACAAGGTTGGGCGACACGCCGCCGGTGACCATCAAGCCCACGCCGCCTTCGGCCCGCTCGCGGAAATAGGCCGCCAGCCGCGGGTAGTCGCGGCTGCGGTCTTCCAGGCCGGTGTGCATCGAGCCCATCAGCACGCGGTTGGGCAGGGTGCAGAAGCCCAGTCCCAGCGGAGCGAACAGGTGCGGATAGGCCGGGGCGTCCATGCGGGATCCGCGCTTGGGGAAGCCCGAACCATGCCCGAGGCCCCGCGCTCCCGCAAGCCGTGGCGGCCCGCATCTGGCAAAATAGCGGGCTACCCCCGTTGCAGACGAGCCCCCGCCCCATGAGCCACGCCGACATCCGCTCCGCCATCCGTCCCGACCCCGACCAGGCCATGGTGGACATCGCCGACTACGTGGTCGATTTCGAGGTCACCTCGAAGGAGGCGCTGGACACCGCGCGCTACATGCTGCTGGATTCGCTGGGCTGCGCGATGCTGGCGATGAAGCACCCCGAATGCGTCAAGCACCTGGGGCCGCTGGTGCCGGGCGCGAGCTTCCCCGGTGGCGTCAGGGTGCCGGGCACTTCGCATGAACTCGACCCGGTGCAGGGCGCCTACAACATCGGCGTGCAGGTGCGCTGGCTGGACTTCAACGACACCTGGCTGGCGGCGGAGTGGGGCCACCCTTCCGACAACCTTGGCGCGATCCTGTCGGTTGCCGATTACCTGAGCCGCAAGGCCGTGCGCGAAGGCGCCGAGCCGCTGCGCGTGCGCGACGTGCTGGCCTACGCCGTCAAGGCGCACGAGATCCAGGGCATCTACGCGCTGCAGAACAGCTTCAACCGGGTCGGCCTGGACCACGTGATCCTGGTCCGCCTGGCATCCACGGCGGTCGCCACCCGGATGCTGGGCGGCGGCAAGGCCGAAATCGTCAACGCGATCTCGCACAGCTGGATCGACGGCGGCGCCCTGCGCACCTATCGCCACGCCCCCAATGCCGGCCCGCGCAAGAGCTGGGCGGCCGGCGATGCCTGCCGTCGCGCGGTGACCCACGCGCTCAATGCCGTCAAGGGCTGCGTCGGCTACCCGAGCGCCCTGAGCGCGAAGACCTGGGGCTTCTATGACGTGGCGTTCAAGGGCAAGCCCTTCGCCTTCGAGCGCGGCTTCGGCAGCTACGTGATGGAGAACGTGCTGTTCAAGATCAGCTTCCCGGCCGAGTTCCACGCCCAGACCGCGGTCGAGTGCGCCATGCAGCTGCACCCGCAGGTCGCCGGCCGGATCAGCGACATCGCCCGGATCGACGTCCAGACCCAGGAGGCGGGCGTCCGGATCATCGACAAGACCGGCCCGCTGGCCAATTACGCCGATCGCGACCACTGCCTGCAGTACATGATCGCGGTGCCCCTGCTGTTCGGGCGGCTGACCGCCGAGGACTACATGGACGCCGTGGCCGCCGATCCGCGGATCGACGCCCTGCGCGAAAAGATGGTCGTGACCGAGAATTCCCGCTTCACCACCGACTATTTCGACCCGGACAAGCGTTTCATCGGGAATGCCGTTCAGGTTCACTTCACCGACGGATCGAGCACCGAACTGGTCTCCATCGACTACCCCATCGGCCACCGCCGGCGCCGGCCCGAAGGCGTCCCGGTGCTGCTGGAGAAGTTCGCGGCCGCGATTTCCGGCCACCTGCCCGCGCACCGGGTGGCACGGATCCGGGCGCTTGCGGCCGCCCCGGCAACCCTGGATAACATGCCGGCCCATGAATTCATGGACCTGTTTGCGATTTGACGTTCTTGCACGGTTCAGGGCAACTTGTTATATTCAGGTTAACGCCCCGGGAACACGGACGTTGACGTGGTATGGCATGGCACCTGCCGGGCCGATTACCGAAGTGAACTTTTTTCTACCGTACATATGGAGTTGAACATGAAGAAGAAACTTCTGTGCTGCGCCCTGCTCGCTGGCATGAGCATGGCCCAGTCCGCTATGGCCCAGAGCTATGACGACCGCTTTTACATCACCGCCGGTGCCGGCGTTGGCTTCTTCGACAAAGACCGCGCGGTTTCGGACGATGTCTATGGCACCCTTGGCTTCGGCAAGTTCGTCACGCCGAACATCTCGGTTGACGCCGAGCTGTGGCATGCGAATCCGGACCTGAACAATCCAGGCACCGCCGGCTCTGGCTTCAACGCCATCGTCGTCGAGCGCAACTGGGAGCTGATGAGCCTGTCCCTGACCGGCCGCTACCACTTCATCGAGGAAGGCCGCAGCTGGAACCCGTACATCGCCCTGGGCATTGGCGCCCAGGAGCATCATGACGGCACCCAGACCCAGCCGATCGCCCTTGGTTTCAACAAGAGCCGCGTTGGCACCAACCTGATGGCGCTTGCCGGCGTCGGCATCCAGAAGGACCTTGGCTACGCGAGCATGCGTGCCGAGATCGGCGCCCGCTTCGACATGGATGACAAGGGCACCGCCAACAGCTATTACACCGACGGCTACCTCGGCGTGTCCTTCCTGTTCCCGATCGGGCCGGAAGCCGCCCCGGTCGCGGAGCCGGTCCCGGCCCCGATCCCGCAGAAGACCTGCGCCGACCTGGACGACGACACCGACGGCGTCAACTGCGACGACAAGTGCCCCGGTTCGCCGGCCGGCCAGCCTGTCGGTGCGGACGGTTGCCCCGTCCCGGCCCCGGAGCCCACCCCCGAGCCGCCGAAGCCGTTCCGCGGCTGATCACTGCTGCAACGCGACAATCGGAGCCCGGCGCAAGCCGGGCTTCGTTTTTTTGGGTCTGCCATGGGTGCGTCGCGCGCGAGCGCGGCGGGATCGGGATTGGATCAAGGGGCCATCAGCGCCCGATGCGCGAGGCGAGCCTAGTTGGCGACTGCGCCCGGAACTGCACGGGCGGCCGGGCGTGCGTCTACCGCGGCGGCGCGTTGTTGCGGCGCTGGCTGCCCTGCGCCGGCAGGCTGGAACCCGAACAGCTCACTCGCCGGGGAGGTCTCCGGCAGGACGTAGACGACGCCCTTGGTATGCGCGAAGGTCGGGCTGACGATCGTCGCGTAGAACGCTTCCGGAACGTTGATGCAGCCGAAGGAAATGCGGTTGTCTTCCGACGTCGGGCTGCTGAGGCGTTCGGCGCGGTGTTCCTCCGGCGTTCCCTTGATCACCGCATGCAGCGAGATCGACGCATCGTAATCGAGGACGAGGAGTTCCTTGCCGTGCGAGTCGATGGCAAGGCGCGACACGAAGCGACCCGCGGGCGTGATGCGCACCCGCGGCGACATCTGGGCCATCGTCGCGCTATTTGGCGCGAGCAGGCGATCGCCGCGCGCCAGCCCAAGCAGCGCAGGCGTCGCGCCCTGGAGCAGGCCGGCAGGAGTGAAGGCGAACACCTGGGCGTTGACCTTGTCGATCAGCAGGTAGGGCAGGCCGCCGTTGTCGCCGGATTCGGAGATCCAGCGCGCGACGGCCTGCACCTCCGCCGAGGCGGACTGCAGCGGCGATGCGGGCGGGCGCGATGGCAGGGCGCGCGATGGCAGTGGGCCCGACGGCAGTGCCGCAGCCCGATGCAGCACCGGATCGCTCGGGGTCTCCAGCTGGCCTGCAGCTGGATGCAGCGTCAGATCGATCGGAGGCGGTTGCAGGGTGGCTGCCGGATGCAGCGTGAGATCGATCGCAGGCGATTGCTGGGATGCTGCCGGATTGGTCGCCAGCGACGACTTCGGGGCGCCCGGATGCGCGCCGGCGGACGTTGCACAGCACGCCAGCAGCAAGCCCATGCCCATCGTTTGAATCTTGATTTGCATGCGATCGATCACTGGAGCGCCGCGGCTGTACGTTCACTCGCCATCATACGTGCGTCCGCGCAGGTGCGAAACGAGCCACCGGTCAGCTTCGCACGCCTTCCACGGGCGAACGCACGGCGACCGTCCCTGAACCGTCGGGTCCGGCGCCCCGATGTCGGTCCGTGGAAGGATGGAACCACGTCACGTGCTTTGCCCATCGATGGAGCAACCATCTTGTTGCGACCTCGCATTGTTGTCGGGTTAAGTTCCACTCGTTATATTCAGCTTGGCGTCGTCGTTGAAGACACGCGTTCCGGCGCGCGGATGGCGCCTGCAGCCGGTTTTCCGGAGCGAACCTTTTCCTGCCGCACAGAGGGTGCCGAATGTGAAAAGGAAACTCCTGTCCTGCGCCCTGCTTGCTGGCATGAGCATGGCCCAGTCGGCCATGGCCCAAGGCCATGACGACCGCTCCTACACCGCCACGGGTTCCGGCGATGGCCTGGATGCCGACTCGTTTCCGGTCGGGTTGGAAGCCGCCCCGGCCGCCGGTCTGGTTCCGGCTCCGGTCCCGCAAAAGACCTGCGCCGACCAGGACGACGATGGCGACGGCGTCAACGACTGCGACGACAAGTGCCCCAGCTCCCAGGCTGGCCAGGCGATCGGCCCCGATGGCTGCCCGCTTCCGCTCATCGTCGAGCTGAAGGGGGTGAACTTCGATTTCGACCAGGCCACCCTGCGTCCAGACGCGGTTGCGATACTCGACGAAGCCATCGCCATCCTCGGCAAATATCCGCAGCTGCGCCTCGAAGTCGCCGGCCATACGGACTCGATCGGTCGCCGGCGTTACAACCAGGCCTTGTCCGAGCGCCGCGCCCACGCCGCGTACGACTACCTGACCAGCCATGGCATCGACGCCGGCCGCCTCGCGGGTCCGACCGGTTACGGCGAACTCAAGCCGATCGCGCCCAATACCAACGAAGATGGCACCGACAATCCGGAAGGCCGCGCCAGGAACCGTCGCACCGAGCTGAACGTCCAGGGCTGACGGATCGGCCTGAGTCAGCGCCTGGCGAAGCGGTAGTGCGCGACCAGCCATTCGCTGCCGTCGCGGTAACCGAACAGCTCGGCGCAGGCCATCCAGAACATCCTCCAGCGCTGAGCCCAGCGCGCGGCGTCGGCCGGGCCATAGGCCTGGGACAGTACCGCGAGCACTTCCCCGTGATGCGCGTCCTGGTTGGCCAGCCAATGGTCGGCGGTGCGCTGGTAGTGCGTGCCCGGCAGCAGCCAGCGCTGCTCCAGCTCCAGCGCGTGCTGGAAGTGCAGCAGGGTGTCGGCCGAGGGCATCAGGCCTCCGGTGAAGAAGTACTTGCCCATCCAGTCGTCGCTGGCCGAGGTCTCGAACGGATACATCAGGCTGCGATGGCAGAAGATGTGCACGAACAGCTTGCCGCCCGGCGCGAGCCAGCCGGCGATGCGGCCGAGCAGTGACTGGTAGTTGCGCATGTGCTCGAACATTTCCACCGACACGCAACGGTCGAAGGATCCGGCGTCCAGCTCGAGCGCGTTGACATCGCGGGTGAGCACGCGGACGTGGCTCCACCCGCGCTTTGCGCACGTCGCCTCGATGTGGGCGCGCTGGGTGGCCGAGTTCGATACCGCCGTGATCTGTGCGTTCGGGTAGCGCTCCGCCATCCACAGCGTCAGCGAGCCCCAGCCGCAGCCCAGCTCCAGGATCCGCTGGCCATCGGCCAGACCCGCGCGCTCGCCGTACAGCGCCAGCATCGCAAGTTCGGCCTCGTCGAGGCTTTCGGTGCCCGTGGCGTAATAGCAGCTGGAGTATTTCAGGCGCGCGCCCAGGCACATCTGGAAGAACCGGGTGGGAAGTTCGTAGTGCTGGGCGTTCGCGGCCGCCGTCTCGATCGCGATCGGACTGCGCCGCAGCTCGTCGAGCAACTCGCGGAAGCGCGAATCCGCACGCGCCGGGTCGCGCGCGCCTTCCTGCCCGAGGCGGCGGTTGCAAAGCGTGCGGATGCCGGCGCGGATCAGGGCGTCAGGCAACAGCCCGCGCTCGCTCAGTTCGATCAGGGACATGGTTGCCTCAGGTGTCGCCGCGTCGCGGCGGCAAGGGGATGAAGGCGCTGACTTCGCGCTGGTATCGACGGTAGTTCTCGCCACGCGAGCGCAACGACTGCGCCTCGGTCCAGGGGATGCCGCTGACCCGGTACAGGAACAGGAGCATGACCACCGGGCCGACCAGGCTCCAGCCCAGCCATCGGCTGCCGATCGCCAACAGGACATACGCGAACCAGTGCAGCCATTCGAAAAAGTAGTTCGGGTGCCGCGACCAGGCCCAGAGCCCGCGACGGCAGGTCCGGCCGCGATTGTCCGGATCGCCGCGGAAACGCGCCAGTTGCCAGTCGGCCAGGGATTCGCCACCGACCGCGGCCAGCCAGCAGGCCAGCGCGGCAAGCGACCAGCCCAGGGCGGCATCGCCCGGGTTGGCGGCCGCTGCGTAGAACGGCACGCAGAACAGGGCGACCACCAGGGCCTGCATCTGGAAGAACACGAAGAAGCGCGCGGGACTTCCGTTCCAGCGCTCGCGCAAGGCCACGTAGCGGCCATCTTCCGGCTCGTGCAACACGCGCGCGAGCAGGTGCAGGCTCAGCCGCGCACCCCAGACACTGCCGAAAAAAGCCACCAGTGCACGGGAGACTTCCGAGCCGGGGGCGAGCGCGCCGGCCAGCAGGGCGCACAGGGCCAGCAGCGCGGCCCAGGCCGCATCCACGAAGCCGACGTTGCGCACCCGCATCGCTACCGCCCAGGTCACCGCCATGCCCACGGCCGACAGTGCCCAGCACAGCAGCAGGAAGGGCAGGAAGTCCATCAGCCTGCCCTGCTGGCGATGCCCGGCCGGCGTCGGTTGAGACCGACCAGCAGGGGCAGGACCAGGCCCCAGGCGAGTGCCAGGGCCGCCAGCACCTGCGGCAGGGGGCGGGCGAAGTCCACCGCCTCGAAGGCCCCGGCGGCGGTCAGGTAGGCGAGCGGTCCGCCCACCACGCCGAGCAGCGCGCACAGGCCCAATCGCTCGCCGAGGAAGGACAGCGAATGGTTGAGGGTCATCGCGAACGCCGTCCACAGCGCCCAGATCCACAGGGGCGCGGCCCACGCCATCGGCCAGGGCATGGGCTGGGCGTAGACCAGCCAGCCGGACGCCGCGAACAGGCTATCCAGGGTGAAACCCAGCGGCAGCGCGATCGCCAGCGTGCGCAGGTCGGCACGCGCCCGGCCACCGAAGGCGACGGTCGCCAGGGCAAACAACAGCGCGGCGACGGGGCCGGGCCAGCCCTTCTGCGCGCCCGCACCGGAGGCGGCCGCGATCCAGACCAGCTGGTAGCCGACGGCGTTGAGCAGGCGCGCAAGCGGAGCCTCCGCGGTAGCCTGCGCACGCATCGCCGAGGTGCTCACAGGCCGGGCACGAAGTCGGCGCGCCGCTGGCCCGGCATCGAGAACAGCAACTGCACGTCGCTGATCGCGCGTTCCTGGAAGCCACCTTCGCAGTAGCACAGGTAGAACTCCCACAGGCGCAGGAAGCGCTCGTCATGGCCCAGGGCGCGCACCTGCTCGCGTCGTGCCAGGAAGCGCTGGTGCCAGTGCCGCAGGGTCAGCGCGTAGCTGTGGCCGAAATCCTCGAGGTTGAGCAGGCGCAGCTGGCCGGCCTTCGCCGCGGCGTCGACCAGAACGCTGGTGCACGGGATGAAGCTGCCCGGGAACACATGCCGCTTGATGAAGTCCACCGACGCCAGGGCCTGTGCGTAACGATGGTCTTCGATTGTGATCGCCTGCACCAGGCCCAGTCCCCCGGGCACCAGAAGGCGCGCACAGGTGGCGAAATAGGTGTCGAGGTACTGGTGCCCGATCGCCTCCACCATCTCGATCGAAACCAGCTTGTCGTACTGGCCGCCCAGGTCGCGGTAGTCGCTGAGCAGGACGGTCACGCGGTCGGCGAGGCCCGCCTCGGCGATGCGCGCCGTGGCCAGCGCGTGCTGCTCGCGCGAAATGGTGGTGGTGGTCACGCGACAGCCGCGGGTGCGCGCGGCGTAAAGGGCCATGCCGCCCCAGCCGGTGCCGATCTCCAGCAGGTGGTCGCCGGGGCCGAGGTCCAGCTTGTCGCAGATGCGCTCGAGCTTGCGCGTCGAGGCCTGCTCGAGCGTATCGTCCGGGCTGGCGAACAGGGCCGACGAATACATCAGGTTGTCGTCGAGGAACAGGCGGAAGAAATCATTGCCCAGGTCGTAATGCGCGGCGATGTTGCGGCGGCTGCCGCTGCGCGTATTCCTGCGCAGGGCATGCAGCGCGCGCATCGCCCACGCCCCGATCCTGGCCAGCCCGCTGTCCATGCCGTCGAGCAGGTCCCGGTTGCGCACCAGCAGCCGGACCAGGCCGACCAGGTCGTCGCAGTCCCAGGCGCCGTCCATGAATGCTTCGCCGGCGCCGACCGATCCGTTGCCGGCAAGCTGGCGCCAGAAGGCGCTGTCATGCACGCGCAATTCGACGAAGACCGGTGCGTCGCCGTCCGGGGTTCCCAGCAGCGCTTCGCCCTCGGCATCGCGAAGCCGCAGCTGGCCGCCGCGGAGCCTGGCCAGGACGGCCAGCGTGCGCTTGCGCAGGAAGCGGTCCAGCGCCGGTGCCGGCGCGGGGCCGGTGCTGTCGAGGAATTCAGCGGGACTGCTCATCGGCGACTCCGTCATGCAAGTGTATTGGGGCTTGTGTCGCGACCGACGCGGGGTGGGGCTGGAAGGGCACGCCCTTCAACCACAGGCGCGCCGCCTGCCAGTAGATGCCGGCGGCGACCTTCGCGGTGAGCCAGGGATAGCGCGCCAGCGATGACGCCAGCGTGTGCGGCGTCCACTCGCGGCGTTCGAGCACCAGCGTGGCGTCGAACTCGCGACCTGCCGGCCCGTCCACGTCCATGTGCACGCGCAGGGCGGCGCCGGGTGGCGTCAGCACCCAGTGGTAGGCGCGATCCATCGGCAGGAAGGGCGAGACGTGGAAGCGCTTGTCGAAGCGCCAGTGCAGGGCCTCTCCGTGGCGCTCGGCCTCGTCGACCGGCAGCAGGTAGGCGTGGCGCTCGCCCCAGGGCGTGTTGGTGATTTCGGCGAGTACCCAGTCCAGCGTCTCGCCGTCCTCCGCGAAGCCGTAGTAGAAACTGACCGGATTCATGCGGACGCCGAAGTAACGACCGTGCGTGAGCAGCCGGATCGGGCCCGCGGGACGCCGGCCCAGGACCAGGCCCACGTGGTCGCGCACCGCCTGATCGAGGGCGACGGACGGGTCGCCGAAATAATCCGCGCGCCGGAACTGGGCCACGTTGGGCCGGTCGAGCGACCACAGCCAGCGGCGCCGGAACAGCTGCGGCAGCTCCGCGAGATCCACGTACAACTGGAACATGCGATAGCTGAACGCGTGCTCCCGCGGCGCGAACCGGCGATGCCGGATGCGGCCCTCGTAGATGGCGCTGGCGAAGCCGCTCACCAGTCGGCTCCCAGCGCGCGCGCCACGTCCACGCCGCTGCGCAGGCCGTCCTCGTGGAAGCCGAAGCCCCAATAGGCGCCGGCGAACCAGGTCCGGCGGTGGCCCTGGATCCTTCCGCGCAGCGCCTGCGCCGCCACGCTGCCGTGCGAATACAGGGGATGGCGATAGCGCATGCGCGCCAGCACCCGCTCGGGCGCGATGTCGGCGGAGCGGTTGAGCGTGACCACGAACGGATCGGTCGAGTCGAGCGACTGCAGGATGTTCATGCAGTAGCTGACCGTGCAGGGCGCGCCCGCGTCCGCGGGGACGTAGGCGTTCCACGCCGCCCACGCGGCTCGCCGCGTCGGCAGCAGGCGCGCGTCGGTGTGCAGGACGGCCTCGTTGTCCTGGAATTGCATCGCGCCCAGGACTGCGATCTCGTCGTCGGCCGGATCCACGAGCAGGGCGAGCGCGTCATCGGCATGGCAGGCCAGCACGACCTGGTCGAAGCGTTCCTCGCCGTCACGGGTCGACAGCTGTACGCCGTCGGCGTCGCGGCGCAGCGCGCGGACGGGCGTGGACAGGCGCACGGTCGCGCGCCAGTCCGCTGCGATCGCACGCACGTAGGAGGCCGACCCGCCCTTCACGACGCGCCACTCCGGCCGGTGGTCAACCTGCAGCATGCGATGGTTGTCCATGAAGCGCAGCAGGTACTTGAGCGGGAACTCGAGGATGGCCCGCGGCGGCGAGGACCACAACGCCGAGGCCATCGGCACGATGTGGTCCCTGGTGAACAGGGCGGAATACCCGTGCGCATCGAGGTAGTCGCCCAGTGCGGGCCCTTCGCCTGCCGTGGCCAGGGTCGCCGGAGCCTCGCGGTAGAAGCGCAGGATCTCACGCACCATGCGCAGGAAGGCCGGCGACACCAGGTTGCGCTTCTGGCAGAACAGGGTGCCCAGCCGCGTGGCGTTGTATTCCAGCCCACTGCGCGCGTCCTGCACCGAGAACCCCATGGTGGTGGGCTGCGACGCCACGCCGAGCTCGCCGAACAGGCGCGAGAGCAGGGGATAATTGACGTTGTTGAAGACGATGAAGCCGCTGTCCACCGCGTAATCCCGCCCGGCCTGCCGGACCTGGTGGGTGTGCGTGTGGCCGCCGAGCCTGTCCCCGGCTTCGAACACCACCACCTCGTGGCCGCGCGACAGGAGCCAGGCCGCGCCGAGGCCGGCGATGCCGCTGCCCACCACCGCGATCTTCATCCCGGCGCAGTCATTGCTGCGCCAGCCGCGCGCCACGCATGCTGGCTGGCATGGCGCGCAGGTCCCAGACCAGGCCCAGCCAGGACAGGGCCTTGAGCACATACCAGGTCAGGTCGAGCTCCCACCACTTGACGCCCTGGCGGACCGCGCCCGGGTAGTGGTGGTGATTGTTGTGCCAGCCTTCGCCGAAGGTGAGCAGCGCCAGCAGCCAGTTGTTGCGGCTGTCATCGGGCGTGGCATAGCGACGACGGCCCCAGCGATGCGCCAGCGAATTGATCGTCACCGTGACATGGAACAGCACGACGGTCGACACGAAAAAGCCCCAGACCAGCAGTTGCGGCCCGCTGGTGTGCAGCGCCGGCAGGTGCGCGCCCAGCCAGGCGCCGGCGCCGTACAGCGCAGCGGCCAGCAGCACCGGGACCAGGATGTCGAATCGGTCGAGCAGGCGCAGTTCGGGGAAGCGCATCAGGTCGGGCACGACGGCGTGGTTGGTGGCGAAGTGGCGCGGGGTCAGGAACCAGCCCATGTGGCTGCGCCAGAAGCCGTGCCGAGGCGTGTGCGCATCGAGCGGCGTGTCCGCGTGCAGGTGGTGGTGGCGATGGTGCGCCGCCCACCACAGCGGGCCACGCTGCACGCTGGCGGCGCCGAGCAGGGCGAAGGCGAACTGCAGGACGCGCGAGGTGCGAAAGCTCTTGTGCGAGAAGTAGCGGTGGTAGAACGCGGTGATCGCGAACATGCGCAGCACGTAGAGCGCCGCGGCCACCGCCAGGGCCGTCGTGGACACGCCGACCCAGGCCACGGCGATGCAGCCCAGGTGCAAGCCGACGAAGGGCAGCACGCGCAGCAGGTCGACGCGATCGGCGCCTGGTCCATCGGCCGGTGCGGCGTTGTCGGTGTCGAACCAGCGGCGCAGCGCCGCGCGGACGGGCTGCGGGCGATGCATCGTGGTGGGGTGGCTTGCGTCTTGCATGGGCGAAATCATGGGTTTGGCGCGGTGATGGGAGGGTGAACCGGTCACCGCCGCTTTGCACGCGGGGGCGGCCTGTCGGATGCTGTGCACATGCACGCAGGCGAGCGAAGGACCCGTACATCCGGCAAGCCCCCGGACGGCCCGCGCCATGGGCTGGCGCGGGTGTTGTCGAAAATGGGCCTGGCATCGCGCACGGTTGCGGCCGAATGGATCCGCGCCGGGCGGGTGCGCGTGGATGGGCGGCTGGTGCGCGATCCGGAATTTCCCGTGCTGCACGGCAAGGCGCGCATCGAGGTCTCCGCGGAAACCCCAGGCGACGCGGTGGCGCACGGCGCGCCGCCGGGCGATGTCCGGCTGCGCACGGCGGAACGCGTGGTGGTCGCGCTGAACAAGCCGCGTGGCCTGGTGACCACTCGAAAAGACGAGCAGGGACGAGACACCGTCTACGCCTGCCTCGACGATCCCGCGCTCCCCTGGCTCGCGCCCGTGGGGCGGCTGGACAAGGCCAGCGAGGGCCTGTTGCTGTTCTGCAACGATCCGGCGTGGGCGGCCGGGATCACCGGGCCGGGCGGACCCGCCAAGACCTACCACGTGCAGGTGGACGGCATCCCGGACGCGGCGGTCCTGGCGTTGCTGGTTACGGGCGTGGACTGCGATGGCGAGCGGCTTGCGGCCCGTTCGGCGGCCTTGCTGCGACATGGCGCCAAGCACGCCTGGCTGGAGATCGTGCTGGAGGAGGGCCGCAATCGCCAGATCCGGCGCCTGCTGCAGGCGAGCGGATTCGGCGTGCTGCGCCTGCTGCGGGTGGCGATCGGCCCGCTGGCGCTGGGCACGCTGGCCAAGGGCGCGTGGCGGCGCCTCGAGCCCTCGGAAATTGCCGCGTTGGGGGCGTGAAGGAACCGGCCCCGTTCAGGAAATGACGTTGAGGGCGCGGCCGACCTTGGTGAAGGCAGCGACGGCGCGGTCCAGTTGCTCGCGGGTGTGTGCTGCGCTGACCTGGGTGCGGATGCGGGCCTGGCCCTTGGCCACGACCGGGAAGAAGAAGCCGATCGCATAGATGCCTTCCTCCAGCAGTCCGGCGGCGAACTGCTGCGCCAGCGGCGCGTCGTACAGCATCACCGGCACGATCGGATGGTCGCCCGGCCGCAAGTCGAAGCCCGCCGCACCCAGCTGCGTGCGGAAATAGCGCGTGTTCTCCACCAGCGTCGCGCGCAGGTCGCCCGCGTCCGCCAGCATGTCGAACACCTCGATCCCCGCGGCCACGACATGTGGCGGCAGGGAATTGGAGAACAGGTAGGGCCGCGAGCGCTGGCGCAGCAACTCCACGACTTCGCGCTTGCCGGTGGTGAAGCCGCCCAGCGCGCCGCCCAACGCCTTGCCGAGGGTGCCGGTGATGATGTCGATGCGATCGAGCACGCCGCGCGCTTCGGCCGAACCGCGGCCGGTGGCGCCGAGGAAGCCGGTGGCATGGCATTCGTCGATGTGCACCAGGGCGTCGTACTTCGCCGCCAGCGCGGTGACCTGGTCCAGCGGCGCTATGAAGCCATCCATCGAGAACACGCCATCAGTGGTAACCAGGATGTCGCGCACGCCGTCGGCGCGGGCCTGCTTGAGCTGCGCCTCGAGGTCGGCCATGTCGCAGTTGGCATAGCGGTAGCGTTTGGCCTTGCACAGGCGCACGCCGTCGATGATCGAGGCGTGGTTGAGCGCGTCGGAAATGATCGCATCCTCCTCGCCCAGCAGCGGTTCGAACAGGCCGCCGTTGGCGTCGAAGCAGGCCGCGTACAGGATCGCGTCCTCGGTGCCGAAGAAGGACGCGATCTTCGCTTCCAGCTGCTTGTGCAGGTCCTGCGTGCCGCAGATGAATCGCACCGAGGCCATGCCGAAGCCATGGCTGTCGAGCGCGCGCTTGGCCGCGGCGATCACGCGCGGGTGGTCGGCCAGGCCCAGGTAGTTGTTGGCGCAGAAGTTCAGCACGCGGCGGCCGTCGGCCAATTCGATCTCGGACGACTGCGGGCTGGTGATCACCCGTTCGCCCTTGAACAGTCCGTCGGCTCGGATCGCATCGAGGGTCGCGGCGTAGCGCTGGATCGCGGACTGGGACATGGAGGCCTGGCTCTAATCGGGGCTGACATTATCGGGGATGCCGGCGAATGGCAGGGCGGTGGGCGCCCAGCGGCCGCGCCGCGCTCCATACGGTTGCGTATCGCAATTTCTCTTTATATTGTGTTAAAAATTCGACAATTCCTGCGGCACCGAACGTCACGGATGACGACCAACCGGAGACCTGCGATGCCCCTGAACAAACTTGCCCTGGCACTGATGCTGAGCCTGTCCGCGCTGCCGCTGTGCGCCATGGCCCAGGAAGCCACTCCCGAAACCACCGGTACGGCTGCTCCCGCTCCGGCCGCCGCCGCGGCCGCGGCTCCGGCCCCGGCCCTGACCTGGAACCTGGCGCTGACCTCGGACTATGTGTTCCGCGGCGTCTCCCAGACCAACCGCAAGCCCGCGCTGCAGGCCGGCCTCAACTATGCCTTTGGCGACAGCGGCTTCTATGCCGGCGTCTGGGGTTCGAACGTGGACTTCAACGATTCCAATGGCCCGAACATCGAACTCGACACGCTCGTGGGCTGGGGCAAGGACGTCAGCCCGGACTGGAACGTGGACGTGTCGGTCGTGCACTACGGATATTTCGGCGACAGCAATGGCTACGGCAGCATTGCCTACAACGAATTCATCGGCAAGGCGACCTGGAACAAGATGATCACCGGCACGTTCGCCTATTCCAACGACTACGCGAACCTCGGCTACACCAGCAGCTACGTGAACCTGTCGGGCAGCTGGGAGGTCGGCAATGGCTTCAGCGTGAACGCGGGCACGGGCCACAGCAAGTTCGGCGGTGGCAACGGCAGCCTCAACGACTGGACGGTCGGCGTCAGCCGGCAGTTCGGGCCCGTCAACGCCGCGCTGGGCTACTTCGACACCAACACCAACGGACCGCGGCTGTCCGACGAAGTCGTGCTCACGCTCGCATTCGGGAACGGTGGCTGAGTCGTAGCGCCATTGCAACGAAGAAGGGCGCCGGAAGGCGCCCTTCTTCATTCCCGCGGCGACGCGTCGTCAGCCCCAGCTGCAAACCACCTTGCCGCAGTTCCCGGCGTCCATCAGGTCGAAGCCCTTCTGGAAATCGTCGATGTGCACCTGGTGCGTGAGCACCTTCTGCAGCGGGAAGCCGGTCAGCACCATCTGGGTCATCTTGTACCAGGTCTCGTACATCCGGCGGCCGTAGATGCCGTGCAGCACCAGGCCCTTGAAGATCACCTTGTCCCAGTCGATGCCCGCGCCCTTGGGCAGCAGGCCGAGCAGGGCGATCTTGCCGCCGTGGTACATGCAGTCGAGCATGTCGTTGAAGGCGGCCGGGTTGCCGCTCATCTCCATGCCGACGTCGAAGCCCTCGATGTGCAGGTCCTTCACCACGTCCTTCAGCGACTGGTTGCGCACGTTGACCACGCGCGTGGCGCCCATGTCGGCAGCGAGTTTCAGCCGGTAGTCGTTGACGTCGGTGACCACCACGTTGCGCGCGCCCACGTGCTTGCAGATGCCCGCGGCGATGATGCCGATCGGGCCGGCGCCGGTGATCAGCACGTCCTCGCCGATCAGGTCGAATTCCAGCGCGCAATGCGCCGCGTTGCCGTAGGGATCGAAGAAGGCGGCCAGCTCGCTCGGGATCTGGTCCGGGATAGGCCACAAATTCGAAGCCGGCATGGCAATGTATTCGGCGAAGGCGCCGTCGCGGGTCACGCCGATGCCGATGGTGTTCGGGCACAGGTGCTGGCGGCCGGCGCGGCAGTTGCGGCAATGGCCGCAGACGATGTGTCCCTCGGCCGAGACGCGGTCGCCGACTGCGTAGCCGGTGACGCTGGCGCCCAGCTCGACGATCCGGCCGACGAACTCGTGTCCGATCACCAGGCCCGGCTTGATCGTGCGCTGCGACCACTCGTCCCACTTGTAGATGTGCAGGTCGGTGCCGCAGATGGCGGTCTTTTCCAGCTTGATCAGCACCTCGTTCGGACCCGGCACCGGCATCGGCACCTGTTCCATCCAGATGCCCTTCTCGGCGTGGCGCTTGACCAGGGCTTTCATCGTCGCTGCCATCGCGTGGTTCCTCGGGGTCGGGTCGGAGCAGGGTGTCGCGGGGCCGGAATTATACCCGCGCCGGCCACGTGGCCTGCCGGGTGGCGGGGATGGCGCGCGAGGCGTGGTTCAGGGCCTGCTGCCGCGACGCCGGGATCGGTTCAGCGGGCGTAGGAGCAGTCGACCGAGGCGACCTGGTCATCCGGATCGAACTGGAACGCCAGTACCGGTGATCCGCCGCCGCGCTCGGGCGCGCCGCCCAGGCGCGAGGCGAAGACATAGGTCCAGCGCATGGCCCCATCGTCGGCGCGGCCGCTCTCGTCCGGCGTGCCCAGTGCGTTCAGCACGCGCTGCCGGCTTGCGCCGATGGCGGCATGGGCTTCGCGCTCGCGGGGGCAAACGAAGCTCGTCCGCGTGCCGGGTGCCAGCGCGTGGGCGTAGCGCAGTTCCCGCGACAGCGAACCCAGGAAGGTGGCGCAGTTGTCCACGATATCGGCGAACGCCGCGGGTGCAGCCGCCGCAGCGAAGCCACAGGCCGCCACCGCGATGACGACCGTGGAGGCGCGGCCGCGCCGGATCACGGGTCGTACCCCGGCGGGTGGAACGGAATCTTGTCCGGGCTGACCGCGCCGCCGGAGATAATGAACGTCATCGCCTCGTCGACGCTCCAGTCGGTGGGCGTCAGGCGCTCCACGGGCACGACTTCGAGGTAGCCCGAGGTCGGGTTGGGCGTGGTCGGCACGTACACCGCGGCCAGCTCGCGGCCGGTGTGCTCGTCGAGCAGGATGCGGGTGACGAAGCCGACGGATTTCATCTGGGTATGCGGAAAGTCGATCAGCACCACGCGCTTGGTGCCGTCGGGCTTGGTCCCCAGCAGGTCGAGCAACTGCCGCGCGCTGCCGTAGATGGTCTTGGCCAGCGGGATGCGCGCGATCAGCGACTCGAACCAGCGCAGCAGGGTTTGCCCCACCACCCGTCGCGCCAGCGCGCCCACCGCGAGGATCAGCAGCACGGTGGCGGCGAGCGCGATCGCCGTCTGCACCCAGGCATCGGCCAGCCAGCCGAACATCTGCGGCTGCGATGTTGCCAGTCCGGCCACCAGCGGGCCGACCACCGGCTGGCTGATGCC
>JANXUD010000121.1 GCA_025352045.1 Gammaproteobacteria bacterium | reverse complement strand
ACAAGGAAATCGTCGCGCGCATCGAGGGCCGCGGCGCGTATTCGCGGCTCAAGTTCGAGTCAGGCACCCACCGCGTGCAGCGCGTGCCCGACACTGAATCGCAGGGCCGCATCCACACCTCCGCCGCGACGGTGGCGATCCTGCCCGACTACGAGGCCGTCGAGGAGATCGAGATCAATCCCGCCGACCTGCGCGTGGACACCTTCCGTTCCTCGGGTGCCGGCGGACAGCATGTCAACAAGACCGAGTCGGCGATCCGCATCACCCACATCCCCAGCGGCCTGGTGGTCGAGAACCAGACCGAGCGCTCGCAGCATGCCAACCGCGACAAGGCGATGAAGCGGCTGAAGGCGAACCTGCTCGAGCAACAGCGCGCCAAGGCCGAGGCAGAGACCGTGGCCTCGCGGCGCCTGCAGGTCGGCAGCGGCGATCGCAGCCAGCGCATCCGCACCTACAGCTTCCCGCAGGGCCGGATCACCGACCATCGCGTCGATGGGCTGACCCTGTACCGACTGCCGGAAATCATCGCCGGCGACCTCGACGAATTGATCGAGCGACTGACCCGGGAACACCAGGTGGACGAACTGAAACTGCTCACGGAGGCCGCATGAGCGCCGGCAAGGAGTTCGTCCCGCTCGGCATCGCACTGCTGACCGTGTCCGACACGCGCAGCGCGGCCGACGACACGTCCGGTGACTACCTTGCCGGCGCGGTTGTCGAGGCAGGCCATCGGCTGGCCGAGCGCGCGCTGATGCCCGACGACAAGTACCAGCTTCGCGCGATCGTTTCCCGCTGGATCGCCGACCCGTCGGTGGACGGCGTCCTGGTGACCGGCGGCACCGGCTTCACCGGCCGCGATTCCACGCCCGAGGCACTGGCCCCGCTGCTGGACAAGCAGATGCCGGGCTTCGGCGAAATGTTCCGCGTGCTCAGCTTCGAAGAGATCGGCACCTCGACCCTGCAGTCGCGCGCCTTCGCCGGCCTGGCCAACGCGACCTTCCTGTTCTGCGTGCCGGGGTCCACCTCCGCCTGCCGCACCGCCTGGGAAAAACTGATCCGCGCCCAGCTCGACGCGCGGACCCGTCCGTGCAACCTGGCTGGACTTCGGCCGCGATTGCGGGAAAGCTGAGCGACCAGCCCGGGTGCCGGGCAGACGGAGCGCCGCGATGCCGAAGTTCCGCAAGAAGGACTACCCAGCCCAGCTCGAGCGCCTGCAGGTCGAGCTGAACACGATGGCGCGCTGGCTGCAGGCGTCCGGCAAGCGGGTGCTGGTGATCTTCGAGGGCCGCGACACCGCCGGCAAGGGCGGCGCGATCGCGTCGATCGCCGAAACGCTCAACCCGCGCCAGGTGCGCGTGGTCGCGCTGACCAAGCCGAGCGAACGCGAGCAGCAGCAGTGGTATTTCCAGCGCTACCTCGAACACCTGCCCGCGGGCGGCGAACTGGTCCTGTTCGACCGCAGCTGGTACAACCGCGCCGGCGTCGAGCCGGTGATGGGCTACTGCACGCCCGCGCAGACCGACAGCTTCCTCGCCCAGGCGCCGGCGGTGGAGAAGCTGCTGGTGGATGACGGCGTGCTGCTGTTCAAGTACTGGCTGTCGGTGGACCAGGAGGAACAGGAGACGCGCTTCATCGAACGACTCGAGGATCCGCTCAAGCGCTGGAAGCTGTCGCCAGTGGACCTGAAGGCGCGAGAGAAGTACGTCGAGTACGGCCGTGCCCGGGACAAGATGTTCGCCGCCACCCACACGGCCCATGCGCCCTGGACCGTGGTGGACTTCAACCAGCAGAAGCGCGGCCGGCTCAACCTGATCCGCGACCTGCTCGATCGCCTTCCCGGCCAGGATGTGCCGGAACAGCCGCTGGTGTTCCCGCCCCTGCCCGGCAAGCCGGCCGTCGAGCGCTTCCGTGGCCCGGTGAAGCCGATCGCCGGCAAGTTCCGCTAAGCGATCGAGGCGACGCGACGCGGCGCGGCGACGCGCGCGGCGATGCGGCGACGCGGCGCTCAGAGCGTCGCGAAGCCCTCGAACGGCGGCGTCGACGCCAGCGGCTCGCGCTCGACCCGCTCGACCCGCGCCAGCGGCGGTCCCGATTGCAGCCAGGCGGCAAGCGCATCGAGTCCCGTCGCGTCACCCGTTGCCACGACCTCCACCGAGCCGTCGGCAAGGTTGCGGGCGAAGCCGCGCAGCTGCAGCAGCAGCGCCTGCTCGCGCGTTGCGGCGCGGAACCACACGCCCTGCACGTGGCCGCTCACCCGGAATCGCTCGGCGCTCAATTTGCCGGCTTGCCGGCGGCCACGGTCGCCTTGAGCGCGGCGACGTCCACTGGCCCGAGGAACGTCCTGGCGACCCGTCCGTCCGGCGCGATCAGGTAGGTCATGGGCAGGCCGCGCGGCGTCTCGAAGTCCGCCGGCGGGGCATACACGTCGAGCACGGCGATCGGGTACGGGATGGCGTGCTGCTTGAGGAAGGCGACCATGTCCGCGTGTTCGATCTCCTCGTAGTCCAGGCCGATCACCTCGATGTCGTCGCGCGCGGTGTCCAGCGCGGCGAGGTCCGGGATTTCCTTCAGGCAGGGCGCGCACCAGGTAGCCCAGAAGTTCACCACCACCCAGCGGCCGCGGTGCTCGGCCAGGTCGTAGTGCGCGCCGTCGAAGGTGTCGAGCTTGAGGCTGGGGAATTCCGGCTTGGCGGCCGGCCTGGCCGGGGTCGAGACCCCGTCTGCGGCCACGGGCGACGCGGCGCGCGGCGGAGTGACTGCCGCATTCGCGGACCTCGCGGGCGGTTCGGGCGCCGACGGCGCGTCGACGGCGCCGCTGCAGGCGGCCAGCTGCAGCACGGACACCAGCAGCAGCGCGGCTCGCAGCGCATCTGGCAGCGCAGCTTGCAGCGCAGGCGCGATTCGCCCGGCCAGCGCCGGTTCCCGGCGAGGATTCATGCCTGGTCTCCGTTGGGTTCGGTGGTGAGGAAGCTGGCGACGCTGCGTTCGAGCGGCGACTTCAGGGACGCGCGGATCTGCTCGAGCGCGGCCTGGGCGGCGCGGCCGATCGCGTCCTGGCGCGACGGCAGGCACAGCGCCTCGTCGGGCGGCGGCACGCGAAGGTGCAGTCCCTCGTAGACCTCGCCGACCGACACCGTCGCCAGGTCGCGGGACAGCAGCCAGGCGCCGGATTCGGCGCGCGTGATGATGTTGAGGTGGCACAGTCCCGACACCAGGGTCTGCGCCAGCTCATCGGTCATGCCAGGCTCGCGTTGGCGGATCTGCGCCAGGTGCAGGCCCAATCCATTGCGCCGGGCTTCCTCGAAGCGGCCAAGCAGGCGCATCACCGCATACAGCTCGGCGCCGCGGGTCAGGCGCAATGCGCGCGGCTGGTAGCGGAAGGACGCGAGCGATGCGGCCAGCGACGCGCCGAACAGCACGACCAGCCAGCTGCTATAGACCCAGATCAGGAAAATGGGGATGACCGCCAGCACGCCATAGAGTTGCTGGTAGGACGCGTTGCGCAGGTAGATCGCCAGGCCCCATTTCAGCCCTTCGAAGGCAAAGCTCGCCAGCACGCCGCCGGCGATGGCGAAGCGCAGGGGGATGGTCCGGTGCGGGATGAACCAGTACGCCGCGCTGAAGGTGACCAGCTCGAGCGCATGGGGCAGGTAGCGCAGGAGCTGCTCGCCCGCGCCGTGTGCCTGGACGCCGGCCAGCGCCGGGATCGAGAACAGGGCCGAGGTGGCCGCCAGCGCCGCCACCACCAGCAGCGAACCCAGGGTCAGCAGGGTCCAGTACATCAGGATGCGGGTGAGCTTGGGCCGGGTGGATGGCACCCGCCAGATTCGGTTGAAGGTCTGCTCGATGCTCCACATCGTCACCAGGACCGAGGCGACCAGGGCGATCGCGCCGCTGGTGGTCAGGCTGGTGGCGCCGCCAACGTGCTGCTGCAGGTAGTCCTTGACGCCGCCGGCGACCGAGGACGGCACGAAGTTCGAGAACACGAATTCGGACACCCGCGCGCCCCAGTCATGGAAGGCCGGGAACGCGGATAGCATCGCGAAGACCACCGCCGAGAACGGCACGATCGCGAACAGCGTGGTGTAGGCCAGCGCCCCGGCGGACTCGAAGCAGCGGTCGTCCACGAAGCGGCGCAGCAGGAACCGGGAAAAATGGCTGATCCGTTCGCGGTCGACGCGGGAAAGCCAGCGGCGGAACACCAGGATGGCGGAATCGGGTGTCTGTGGCATGGCCGAAGCGTAGCGCAGCCGGCGCGACGATGCCGCGAACGGGCCGCTTCGGATAGGCTGTGCGCCTGAGGAGTGCCCATGCCCGAGATCCTGGTCCTGTACTACAGCCGCGGCGGTTCCGTGGCGCAATTGGCGCGCCAGGTCGCGCGCGGCGTCGAGGAAGGCGGCTGTGGCGCGCGCCTGCGCACGGTACCGGCGGTTGCCCCGGTTACCCAGGTCGCCGCGCCAGCGGTGCCGGAGCAAGGCGCGCCCTACGTGCACCATGCCGACCTCGCCGAATGCGCGGGGCTGATCCTCGGCAGCCCGACCCGTTTCGGCAACATGGCCGCGCCGCTCAAGCATTTCCTCGACGGCACCGGCGCCGAGTGGGTCAGCGGCACCCTGGTCGGCAAGCCGGCCGCCTGCTTCACCTCCACCGGCACCATGCATGGCGGCCAGGAAAGCACCCTGCTGACGATGATGCTGCCGCTGCTGCACCACGGCGCCCTGCTGGTCGGCATCCCGTTCACCGAGCCGGGCCTGCATGCGACCCGCAGCGGGGGCACGCCGTATGGCGCCAGCCATGTCGCGGGCGACGACGACGCGCTGCCGCTGACCGAAGACGAGAAGCTGCTAGCCCGCGCACTGGGCCGTCGCGTGGCCGAAACCGCACGGAAGCTCGCCTCGTGACGCCTGCCCACCGCGCCGCCGTGGCGGCCTTGCTCGCCCTGGTCGTGGTGCAATGGCTGTGGCACGGCGTCACGCTGGCCGCGGCCGTGTACTCGCTGCCGCTGTTGCTGCTCGGGCTGCTGCTGGCTTCGCGGCGGCCGCAGGGCTGGTTCTGGGCGGGCGTGCTGGCCCTGCCCTACCTCGTGCACGGCACGGTCGAGGCGGTCGCCTCGCCTGTCCACCGCGGCCCGGCCCTCGCCGAAGCGCTGCTGGCCGCGGCGCTGGCCGTGCTGGTCAGCTGGGACGGGATGCGCGCGCGCTTCGCCGGCAAGCGCGGCGGCGGCGCGAACGTATAATCGCCGCAGTTTCGGGAGCCGGCCATGGAAGAACTGTTGATCGTCACCACCGGCGGCACCATCGACAAGGTGTACTTCGACGACAAGTCCGACTACCAGGTCGGCGAACCGCAGATCGGCCGGATCCTCCAGGAGCTCGGCGTCGCATTCCGTTTCAGCGTCATCCCGATCCTGCGCAAGGACAGCCTGCACATCGACGCGGCCGACCGCGAGCTGCTTCGCGCCACGATCGCCGCGCAACCGATGCGCCAGGTGCTGGTGACCCACGGTACCGACACCATGGTCGAAACGGCGGCGGTGCTGGCCGGGATCGCCGGCAAGACCATCGTCCTGACCGGGGCCCTGAATCCCGCACGCTTCCGCGGCTCCGACGCCGAATTCAACATCGGCACCGCGGTCGGCGCGGTCCAGTCGCTGCCCGAGGGCGTGTACATCGCCATGAACGGCCGGGTTTGGGACCCGCGCAAGGTGCGCAAGAACGTCGCTGCCAACCGGTTCGAGGCAGTCTAGGGCGCGGACGCCCGCGTCCGGCCTTGCGGTCCGCCCGATGGCAGGAAAGAAAACGCCCGGCGATGCCGGGCGTTTCTCGTTGCGGGACGCGCGTGCCTGCCAGGCAGGCTCCGGACCTCAGTAGGTACCGGTGACGTTGAGGAACCAGCCCTTGTGGTCGTAGTCCAGGACCGCGAGGTCGTCGGAGAAGCTGGTGAAGTTGTAGCCCAGGCCAACCCGGAAGTTCTCGCCGACATGGCGATCCAGGCCAACCAGCCAGCCGCTGCGGGTACTGTCGTTCTGGTCCACGGTCAGCCAGCGGTGCTCGATGAGCGCATCCCACTTCCAGGCCAGGTCGTAACGCGCCTGGACGGCATAGAAGCTGGCCGTGGAGTCGTACCAGCCACCCTCGCCCCGGGCCAGGCGTGCCTCGCCCTTGCGGTAGGCCACCTTGCCGGCGACTTCCCACTGCTTGTTGGCGCGCCAGATGCCTTCCAGCGACAGGATGTTCGAACGCTGGTCGTACTCGCTCAGCGAATCCTGGCCGAAGCTCGCCAGGTCGTAGAGGTAGGTGTACTTGCCCAGCACCTGCAGGCGATCGTTGGCCACGGGGCGGTAGGCGAAGCCCACGTTGCCCTCGACGAACTTGGCGCCCAGCGTCGGGTTGTTCTGGTCGTCGGTCTTGCTCCAGTTCAGGCGGCCGGCGATGCGCCAGTCCGAATTGACCTTGAACATGATGCGGCTGGTGCTGACCCATTGGGTGCGGTCGGCATCGCCGGAGTCGCGGCGGTACTCGATCTTGCTGTTCCACTGCGCCGTGGGGCTGGTGTGGCCGACATTCACGCTGATCGCGCGACGGTCGACGACGTAGTTGCCCAGCAGCGAGGCCTGGGCCGTGACGGTCTCCCCCACAACCGGCGGTGGCGGTGGCGGCGGCGGAGGCGGCAGGCTGGGATTGGTCGCCGAGTTGAGCTCGCCCTTCTGCAAGGTGAAACCGGCGCTCCAGCCTTCGCGCGGATAGAAATCCATGCCGAAGGTGTGTGCAATGCCGCTTTCGCCGCGCTGCTTCAGGAACTGGCTTTCGTTGTAGAGGTTGACCTGGTTCGAGACGCGCCAACGCTGGCCAAGGGTCAGGCCGCTGGGCTGGCGCGTGCTGAACAGGGGATCGCCCGAGGTGGTGTCGGTCGAGTAGGTATAGCCCGCGTACAAGGTGTGCATCGGGCTCAACTGGTACTCGGCATCCAGGGTGGCCGCGTTGCCGCGGTCGCCGTGGGTCAACTCGCCGCCGAAGGACGACAGGTTTCCGAACAGGTAGCGCGCACCAAGGGTGTAGGCATCGTTGTCGGCGTACTTTCCGTGGTCGTTGTCCACCGTGACCTGGGCCACGCCATAGACATCGAGGTTCTTGCCGAACCGGTGGCTGTACTTCACCGCCGCCAGCGTGCCCTTGCCACTGCCGTAGTAGTGGTTCTCGGTGACATGTCGCAATTCGCCGACCAGCTTGTCGTTCTCGCCGATGCGCCACTCGAGCATCACGTTGCCTTCGGTGACGCCTTCTCCGCCCCGGCTCGCGTCGCTCCAGCGGCCGCTCAGGCGGACGTCGTCGGTCACTTGGCCGGCGAATTCGACGCCCTTTTCCTTGGTGTTGTAACCGAGCGAATACCGGGCGATCGAGAAGCCGGCGTCCACGTCGCGCCACCAGGCGCCGACGGTCCATTCGCGCTGCGTCCAGCCAAGTTCCTTGAAGTTCGCGCGGGCCTCGACGCTCTTGGCGTCACCCTTGTTCTCTTCGGTGAAGCCATTGGTCTGGACGAAGCTCAGGCCGCCGTTGTCCGAATAGAAGATCGGCGCCGCCTGCTGCCTGGTGTGCGCCTGCTCGACCTTGAGGTAGGTGCCGCGGCCGGCCTGCAGGGTCAGGTCCACGCTGCCGAGGGTGTAATCGTCGCCGGAGCGGTTCTCGTCCACGTAGGTGCCGCCGATCGCGAAGTGGTCGCCGATCCAGGCCTTGCCGCTGACGCCCGAAGTCATCTGCTTGGTGTCGAAGCCCTGGGGCACGTACTCGTAGTCGGCCAGCAGGATGTTGCTGAAGCCATCCAGCGGCTGGTCGCGGGTGATCGTCGGCAGGTTGTCGCGCACGATCTGCATCAGCGGACGGGTCAGGATCAGGCGGCCCTGGAGCTCGTCGATCTCGTAGTCGATGCCGCGGATCAGTTCGGTGCGCACTTCGACGCGGCCGGTGACCTGGTCGCGGGTTTCCAGGGTGACGTGCTCCGAACCCGGCAGCAGGTCGCTGTGCTTGAGGTAGTACAGGCTGCCGCCGGTGCCGAGGAACTCGGTATGGCCGGGTGCGTTCTGCGCCTCGGAGCCGAAGGCCCGCAGCTTGTAGCGCGGCTCGCCCAGGGACGTCGAGTCATGGCTGCGCCACGAGATCGCCGCACCATACAGGCTGCGCACGTACTGGCTGAACTCGCTGTGGGTCAGGCCGGTGGAGTAGTTGCCCCACAGCGCCTGGTTCTTGTCCCAGTCCACGCGCACGTACAGCTTGCCCTGGGTGTCGACGTCGCGGTAGGTCGTGGAGTCGTCGCCATACACCGGGTAGTACTGGTCCGGGTCGAGGCGACGGAAGATATCCCGCGCGTCCTTGTCGAAGAAACCCTTGAACAGGTGCCCGACCTCGCGCTCGGTGGTGTCTGCCTGCGCGGTGATCAGGTACTTGCCCTGGATCTTTCCCTTCAGGTAGAACGCCAGCCGCCCCTCGGTGAGCGTGTCGTCGTAGCGGTCTGCGAGGCCGACCGGCGCGACCGAACCGCTGATCTTGTTGTGCGAGTAGGTCAGGTCGGCCAGGCCGACCATGAAGAAGTACTTGCCGGTGACGTCGATGTCGAGCTGGCGATGCGCCGCCGCCGGACCCGCGCCGGTCTGCACGTCGAAGGCGTGGTGGCCGATCGGCAGCAGGAACTCGGCCGCGAACTTGCGCTCGAGGTCGATCGGCTGGGGCTGCCCGTTGATGCTGATCGGCATGTCCTTCGGGATGTCCTGGCCGACCACGCGCACGCTGGAGCCGTACACGGCGATGTTCTGCTGGCGCAGGTTGCTGGTGCCATTGATCGCCGACTGCAGGTCGCGCTGCTGGATCTGGCTCGCGCTCAGGCCCTGGAAGTTGCCGACGCCATTGCGCACCAGTTGGTCGAGGCTGCGCTTGAGCTGTTCCGGCCGCACCAGTTGCAGGCGATTGGGCAGGGTTTCATCGACGTTGCCGTCGTTGCCGGTCACGCGCAGCACGTACTGCAGTTCGTCACCTTCGTGCAGGTTCAGGCCGGCCGGAAGCGCGCCATCCCATTGCACCGTGCCGAAATTGACCGCGGAGCCCGGCAGGGTCACCAGCGGCTCGATGAGGTCGGTATCGGTCCCGCGATAGATCAGCAACTCGAAGGTCTTCGCGAAGGCCGCGTAGTTGCTGTAGGTCTGGAAGCTCACCGGCCCGGTGATCTTCCCGTCCGCGAAGCCAACCAGCGAACCGGCCTGCACGTTCAGCACCGGCGACGCGAGCTGCGGATCTTCGGTCGCCCAGATCATCCCGCCCGTGGGCAGGTTGATCACGAAGTGGCCGGAGACCGGGATCGTGCCCGGGTTCATCTGCGTGACGTCGACGCGACGGAAGGCCTGGAGGCCCGCCGGCGAGGTGTCGACCGACCCGGCCTCGCCTTCGCTCCGGATCTTCACCACCGTCTGGTCGGTCGGCGCGGGCGCCGGCGCCGGCGCGGTCTGGGCCCATGCCGCGGGCGCCAGCGTGCCGAGCAGGCTGATCAGGGTGTAATCGAGCAGCTTCATCCGAGTTTTCATGAACTGACGGTTCCTATTCACTGACCGGCTCCCGGCGCCTGGGCGGCACTCTCGACTTCAACGCTAAGTTTTGTTCGCGCTTCCGGACTCAGTCGCTTGGCGATCGCGTCGTAGACCGAGTTCGCGCGGCGCAGACCCAGGGCCTGGTTGTATTCGGTCGAGGCGCGCAGGTCGGCATGGCCGACGATGTTCACCCGGCCGGAACCCACCGCCTCGATGCTGGCGGCGATCTTGTCGAGCAGCGATTCGAACTCCGGCCTGATCGTCGACTTGTCGGTGTCGAAGAACACCTGGCCGAGGCTGATCTCGTCGCTCACGCCCATGGTGCCGGTCGTGCCGTCCTTCGCCTGCAAGCGCACCGTGATGGTGAAGTTCGCACGCTCCGGTTCCGACAGTCGCGCGACGATCTGGTCGCGGACCTTGCCGGCGCGCTCGAAGGCGAGCGGCGAGTTGCCGTTCGCGCTGTCGATGAACACCTCACCGGCCTGGTGTGCCTTGACGTCGTTGGCGATGCGGTCCAGCACGCCCTGGTACTCGGGGCGGATCTCGGTGCTGCCCGGGGTGAAGTTGATCTCGCCCAGGTCCACGTCCTCCGAGCTCGCCGCCACCGACGGGGTGGCCGGCAGCTTCACGCCGAAGTCGAAGCGCGCCGGGATGGCGGCCGTGATCCGGCGCAGCAACGGGTTCTCGGTGGTGATCGTGGCGCCCGGCGGCAAGGTGGACTTGTCGAGCTTGAGCACGTAGTTCATGCCGCGCTCCTGGTTCGGAAGCACGATGCCCTCCTGGTGGTAGCGGCCGTAGGCGTCGGTCACGGAGACCAGGCCTTCGACGCCCGCGATCCGGACGCCCGGCACGCCGCGCTCACCCGGGTCCTGCCAGCCGTTGCCGTTCTGGTCGTCGAACACCTTGCCAAGGATCCGCGTCTGCTCGAGCAGCGGGTCGGCGCCAGTCTCGGAGTAGACCGTGAACGAGGCGATGTTGGAGATCGGACGGCCGAGGCGGAAGGCCTGGGCGTAGTTGGTGTATTCGCCGAACGCCAGGGCCGCACCCGCTCGCAGCAGGTACTGGATGCGGATGGTCTGGCCTTGCTGCACGTCCACGCCGTCGAACACGATCGGACGGGCCCCGGACACGACGTTGTTGGCCGCGTTCGCGTCATAGATCCGGCCGCTGCCGGTCACGTACGCCAGGCCGTTGGGCGGCATGTCGCGGACCTGCGCATCGGTGACGTCGTAGTTGACGATGTTGGTGATCGTCAGCGTGTACAGGATCAGCGATCCGGCGTTGATGCGTACCGGATTGGCGCTCTTGACGATGCTCAGCGACGGGCCCTGGGGCTGGATCGGCACCTGGACCGTGCCGGTGCAGTGGCCGGCCGCCGGGCAGGTAGCATCGCCGCCGCCGCTTGCGGTGGCGGTGTTGTTGCCGGTCGTGGCCGTCGTGGCAACCGCGACGTTAACCGTGAGCGTGGTGCTCGCGCCGGCCGCCAGGGTACCGCTGAAGGTGCAGCTGAGCGTCGTGGTGCCGGTGCAGTTCCAGTTGGCGCCGGTGGCGCTGACCAGGGTGATGCCGTTCGCCAGCGTGTCGGCGATAGTGATGTTGCCCGACGTCGCCAGGCTGCCACCGTTGGTCACCGTGATCGCGTAACTGGCCGGCTGGCCGACGACGAAGGTGGTCGGCGTCGCCGTCTTGGTGACGTTGAGGATCGGGAAGGCGATCCGCGTATTGGTCTCGGTGCATACGATGGCCGTGTCGGCCGCGCCCACCGTCAACACGTTTGCCGCCAGCGGCGTGCCGTTCCCGGTGCAGCTGAGCACCGAGTTGTAGGCCGCGGCCGAACCCGTGGTGAAGGCTTCCGAGATCGTGATCGCCTCACCGGCGAACACGCTGACCGCGCTGCCGGTATCGGTTTCGCTCGCCGCGCCCGCCGAGGAAGCCAGGGCCGCGGGGTTGATCCCGCCGTTGCCGCTGACCGTCACTGCGTCACCGACGATGGCGTTGACCCAGGTCTTGCGCAGGGTCAGCGTGCCGCCGAGGCGGGTGTTGGTCTCGGTGCAGACGATGGATTCGTCACCGGCCGTGATGGCCAGGACGTTGCCTTCGAGAGGCGTGCCGTTCCCGGTGCAGGCCAGCGACGAGGTGTAGTTGGCCGCGGAGCCGCTGGTGAAGGCCTCCGAGATGGTGATCGACTCGCCGGCGAAGACGTTGACCGGCGTGCCGGCGTCCGTCTCGCTGGGGGTGTTGGCGGTCGAGGCGACGTTGGCGCTGTTCACGCCGCCCGCCGTCGTGACCGTCACTGCGTTGCCGACGGTGGCGTTGACCCAGGTCTTGCGGACGGTCAGGGTCGAGCCGATGCGGGCATTGGTGTAGCCGCAACTGATCGCCGTGTCGGCCGGGTTGATGGTGAGCGAGGCGCCGGCCAGTGCCGTGCCATTGCCCGAGCAGGCCAGGGACGAGGTGTAATTCGCCACCGAACCGACCGTGAAGTTCTCGCTGAAGGCGATCGCTTCGCCGGCGAACACCTGGAAGGTGGCGGCCGTGTCGGTTTCATTGGCGGCGTTTGCCACCGAGTTCAGCGCGTGCAGGCCGGATTCGGTGGAATTGCCATTGACCGTCACCGCATTGAGCAGCGCGGCGTTGGTCCAGGTCTTGGTCAAGGCCAGGGTCGCGGTCTTGCGCGAGTTGGTCTCGGTGCAGACGATCGCCCCGGGCGAGGCGCCGATGGTCAGCACGTTGCCGACCAGGGTGGTGCCGCCGCCAAGGCCGGTGCAGCCCAGCGAAGAGTTGTAGTTGACGCCAGCGCCCGCCCCGATGCTCTCGGAAAGGGTGATCACTTCACCGGCGGAGACCGTGAACTGGCCACTGCTGTCGGTTTCGTTCGCGCTGTTGGCGGTCGAGTTCAGGCTGGCCGGATTGGCGCCGCCGGTGCCGCTCAGCACGGCCGTGTCGTTCACGCGCGCATTCACCCAGGTCTTGGCCAGGGTCAAGGTGCCGGAGGCGCGGGTGTTGGTGAAGGTGCAGGTGACGGCCCCCGGCGTCGCGCCGATGGTCAGCACGTTGCCCGCGAGCGAGCCGCCGTTGCAAGCCAGTGCCTGGACGTAGTTTCCGCCCTGCCCCGCACCGATCGTCTCGGCCAGCGTGATCTGCTCGCCGGCCGACACCGTGACGGGCGCGCCAAGGTCGGTTTCGTTCGCAGCGCCCGCGGTGGAGTTCAGGGACGCCGGGTTGGCGCCGCCGCTACCGGTGAGGGCCGCGGTCTCGCCGATGTTCGCGTTGACCCAGGTCTTGGCCAGGGTCAGCGAGCCGGTGGCACGCGTGTTGGTGAAGGTGCAGGTGATCGCCGTGTCGGCCGCGTTCACCGTCAGCACGTTGCCCGCGAGCACCGTGCCGTTGCCCGTGCAGGCCAGGCCGGACGTGTAGTTGGCCTGGTCGGGACTGTTGAAGGCCTCGGCAAGCGTGATCTGCTCGGCGACGAACACATTCACCGTGGTTCCGGTGCTGGTCTGGTCGCCGCCCGTGGCGACCGAGTTGACGGTGGCGGTGTTGATGCCGCCGGTGCCGCTGCCCGTGATCGAGCTGCCGGCGGCACCATTCACCCAGTGCTTGGCCAGGGTCAGGGTGGCGGACAGGCGCGAGTTGGTCTCGGTGCAGACGATCGCCGTGTCGCCGGCCGTGACGGTCAGCTGGTTGCCGGCGAGCGGCGTCCCGTTCCCGGTGCAGGCCAGGCTCGCGTTGTAGTTCCCGGGCGAGCCGGTGTTGAAGATCTCGCCGATCGTGATGACTTCGCCGGCGAACACCTGGACTGGCGTCGCGGCGTCGATCTCGGTGGGGGCTCCCGCGACGGATGGCAGGCTTACGTTGTTGATCGCACCCACCGTCGAAACGGTGGCCGCGTCATTGACGATCGCGTTCACCCAGGACTTGCGGATGGTGAGGTTCACCGGCGTCCGCGCGTTGGTGTAGGTGCAGGTGATCGCCGTGTCCGCGGGGTTGACCGTGAGCACGCTTCCGGCAAGCGCGGTGCCATTACCGGTGCAGGCCAGGCTGGTCGCGTAATCACCCGGCAGCCCGGTGGTGAACAGTTCGGAGAAGGTCAGCGCCTCGCCGGCGAACACCGTGTACGTTGTCGCGTCGGTCTGGGTCTGCGACGGCTGGGTCGAGGTGGTCGCGAAATTGACGTTGTTCGTGCCACCGGTGGTGGTGATGGTCACCGCGTCGCCAGTCACGCCGTTGGACCATGTCTTCTGGGCGGTCAGCGTGGCCGACTTGCGGGTGTTGGTCCAGGTGCAGGCGATGCCGGTATCGGTCGGGCCGACCGTCAGCGTGTTGCCGCTCAGCGGCGTGACGTTGCCGGTGCAGGCGAGCGCGGAGGTGTAGTTGACGCCGGCGCCGGCGCCGATCGCCTCGGACAGGGTGATGACATTGCCGCTGGTGACGATGATCGGGGTCGCGGAATCGACCTCGGTGCCCGAATCCACCGTCGACACATAGTTGAGGTTGGAGGCCGCGCCCGTGGTCGTCAGCGTGGCGGTGTCGCCGATGTGGCCGTTCACCCAGCTCTTGGAGACGCTCAGCGGCACGCCCTTGGTGTTGTTGATGGTGCAGGCCACCGCCGGGTGCGCGAGGTCGAGCGAGGCGGTGAAGGTGCGCAGCGCGCCGTTGATGGTGACGGAGCTGCCGACCGGGGCGCCGAGGTAGTCGACGCAGGTGATGACCGCGGTGTCGTTCCAGCCGACCGTGCTTGCCTCGGTGATGGTGATGGTCTTGGTGGTGGCGTTGACCACGGTCTCGACGCGGTGGGTCTGGCCGTCCTGGAGCTGGAAGGTGCCGTCGGTGAGCGGGTCGAACGGCGCGGTGCCGGTGGTCGTGAAGTTGAAGAAGGTGAGGTCGCCGTCCGGGACGGTCTGCTTGGTGATGTCGACGAAGCCCTGCAGGTTGACGCCGGCGACGGTGCCGGTGCCCGAGTTGCACTTGGACTTGGTGCCGCTGGTCGCGGTCGCGGGGCCGGTGCAGACGGCGCCATTGCCCTGCCAGTAGGTGAGCGTGTACGGCAGCTTCAGCAGGCCGTAGTCGGGTTGCGCCGGGTCGGTGCCGAAGATGCAGGCCACCTTGACCGCAGTGACGTCGAGGAATGCGTCGCCATTGCCGGCGAAGTCGCCGCACACGTCACCGTCGCCGACCAGGTAAGGCGCGGGCGTGGTCGGGAACGTCGCAACGGAGCAGAGGCCGGAGCCCTGGATCTTGGGGTCGTTTCCGGCCTGGCCGACGAAGAAGGCGGCGTCGTTGCGCTGGGTATTGGAGCCGAGCAGGTGCACGCGGATGTCGATCTCCGCCGTGCCACCGATGGTGCAGGTGGGCAGGGTGCCGGTCGCCTCTTGCACCGCGGCCTGCACGGTGAACTCGCCCGCGGTGCAACCCAGGGTGCCCTGGCCGCGGTCACCCGCGCAGCTGGCGTCCTGCAGGGCGGCACTGGTGCCGATCGGCTGGGCCGCCGCCGGGAGGGCCCAGAACAGGGCCGACACAAGGAATGCGGAAAGCACGCGCCGGCCGTTCCGGGCCAGGGTGCGGATGCGCGCCTGCGAACGCCCGGCGCCAGTCGCCTGGATGGATCCATCTTTCAAATGCATTTCCGTTTCCCTTGTTGACGGAAGAATGACCAGGCGAAAACCAACCCCTTGGTTTCGCCAGGCTTGGGCGTACCACCCCGTGTTGCCGGTACTGCCTCGACTGCCTGAACAGCGCAGCGACCATACCCAGCGTGGAAAGAGTGTGTCAAGCGCCACACTTTCCCGCTTTGGCTGGACGGCGGGCGCCCCCAATCCGTGGAGCACTTCACCATTCTTAGCCAATACGCGGAAGCTGGTCCGATGCGGCCATTCGTGTGGTCGGGTCGCCGGACTGCCCGTCCCGGCCTGGCGGAAGCAGGCTCGTCCCGGTTCGCCGAACGCGTCGGGCGAGGCTGACGCCGCGCGTCACAAGTTGACCGATACCCCCCCGGCGACGCAAAAAAGAACCCCGGCCGAAGCCGGGGTCCAGGTTTCACGCAATGACGCGATGGATCAGTTGCTGGTGCCCTTCAGGCTGACGCCCGAGTAGGACGCGTACGCACGCACATTCACGTAGTAGGTGGTGTTGGCCGCCGGCGTGAAGCTGCAGGTCTCGGTATTGCCCGACACGTACGGACGGCAATCGTAGA
>JANXUD010000095.1 GCA_025352045.1 Gammaproteobacteria bacterium | reverse complement strand
GCCGGCCCGCGCCGGCCAGCCCGCCGCGACTGGCCGTGGTCGGTGGCGGCCCCGCCGGCCTCATGGCCGCCGAAGCAGCGCTTGGCTGCGGCATCGCCGTCGACCTGTACGAAGCCAAGGGCTCGGTCGGCCGCAAGTACCTGATCGCCGGGCGCGGTGGCCTCAACCTCACGCATTCCGAGCCCCGGCCCGCGTTCGATGCGCGCTATGGCGCCCGCCATGCCGATGTCGGCGCCTGGCTCGACCGCCTCGACTCCGATGCATTGCGCGACTGGGCGCGCGGCCTGGGCGTGGACAGCTTCATCGGCAGTTCCGGTCGCGTCTTTCCCCTCGACATGAAGGCCGCGCCGCTGTTGCGCGCATGGCTGCACCGCCTGCGCGGCGCCGGGCTGCGGGTGCACGTGAAGCATCGCTGCGTCGGCTGGCAGCCAGGCGCCGCGCAGGCGCTGGAGTTCGAAACCGCCGAGGGCACGACGACGGTTTCCGCGGATGCGGTGGTGTTTGCACTCGGCGGCGGCAGCTGGCCGCAGCTCGGCAGCGACAGCGCGTGGACGCGCTGGCTCGATCCGGCGCTTGCGATCGCGCCCCTGTTGCCGTCGAACTGCGGCTTCGACGTGGACTGGAGCGAACATTTCTCCGCGAGGTTCGCCGGGCATCCGGTGAAACATGCCTGGTTGCGGGTGGACGACGGCAGCGATGCCGCGCCGCTGCAGGGCGAGTTCGTCATCAGCGCCACCGGCGTCGAGGGCAGCCTGGTGTACGCCCTGTCCGCGCGCCTGCGCGATGCCATCGCGCGCGACGGGCGGGCCCGGCTCCTCCTCGACCTGGCGCCCGGCCACGACGAAGCGGCGCTTGCCCAACGCCTGTCCCGCCCACGCAACGGCCGCTCGTTCAGCGAAGTGTTGCGGCGGAGCCTGGGACTGGCCGGCGTGCAGGCCGGCCTGGTGCACGAATGCCTGGGGCGGGGCGCCGCGCTCGACGCGGCTGCCCTCGCCCACCAGATCAAGTCCCTGCCGATCGTGCTGCAGCGCCCGCGGCCGCTTGCCGAGGCGATCAGCACCGCCGGCGGCCTGCGCCTCGAGGGGCTCGACGCCGGGCTGATGGCGCGCGCGCGACCCGGTGCATTCTTCGCGGGCGAAATGCTCGACTGGGATGCGCCGACCGGCGGCTACCTGCTCAACGCGAGCCTCGCCAGCGGGCGCGTGGCCGGCTTCGCGGCGGCCGAGTGGCTGCACGCGGCGCGCGGCGCGGCGTGATGACTCTTTCGTTTCGAGGCTCGCTATGCTCCAATCCGCGCAGTAGCCGCCCCCTTGCAGCGCACGACGTTTCCCCGGACGTCGCGATCGAGCACGAATGATCGAGGAGGCCCGTGGCCATGTCAGGTATGGAACGCCGCAAGGGACTGCGTGAACTGTCCAGCGTACTCAAGCGCGACCTCAACGAAGCCCAGCGCACCACGCTGCAGGGCCTGGAGCAATTCGGTTGGGAATTGAAATTCGTCCGGCGCAAGCCCTTCCAGCCGCCCGTTGCCGTGGTCTTCGACGGCGACCGCAAGCACTTTGCCGTACTCGAACCCGATGGCAGCCTGAACGAGACGCCCGGCTTCGACATCCGCCAGAGCTGAGGATCGCGGGGTGAGCGATTCGCCCGATCCCGATGCACCGGAGAGCGCGGACGCCGCCCCTCCTCTGCCGGTCCTGGATGCGCTGGAAGCCCGCATCCTCGGCGCCCTCGTCGAGAAGCAGGCGACCACGCCGGAGGCCTATCCGCTGACGGTCAATGCACTGCAACTGGCCTGCAACCAGAAGAACAACCGCGAGCCGGTCACCGCGTTTGAAGCGGGCGAACTCGGCCACGCGCTGCGCACCATGGAGGGTCGGGGCTGGGTGCGCTCGGTGCACGGGGCCCGCGCACAGCGCTGGGAACATCGCGTCGCGCAGGCGTTCTCGATGACCCTGCGCCAGCAGGCCCTGGTCAGCCTGCTGCTCCTGCGCGGCCCGCAGACACTGGCGGAACTGGCGACGCGCAGCGAGCGCCTGGCCGATTTCGACGGCCCGGGTGCCGTGCGCGAAGCCCTCGATCGCCTGATGCAGCGCCGTCCGTCCCTGGTGGTGCGGCTCGGGCGCGCGTCCGGCCAGCGCGAGGACCGCTACATGCACCTGCTGTCCGGTCCGGTGGATGCCCTGCTGGCAGCGCACCAGCGCGGACCGGCACGCGATGGCGACAGCGACGATGCCGAGCACGGCGACGGCGATGTGGTCGACGCCGCGGCAGTGGCCTGGCGCGGGGCGGGACGCGTGTCGCTGGAGTCACGGGTCGCGGCGCTGGAAGACGAAGTGCGGCGCCTGCGCAGCCTGCTCGAGGCCGGCGACGCCTAGCCGAAATGCGGGCGCGACAACGCGTCCAGGAATCGGCTGACCAGGTCCGGCTGCAACACCAGGGTGAAGGCCACGCCGAACGCGCCACCCCACAGGTGTGCGCTGTGGTTGACCCGGCCCTTGCCCCGCCGCGCTTCGTAAAGGCTATAGCCGACGAACAGCACCGCGTACAGCACCGCCGGGATCGGCACGGGGATGAAATAGAAGTAGATGCCGGCCCATGGCTCGAACAGGATGAAGGCGAACAGCACCGCCGACACCGCACCCGATGCGCCCAGGCTGCGGTACTCGGGATCGTCGCGATGGTCGAAGTAGCTCGGCAGGATCGAGGCGAGCAGCCCGAGCAGGTAGAACAGGTAGAAGCCCAGGGGCCCCAGGTGCTCCACGTAGAACGACTCGACCACCCTGCCGAAGAAATACAGGGTGACCATGTTGAACAGCAGGTGCGGGAAGTCCGCGTGCACGAAGCCGTAGCTCAGCAGGCGATACCACTCGCCGCGGCGCACCGCCGTCGTCCACATCAGCAGCGCCGCGAGCATGGTCGGGTTGCGCAGCGCCACCAGGCTGGCGGCACTGGTCACCGCGATCAGCACGAGCGTCGCGGACACGATCAAGTCAGCGGCTCCAGCATCCGGGCGAGCAGCGCATCCTTCTCCAGCCACAGGCCGTTGAGCCAACGCTGGTAGCGCACCCGCGCGCTGGCGTCGCCTTCGTAGTCGAGCCCGCGCAGTTCGTCGGGAATGGCCCGCTCGCGCAGGTCCACGCGGATGCCCGGGATGCGTCCCGCGACCAGGTCGGCCAGGGTCGGCGTGCCCGCGGGATAGGCGATGGTGACGTCGAGCACCGAGTGCAGGGCCTCGCCCATCGCATCGAGCACCAGGGCAATGCCGCCGGCCTTGGGCCGGAGCAGCTGCGCATAGGGTGAATCCTGGCGGCGGCGCTTGTCCTCGGTCAGCCGCGTGCCTTCAACGAAATTCATGATCGCCACCGGCAGGCCGCGGAACTTCTCGCAGGCCCGGCGCGTGGCCGCGATGTCGCGGCCCGCAAGTTCCGGCCGCCGCGCCAGCACCTTGCGCGAGTAGCGCCGCATGAAGGGGAAGTCCAGCGCCCACCAGGCCAGGCCCAGCAGGGGCACCCAGATCAGCTGGCTCTTGAGGAAGAAGCGCATCAGCGGAACGCGCCGGTTCAACACGTGCTGCAGGATCAGGATGTCCACCCAGCTGCGATGGTTGGCCAGCACGAGGTAGTGGCCATCGCGGCGCAGCCCGCTGCCGCCTTCCACCAGTACGCGAGTCGGCGTGGCGTGGTCGATCAGCCAGCTGTTGACCCCGATCCAGGATTCGGCGATGCGCACCAGCAGGCGCCCGCAGCCAGCGCGGAAACCCTGCAACCGCAGCAGGGCCTTGGGAATGGCGATCGCGAACAGCACCAGCGTATGCACGACCGTGCTGAGCACGATTACGGCGGCGACCAGGGGGATGCGCAGGGGGGCTGGCAGCAGGTTCGGCATGCGCGGGATGACGGCGGGGACCCGTGCAGCCTGCGCAAGCCGCGTGCGAATTGCAATCCGGCCGCGCCGGCCCGCATGATCGCCGCTCCCCAGCCCCGATTGCCCGCCATGCGCCGACGTTCCCCACTCGCCCTGCCCGCCCTCGCCCTGCCTGCAGTCGCCATGTTCGCCCTCGCCTGCCTGTCGGGCGGCGCCCTTGCGAAGGACCGGCTGCAAACCGAATCGGAGCGCTCCGGTTTCCTGCGCACCGGCCGCTATGCCGAAGTCGCCGACCTGTGCCCCCGTTTCCAGGCTGCGTATCCGGACGCGGTGCGCTGCATCGAATTCGGCCGCACGCCCGAAGGCCGGCCGATGCTGGCCCTGGTCGCCTCGCGCAGCGGCGCGCTCGACCCGGCGGCGGCGAAGTCGCGCAACCTGCCGGTCCTGCTGGTGCAAGGCGGCATCCATGCCGGCGAGATCGACGGCAAGGACGCCGGCTTCCTGGCCCTGCGCGAGGTGCTCGAGGGCAAGGCGGCGAAGGGCGCGCTGGACAGGCAGGTGCTGGTGTTCGTGCCGGTGTTCAACATCGACGGGCACGAGCGCTTCGGCGCCTGGAACCGGCCCAACCAGCGCGGCCCCGAGCAGATGGGCTGGCGCACCACGGCGCAGAACTACAACCTCAACCGCGACTACGTGAAAGCCGACACGCCCGAGATGCAGGCGATGTTGAAGCTCATCGGCGACTGGGACCCGATCGCGACCATCGACCTGCACGTGACCGACGGCGCCAAGTTCCGCCACGACGTGTCCATCCAGGTCGAGCCCCTGCACGCCGGCGACCCGGCCCTGCGCGCGGCGGGCACGGTCTTCCGCGATGCCGTGCTGGCCGACCTGCGCGCCGGCGGCTCGCTGCCGCTGGCGGTCTATCCCTCCTTCATCGACAACGACGACCCGGCCTCCGGCATCGCCGACAGCGTGTCGCCGCCGCGCTTCTCGACCGGCTATTTCTGGCTGCGCAACCGCTTCGGCATGCTGGTGGAAACGCATTCCTGGAAGGACTACCCGACCCGCGTGCGGATCACCCGCAACACCGTCGTGTCGGTGCTTGGCCTGGTGGCCACGCATGGCGCCGACTGGTTGCGGCTGGAACACGAGGCCGATGCGCGCGCCGCAGCGCTGGCCGGCCAGCCGGTCGAGCTGGACTTCAAGAACGGCGAGCACGTCAGCACCATCGATTTCCTGGGCTACGCCTACACGCGCACGCAGTCGGACATCTCCGGCGGGCTCGTGACCCACTACGACGAGTCGAAACCGCAGGTGTGGAAGTTGGCCCTGCACGACGAAGTCCTGCCGGGCCTGGTCGTAGCCGCCCCGCGCGCCGGCTACCTCGTCCCCGCCGCGCACGCCGCCTGGGTGGCCGCGCGCCTGGCCGTGCACGGGATCCGCTTCAGCAGGCTCGAAACCGCCCCGGGCAAGCTTGACGTCGGCGTGTTCCGGGCCAGCAAGGCGAGTTTCGGCGCCCAGTCCGTCGAGGGACACCAACGGGTCGCCCTGGAAGGCAGCTGGAGCGTGGAACACCGCGACATCGGCGCCGGCGCCCTGTTGGTCCCGATCGACCAGCCCAGGGCGCGGCTGGTGATGAGCCTGCTGGAGCCGCAGGCGCCCGACTCGCTGGCCGCCTGGGGCGAATTCAACAATGCCTTCGAGCAGAAGGAGTACATGGAGGCCTATGTCGCCGAGGACGTGGCCCGCGAACAGCTCAAGGACCCGGCCGTGAAGGCTGCCTTCGATCGCAGGTTGCGCGAGGATGCCGCGTTCGCGGCCAGTCCCTCCGCGCGGCTGGAGTTCTTCGCCCGCAGGCACCCGTCCTGGGACGAGCGCTTCATGCTCTACCCGGTGGTCCGGCTCGAATCCCCTATCACCACCGGCGCGGCAGGCGCGACGGGCGGATCAGGGCCAACGCATACGCCCTGATCCCGCGCGGCGCGATCCTCATAGGTCGGTCGAGACTTCCTTCACCACGGCCGCCGAGGTGCTGCTGCTGGCGCTGCGCACTACGTCCGCCAATGCCACGATCCCGACCACGCCGCCCTGGGCATCGAGCACCGGCACGCGGCGGATCTTGTTGGCTTCCATCAGGTCGCAGCAATCCTCGAGCGTGGTGTCCGGGGTGACGCTGACGCAATCGCGGGTCATGCAGTCGCAGGCCAGCGCCTCGGCGGAATTCAGGCCGGTGGCGACCACGCGGGTGGCGATGTCGCGATCGGTGATCACGCCGGCAAGCTTGCGGCTGGCCAGGTCCTCGACCACTGGAATCTCACCGCAGTCGTTGTCCACCATCAGCCGGGCCACGTCCCGGACCAGGGTGCTGGGCGTGCAGCAGGCCGGGTTATCGGTCATCACGCTGGAGACGCTCATGTGTTTGCTTCCTGCAATGCGCGGGCGCCGCGGGAGGCGGCGCCACGGTGTCGGCCGCGGCCGGGATGCCAAGCTTGGGTGGAGCCGGTGGTGCGTCTCCGTGCGCAGGCGCACATAGCGATGGGGCCGGTCGGCGGCGGTTCGGGTTCGTGCAGCCCGCCCCGGGACGGCATGCCCCCCGATCAGGCGTGCCCGCTCGCTGCGGGAGCCGGCTCGATCGCGACCGGGCCGGCGTCGATGACGGTGCGGTTGCGGCCTTCGGCCTTGGCGCGATAGAGGGCTGCGTCCGCCCGCGCCAACCAGGCTTGCCAGTCTTCCCCAGGGCGCAGCGCCGCTGCGCCGATGGACACGGTCACGCATTCGCCGCGGCAGCGCAATTCGGCGGCCACGCGCTCGCGCAGGCTGGCATCGATCGCCTGCAACCCCGACGGCCCGGTGGCCGGCATCAGCAACACGAACTCCTCCCCGCCAAAGCGGAAACAGCGATCGGCCTTGCGGATGGCCTGGCGCATGATCTGCGCGAACTCGACCAGCACATCGTCGCCGGCCTCGTGCCCGTGCAGGTCGTTGACCAACTTGAAATGGTCCAGGTCCAGCATCGCGAGCCCGACCTCGACGCCACCGCGACGCCGCTGTTCGACGGCCAGCTGCAATTCGCTTTCCATCGCGCGCCGGTTCGGCATGCCGGTCAGCGCATCCAGCGTGACCAGTTTCTCGAGCTCGGCGCGCTGGCGCTCCGTGCGCGACGCGAACACGAAGGCGATCAGGCCGGACACGGTGGCCGACACGAGGAACATGGCCAGCTGGGAGAGCGAGTCATAGGCCCTGCCCTGCACCGCCAGGAACGCCAGGGCGAATGCCGATGCGAGCACGGCGGCGTTCGGCCGCAACAACAGGAAGTTGCCGAGCAGGGCCGGATACATCCAGAACAGCCCTGGCGGCCCCAGCACGGTGGCGCTTGCCAGGCAGGCCACGGTGTTGACGATGGCCATGAACAGCCGGGTGCGACGCCGATCGGCATTGCGCCAGGCCTGGGACACCGCGAAGCAGATGCAGGCCACGATCCCGGCATCGAGAATGGCCGCCGGGGTGTTGCCGGTGGCGAACCGGTACACGGCGAAGGGCAGGATGCCGACCACGGCGCAGGCGCCGAACGAGGTGAGGATCCCCAGTTCGTAGTCGTTGCGTAGCCGTTGCCAAGGCCGCATGTCGTCCTCCCCGCCCGAGGCCAGTCTAACCCCGGCCGGGCGTGCCGATGGCGCCCATGAAAAAGCCGGCGGGATCGTTCCCGCCGGCTTCGAAACCACGATGCTCCGCGCAAGCGCGGTTGCAGCCTCCCTTACGGGATGCTTGCCTTGGCGGCGCAGCGCTGGATGCTGGCCTTCTGCTTGTTGCTGATCAGGCCGCCCTTCAGGGCGTTGGTGAAGTGCGTGACGCAACCGGTGAAGTCGTCATGCGTTGCCGCCGAGGCACCGCACTGGTTGACCACGTCCACGATGCTGCAGCCATTGCTGAAGAAGGTGTTCGGCACGCCGGAGTCGCAGCTTGCGATCACCACCGTCCCGCCGAGCACCGAGTTGGCGCACTGGTCGCTGCCATCGGGCACGCCGTCCACGTCCTGGTCGGGATACCAGCCCACGTCGCGCATCTCGGCGAGGGTCAGGTCTTCCGGGGCCTGCAGGCTGTGCGTCAGGTCGCCGTTGATCGCCGGCTCCATCAGCTGGTTGCGGAACGCGATCGTGTCCCAGTGCGACACGTTCGAGCCCGAAGCAACCGGGTCGGGCGTATAGACCAGTGCACGGCCGGCCGCATCGGCGCCCGCGTAGACCGACAGGTCCAGCGCGAGGGTGCCGTTCGGGCCGACGGCGGCCTTGATCGCCGCACCGTCGGACTGGCTGAGCCGGACCGAAGGAATGACGACGGTCGGGTCGACGCCGGACATGCCAGCTGGCGGGCTGCCGGCGGCGTTGTCGGCCACCAGCATGGCGATCGCGCCCGCGTTCTGCACGTTCTTCGCCTTGAGCGCGAAACCGCAGGCCCCGCGGTCGACGATGGCGATCTTGCCAGCCACGGCCGCAGCGTTGGTGATCGCCGTACAAGCGTCGGTCGTGCTCGGACCACCGGCGGTCGCCGCGTCGGTCGCGACCACGATGTCGCCGGTCACGCCCGGCGAGCCAAGAGCCGCGCCGAACGATGCCGTGCCCACCGGATAGATCCCAGCCAGGCCCGCGGGTGCATTGATGCGCAGCAAGGGCGTGCCCAGCGACAGCACCGACGGGACGCCGGCGGTGACGTTGGGACCGGTCCAGGCCACCTGGCGACCGTTCTTCATGGACAGGGCGCGTTCGGCATCCGTCATCGCCGTCCAGTCCTTGTTGGTCTTGTCGTCGTGCAGGTACAAGTCATAGACGCCCGGGGCGCCGAAGATGTACGCGCCACTGGGACGGGACACGAAGCTGGAGAAGCCAAGGCCATGGCCGAACTCGTGCAGCAGGACCGTCACCAGGTCGGTGTTGGCCCCATGGTTGTTGTCGATGCCGTAGTACCAGTCGGAGCCGGTCAGGCAACCCGGCACCGTGCCGATGCTGGAGTTGAAGCGGGCGATGATGTCGGCGCCGTTGTACGGGTCGCCAGGGGTGCCGGGCGGATTCAGGTCGAAGCCCGCCAGCTTGTTGGCCAGGGCTTCGCCATACCAGACGCCGGGAATGGCGCCGGGCGTGTTGCTCCAGCCGTAGATGGCGCCGGCGCTGCCCAGGACCGCGGACGTCGCGGTGCAGGTCAGCGGATCGAAGGACGCGAGGATGCGGATCGTCGCCGCGCTGTCCAGGGTTGCGCCCCAGACGTTGGCGGCATGCTGGAAGGCGTTCAGGCGCTGCTGGCCCACCGTGGTGCCCGGATTGCCGCCGATCGGCGCGCGCGGGGTCGGGTCATTGAAGCCTTCGCCTGGAGAATCGTTGTTGACGATGACGATGGTGGCGTTGGCCGAGGCCTGCGACGGGATCGCCGCAAAGGCGACGCCCACCGCGACCAGGCTGAACAGCGTATTGCGCAGGGAGGAGGCGCGCATTATTTCTCCTCCGCGTGCGGGGCCGGGGTTTCGACCACCTGGCCGTTGCCGCTGACATAGCTGTAGGCAAGGCTGCCGTCCGGGTTCTTGCTGACGACCACCGATTCCATCAGCTGGCCCTCGGTATCCAGCGCGCGCCTGGCGCCGCTGGGCAGGGTCTTGAAGACCACGCCATGGCCCTTGGCCGCGCGGGCCTTTGCATTGGCATTGTCCTGGCGCGCATCGGCCTCGCGCTCTTCGGCGGTGGCCTGGCGCAGCTTGCCGTTGGAATCGACATAGGCGCGCATGCTGCTGCTCTGCGCGGGCGCTTCGGTGCCGGTCTTGTTGCCTTCCGTGGCGGCGGCGGTGTTCGCAAGCGCGAACAGCCCGATCGCCGTGACGATGCTGACATTCCTCATCGATGACTCCCCCTGCCTGCCCGCAGTCGCACTGCGGGTAGCGTAGCTCCGGCCCACCTGGCCGGACGGGCCACCGCCGTGCCCCCGTTGATGCCGGGGCCCTTCCGCTCGGGGTGACCTCCCGATTATTGAATAGTGACCGGGCGCGCACAAGAAGCGCGACGGCGTTCACCAATGTGACGGGATCAGGCGCCGAACGGCGTGAACTCGTAGTCGAGGCGGGGGCTGCTGGCGGCGAGCGCATCACCCTGAGCATAGGTCGCCTGCAACCGCCACAGGCCATGCACGCGGGTCACGTCCTCGACCCGATCCACCAGCAGTTCGCGGCCATTGGCCAGCCAGGGCGCCAGCAGTTCGGCGAAGCGCTCGGCGCCCACGCCGTCCAGCGCGGCGAGCGGCAGGCGCAGCAGTCCCGCAGGCAAGCGCTGCAGGCGGGCGATGCGCTCCAGGTCGCCCGAGCCGTCGGCGATCGCGATCACCACGCCCTGTTCCTCGAGCCGTTGCACGACCGCGGCCAGGTCCGCGCGCGCGAGCGCGAGTTCGGCGTCAAGCTCGACCAGCAGTCCGTCGGCATGGGCCCGGCGACGGCGGATCTCCGCGTCGAGCCAGAGCAACTGCGCCTCGTTCACCGAGGCCAGGTCCAGCGGCACCAGCACCCGCGTATCCCTGCCCAACGCGCGTTCCGCTTCGATCGCCTCGAAGGCGGCGAACAGGCTCATGCGGTCGATCATCTGCAGGGCACCGGCATCACGCGCGAGCCTCAGGTAATCGGCCCGCGCCACGCCGGCCAGCGGCGCGCGATAGTCGCGCAATTTCGCCTGCAGGCTGTATAGCCCGGCCTGGCCATCCTGCAGCGGGACGACCGGCTGGAATTCGACCAGCACGTTTTCGCCACTGACCGCTTCCTTCACCCATTCGCGGATGATCAGCACGCGTTCCGGCGGCATGTTGCCGTGGTCGCGGCTGAGCACACCATCGAAGCGGTTGCCGCCCAGGCGGTGGGCAATGGCCTGCGCGGCATGCGCCGACGCGAACCAGCGATCGGCATCGCCGGTGTCGGCGCCGGCGCCGGCAGGTGCAAGCGCGATGCCGACCGACACGCTCAGCGCGTGCGATGTCCCGCGCACGTCGAATGGCGTCGCCGCGACCGCCGCGCACAGGCGCCGGGCCAGTGCCTCGATGGCGCTCCGATCGTCGCGCCGAACCAATAGCCCGAAACCGAATTCCATCCAGAGCGCATGTGCGTCGCCGGTCGACAGCTCCGCCGCCAGCCGCAGGGATACCGCCTGCTCCAGCTCGAAGGCCGCGGCCTGTCCCAGCGACTCGGCCAGTGGCCGGGACTGGTCCAGGCGCACCGCGACCAGCACCTGCCAGGGCGCGGCATCGCGCAGGGCATTCCTGAGCTCGGCGAGGAATTCTCCGCGCCGCAGCGCGCCGGTGCGGCGGGCGGTGCCCTCGCCTTCGCGGTCGCCTTCGCGGTCGCCATCGCCGGTGCCGGTGCTGGCGGCCAGGCGGTCGGCGACAGCGCGGGGCACCATGCCGGCCCGCTGCACGCGCGCCTGCAGCGCAGCGAGCAGTTCGGCCATCGGCGCGTCCTCGGCGAGCACGTCGTCGGCGCCAGCCGCGATCGCGGGCCAGCGTGCATTGGCGCTGGCATCGCGCGCGAGCAGCAGGATCGGAACGCTCGCCAGGCCAGGCATCGCACGCAGGTCGGTGATCAGGCCCAGTGGCGCGGCGAGGTCGGAGAGCAGCAGGACATCGGGTGCTTGGAGTGCAAACCCCGGCGCAGCTTCGGGGTCCCGCGCGTCCACCTGCAGGCCGCCCGCCTCCAGGCAACGCTGCAGGGCATCGCGCAATGCGTCGGCCTGCTGCACCAGCCCGACACGAAAGGCCGTCGGCGGCGCCACGGTCACGGGAAATCCGCCAGACGCGGCGTGGACAGAGGCATGGAACGATCCGTGCGTGGCAAGGAAGCGAGCATAGCGGCGAGGTCCCGTTAAAGCGACCTTCAGTCCACCGGGGCCATCCTGCCGCGATTCCCGGACATGGACGTCAAGGTGCAGACCGCTCCAGCACTTCCCCGCCAACCGCTGCGCGAGCGCTGGCGCGCCGCCCCGCGCCGCCACCGCGTGCTTGCCGTGTTTGCCGCGCTGGCGCTGGCCCTGGTCGCGGCCGTGCTGCTGTTCGACTGGAACATGCTCAAGCATCCGATCGAACGACGGGTCAGCGCCGCCACCGGACGCACCTTCCACATCGACGGCGACCTGAGCGTCAAGCTCGGGCTCAAGCCGCGGATCACGTTGGACGGGCTGCGCCTTGGCAACCTGCCGGGCGCAAGCGAGCCGCTGATGGCCAGCGCCGGCAGGTTGCAGTTGCGGGTGGAGTTGATCCCGCTATTGCTGCGGCACGACTGGATCCTGTCCGAGGTCCGGCTGACCGACCCGAAGCTGCTGCTGGAGCACCTCCCCGACGGTCGCGCCAATTGGGTGTTCCCCCATGGCGAAGCGAGCTGGCCGGAAATCCGCGACCTGGAGGTCGGCACCGGCACGGTCCGCGTCCGCGATCCGCGCGTGCACACCGACCTGGTCTTTTCGGTGCGCAGTGGACAGCGCGATGCCGATGCGCGCGTCGCACCGCTCGTGCTGGACGGCAAGGGTCTGTACACCGGCAACGACGTGCTGGTCGCCGGGCGGATCGACTCGCCGCTCCATCTGGCCGATCCCGGTCAGCCCTACCGCATCGACATGCACGCCACGGCCGGTGCGACGTCCGCCACCGCCAAGGGCACCCTGGCTGGCCTGCAGATGCACGGCTTCAAGCTGGACTTCGGCTTGCGCGGCCCGAACCTGTCCCTGCTCTTTCCGCTGCTGGGCATCGCGCTGCCGGACTCGCCGCCCTATCGCCTGCAGGGCCTGCTGACGCGAGAGGACCATACCTGGCACTACGACCGCTTCAGCGGCAAGGTCGGCGACAGCGACCTGGCCGGCGACCTCAGCCTGCGCACCGGGGGCCAGCGTCCCTTCCTCAAGGCCGACATGGTCTCCAGGCGCCTGGACTTCGACGACCTCGCCGGCTTCATCGGCGCGGCGCCGCAGGCGCATGGCGGCGAAACCGCAACGCCCGGGCAGCGCAAGCAGGCGGACGCGCGCAAAGCCAGCCCGCGCGTGCTTCCGGACACGCCCTTCGAACTGGCCAAGCTGCGCCACATGGACGCCGACGTGCGCCTGCGCGCCAAGCGCGTGAATGCGCCCTCGCTGCCGATCGAGAGCATGGATGCGCACCTGTTCGTGGACGACGCGGTACTGCGGCTTGATCCGATCAGCTTCCAGGCCGCCGGCGGCGAGATCAGCAGCCGGCTGCGCATGGACGCGCGCCAGGACACCCTGCTGACCAGCGCGAAGATCCACGCCCGCGGCCTTCAACTGCCCAAGCTCTTCCCCGGCCGCGACCTGACCGACACCAGCGTCGGCCGCATCGGCGGCGACATCGACCTGCACGGCAATGGCAACTCGGTGGCGACCATGCTGGGGCATGCCGACGGCGACGTCGGCCTGCTGATGGGCAGCGGGCGGATCAGCAACCTGTTGCTGGAATACGCCGGCATCGATATCGCGGAGTCGCTGAAATTCCTGATCACCGGCGACCACACCGTGCCGGTGCGCTGCGCCTTCAGCCAGTTCGGCGTGAGCAACGGGCTGATGCGCGCCCAGCGCCTGGCCTTCGACACCACGGACACGGTGATCTTCGGCGCCGGCACCATCAACCTTCGCGACGAGACCCTCGACCTGACCCTGAAGCCGCAGCCCAAGGACCACAGCATCCTCGCCTTGCGCGCTCCACTGCGCGTGGACGGCACGTTCAAGGATCCCGGCTTCCACGCGGACGTGAAGAAGATCACTTTGCGCGGCATTGCCGCCGCCCTGCTGGCCACGCTGACGCCGCCGGCAGCGCTGCTTGCGACCTTTGAAACCGGTCCTGGCAAGGGCAAGGACATCGCCTGCCAGGGCGGCCCCGGCCCGGTGGAGAAAGCCGAGTCGAAGGCCGTTGCGGCCGCTGCGGCGCACCCGGGCGGCTGAACGCACGCAGACGGGAAACGCGGAGTGTGCGTTCGCGCACTGAGAATCGACCCGTGGATCAATGATGCTCCGCCCCACGCGCCGCGCAGGATCGCCCCGCGTCCCGCCGTTCCATCCTCCACCGCATTCGGGAGTCACCCGTGTCCATCAGCCTCCTCGAGCGTCGTCATCACCAGGCACCCGGTTCCTCCGCGTTGCGTTACGCCCTCAACGAGGCGCAGCGCGAGGCATTGAGCGTGCTGGAACGCTTCGGCTGGTCGCTCAAGTTCATCCGTCGCGACGGCCAGCCCCTGCCCCAGGCCTGGGTCTACGATCCCGACCACCGGCGCATGGCCGTGCTCCTGCCGGACGGCCACCTGGACGAGAATCCGGTGGCCTCGGTCCGGCGCTGAATCAGACCACCCGCGCCTCCAGCAGGTGCCGGCGCTCCTCGACCTGGTCGCCGACATTGCGTTTCTCCCGCAACCTGGCCAGCCGGTCGGCCTCGAGTTCCTTGCGCTTCTCCTCCTGCCGCGCCAGTTCCTGCCGCCGCAGTTCGGCCAGTTCCTCTTCCGTAGGCATGGCCTCCATGGTGAGGTCCATGCCGACCTTCCCCGCCGGTTCCCCGCGCTTGCTCTTGAGCTTGATGTTCAGGCGCAGCTCGTTGGCCGAGTCGGCGTTGCGGATCGCCTCCTCGTAGGAAATCAGGTGTTCGTTGTAGAGCTCGAACAGCGCCCAGTCGAACGTGCGCATGCCCAGCTCGCGGGACTTGTTCATCACCCCCTTCAACTCGTTGAACTCCCCGCGGAAGATCCGCTCGGCGATGGAAGGCGTATTGATCAGCACTTCGACGGCGGCCACCCGGCCCTTGCCGTCCTCGGTCCGCACCAGGCGCTGGGACACGATCGCGCGCAGGTTCGCAGACAGGTCCATCAGCAGCTGGGCGCGGCGCTCCTCGGGGAAGAAGTTGATGATCCGCTCGATGGTCTGGCTGGCGCTGTTGGCGTGCAGCGTGCTCAGGCACAGGTGGCCGGTTTCGGCGAAGGCGATGGCATGTTCCATCGTTTCGGCATCGCGGATCTCGCCGATCAGGATCACGTCCGGCGCCTGGCGCAGGGTGTTCTTCAGCGCCTTGTGCCAGCTGTGCGTGTCCACGCCGACCTCGCGGTGGGTGACCAGGCAGTTCTTGGAGGCATGGGCGTATTCGACCGGGTCCTCGATGGTGATGATGTGCCCGGCCGAGCTGCTGTTGCGGTGGTCGAGCATGGCCGCAAGCGACGTGGACTTGCCCGAGCCGGTGCCGCCGACCACCAGCACCAGTCCGTTCTTGCCCATGACCACGTCGCGCAGGATCTCCGGTAAGCGCAATTTGTCGAAGTTCGGGATTTCGGCGGCAATGGTCCGCAGCACCATGCCCACCTGCTGCTGCTGGACGAAGACGTTGACCCGGAAGCGCTGCAACCCCGGTACGGCGATCGCGAAGTTGCATTCGAACTCGCGGGCGAATTCCTCGCGCTGCGACTCGTTCATCATCGCCATCGCCAGCTGGCGGGTCACCTCGCCGTTGAGCTTCTGCTGGATCAGCGGCTGCATCCGTCCATTGAGCTTGATGCTGGGCGGGAAGTCGTTGGCGATGAACAGGTCGGAGCCGCCCTGCTGCGCCATCGCGCCCAGCAGCTTGTGCATGTAGGCGCGGGCCTGGTCTTCGCTCAGGTTGGACATGGTGGCGTGCTTCCGGCGGGTTCCAGGCCACGATCATGTCACCGCGGCCGGCCCGCGTGGCGCGCCAGGCATCCGTACTTCTACGGATGCGCCGGCCTCCGCATGCGCGATCCGCGACCCAGTTCTCGGCTCAGCGCGCGGCCCTGGCCGCATCCAGCAGTGGCAGCAACTCGCGCTGGCAGTCGGGGAAGTTGTCGGCGCAGAAGCTGCGCGCGGTATAGCTGGCCCCGGGATACAGGCCGGGATCGGGATTGGCGTGATGCGCGAGCAGCACCTGGACAACGGCGCGCTTGCGCGCCCAGTCGCCCGGGCCCGCGCGCACGACATAGGCCAGGGCGGTGGCGCCGGCGCAGTCGCCGTCCACTGCGGCGCCCGCAACCAGCGCCGCGGCCACGGCGATTGCATCGAGGGCGTGGGTCGCACGGCACAGCGCGGTCTGCCCGGCGCCATCGCGGACGTCGGGATCGGCGACACCCGCCACGAAGGGCTCCAGCTGCGCGAGGTTGTGCCACTGCCCGATGCGCTTGGCCACCGGCAGCAGGTTGCCGCCCACGGCGGCTCTCGCATTGGCGACCTGGCTGGCGTTGCGCGCACCAGGTCGCGGATCGAGCGCGGCGGCGTCGAGCAGCCAGGTTTCCGCGACCAGCACGCGCGCATCGTCCTTCGCCGGCGCCGGCGCGGCCGAATCCAGCACCTGCTGCAGGACCTCACGCGCGGCGGCGGGCTTGTTGGCGTCCTCGGCCAGGAACCGGCCCAGCTTGAGGCGCTTGCTCCACAGCGGCGTCTGCGACTCGAAGCGGAGTGCTTCGCGCAGCGCGGCCTCCTTCTCGCCAAATTCCAGGGCGCGTGCGTACAGCAGGGTCTCGCCGGCCATCTCGCGCAGTTCGGGAGTCATTCCCGGATCGCGCAATACTTGCGACAACTGGCCGACGCCAGGACCCTTGGGCGCGTCCAGCGCGTCGAGCCGCAGGCGCAGGAATGCCGCGCGCAGGTCGCCGGGCGCGGCGGCGTCAGCGGCATCGAGCAACGCCCGCGCCTGGCTGCGCTGCTCGCGTTCAAGCAGGGCCTGTGCCAGCAGCACCTGGGCTGGCGCGAACCCCGCGTTGCGCGAGAGCACCGCCTGCAACTTGCGTTCGGCGACTTCGCGCCGGGCGTCGAGCAGGTCGCGGCGCGCGTCGAGGTAACTGGCCACCGGATCGTCCGCGTTCGCGGCGAGCAGCGCGTCCACGCCGGCATTCGCGGTGGCACGGCAGGCGCCGCGCGCCAGCTGTGCATCCAGACGGCTGGTGGCCGCGCTGCCCAGGTCGGGGACTTCGCGCCGCGGCGTACCGAGGAACTCCACGCGGCGCGCGGGATCGAGGGACTCGCAGGAAGGCGCGGGCGTCGCATTCGTCGCCGCACGGGCATCGACAGCGAGAAGCAGCAGCGCGAGGGCGATTGCCGCCGGGGCAGACCGGGCCGGGACAGGCATGGGGCAGCTCCTCCAGGACGGGAGCCCGAGGATAGCAGCGCGCCGCTAAATGGATACGGGCGAGGCGGCGGCCAGGCCGGCGGCGCGCGCATCCAGCCAGCCCAACACCAGGGGCCAGAGCGTCGCCTCCGAACCCGCGCGAAAGAAGCCGACGTGGCCGATCCGCGCCATCCCCACGTCGCCAGGCGCCAGCACGCGATAGTCCACGTCCGCAAGGCGATAGGCCGCGTGGATCATGTCCGATCCCGCGGGCAACAGCAGTTCGTCGTCGGCGAAGCTGAGCGAGAACACGGGGTAGGTTGCGCTGGCGTAGGCGGCGCGCGCGTCGGGTTCGGCACCCAGCAGGTAGTCCGGCGACAGGCACCAGCGGCGCCACTGCCGCATCGCGCCGGTCGGCACGTCGCCGATGACACCCAGGCGTGCGCCCGGGAAATAGCCGAACAGGGGGCACAGCAGCGGCACCAGGACATACCAGAGCAAGGGCGCCCGGCGCCGCGTCGGCGCGGTGTTGTGGCGCATGGCGCCACTGCCCACGGTGATGTTCACCAGCCCGGCCAACAGGTGCCGCGATGGCAGCAGGGGCGCGCATTGGCCGCCGAAACTGTGGCCTAGCGCGAACAGGGGCGCGGCGGGCTGCAAGGCCGCGACATGGCGCAGCACCGCGTCGTAGTCCTGGCGGCACCACAGGTCGAGCGTACCCGGCGCGCCACGCATCGGCCGCGGCCAGGAGGCACCGGTGCCGCGATAATCGAACGTCCAGGCTTCGATGCCCTGCCCGGCCAGCCAGCGCGCGAACGCCTGGTAGAAGCCCTGGTGGATGCCCATCGCGGGCGCGACCACCAGGCGCGCGCGCGGCGCCCGGCTGGCGCCGACGTCGAAGCGCAGCGCGGCGATGCGCATGCCGTCTCCGGTCTCCACGGGGACTGGCACCGGCACCGATTGGCCGGCCGGCGCAGCGCCTGCCATCAGGCCTCCGGGATCCAGAACGGCGCGTCGGCGACGCCTTCGCTTTCCTGTCCCCAGACCAGGCGCCGGAAGTCGAAGCCGCCGGCGATGCGCGGCTTGACGATCTGGAAGAACGGCGAGGTGTCGAAATCGCGCGGCACGTACAGGCTGTAATGGCGGATGTGCAGGATCTCGTCGCGGGCCACTTGTGCGCCGGGCGTGGCCGGATCGTGCAGTTCGACTTCGGGCAGGATCGGATAGCGGATCGATGCGAATGCCTGCGCCAGCAAGGTCGAGCAGATCGCACGGGTCGGTTCGCCGCTGCCCAGGGCGATCATGCGCCGCTTGACGCTGTCGGGCACCGGCGGCGTGCGCACCAGGTAGCGCGCCAGGTCGAAGACGTTCTTGAGGTCATAGCTGTAGCCCACGCGCGAGACCATGTAGGTCACCAGGGCCTCGATCTCCGCCTCACCCAGTCCCACTGGCCGGCAGATGCGCGTGTGCAGCCCGGCGAATTCCTCCAGCGGGATCAGGCGCACGCCATCATTCACATCCACGTCGCACAGCACCAGCGCCGGCTTGCCGGCCGCCGGCGCGCCGAGGTGGTCGCCGATGTACAGGGCGGCATGCGACCAGGTGCTCTGGGTCAGGAACTTGATCGCGCTGGAAAAGCGGCTGGTCCCTTCCACCAGCAGGACATCGCCCTTGCGCAGCGTCGCCGCCACCTGGTCCGGCGAGCTGGTGGGCAGGTGGGCCAGTCCGTCGCGCGGCTTGGACAGGAAATGCGCCAGGCGCCGGCCCAACATCCGCAGCAGGCTCATCCGCTCCCCCCGATAGGACTAGCCGCGATTCTGCCACCAACGCCGATGCCACAGGCGGCGATGGCTGTGCCGCAGCGCCCGGCGCACGGCGTCTTCGCCCGACCACGCCGGATACGGCCAGGGCGCATTCCCCTCCGCGCCGCCCGGCGCCAGCCCATCCAGGCAACTGAACCAGCCATGGTTGACCAGGATCTCGAACTCGGCATCGGTGAACCCGTCCAGGTCGGTGCGGATGCGCGCGATCCGCTCCGCGCACAGTCCCAGGCTGTAGCCGGCGGCGCCGGCATCGCGGCGATCGGCGAGGTTCCAGTAGCCGCCTTCGAATTCGCCGGCGCGCAATCCGCCGAAAAACAGGCGCTTGCGCAGGGCCACCGCCTGGTTGCCGATCACGCTGGCGTAGCGCAGCAGGCGCCGCAGCGCGTGTTCGCCCGCGGCGAAGGCGAACGGTGCGCCGGCGTCCGACACCAGGATCTCGCGGCAACGCTTGATCACCGGCTCGGTGGCTAGGTTGTCGTAGACACCGCCGTCGCTCAACTCGAGGCGGTCGCGCAGGTGGTCCCCCGACGCGCCGCAATGCCGGCCCTGGAGGAAATCCTCCGCATGCACGGGCAGGCGCAGCGGGCCGAACAGCGGGGGGAAACAGGACGAGGCCGCGACCGCGGTCGCCAGCGCGATCTTGCCGTGCCGGCGCAGGTAGCCGGCCTGGAAGTCGCCGCAGCGCCGGCGCGAGAATTCCCAGTTCACGCCGAAGGTCAGGTCGGTTGCGCAGAACACGAACCGTGGATGCGCCGGCAGGTCGCGCAGCTCCAGGCCGTCGAACACCTGCGCGTAGTTCGCCTCGAGCAGGCGCACGCGGGTGGACGGCCAGAGCCAGTTCCAGGGCAGGGTCAGCAACACCGGCAGGGTGCGCAGGTCGCGCGCGGCCACGGCGCGGAAAGGCTCGACCACCTCGGCAAGGAAATCGATGCGCGCGCACCAGTCGGCGAAGCGTTCGCGCGGATCGCGGCGCCCGGTGACGTAGCGCGTGGCCAGCCAGGCCGCCGCCAGGCTACCGCCGGACACGGCACTGATCGCGTCCAGGCGGTGCAGGCGACCCGATGCGTGCAAGCGGTGCATGGCGCCGAGATGGAAGATGGCGGCGCGGAAGCCGCCGCCCGACAGGCAGAGCGCGCGGCCTGCGCGCAGCGGATCGGGACCAGGGTTCATGCTGCCGATTGTCCAGCCACGCGTGTCACCGACTGCGACCACGGCGCCATGCCGCGCCCCTACTCGCCCTGCGTCCCCACCGATCCATGCCGCGGCACCGGGGTGACGACGATCCCGTCCACCGCGGCGCGCGCCTTGGCCTCGCCGCGGAACTCGGCCAGCTCGCGCAGCAGGGTCTCGATATTGACCTCGTTCTTGAGGTTCACCTTGAAGTCGGTGTCCGCCCGCGCGCGGTCCTTGAGCGACTGCCGGTTCTGGCTCATCACGATGAGCGGGCCCTGCAGGCCGACCAGGATGGCCAGCGCCAGGTTGAAGAACTGGAACGGATAGGGATCCAGCGCCGGCTTCAGCACGCCGACATTCACCAGGCACCAGGCGATGGTGAGCGCGATCAGGAACACGATGAAGGCCCAGCTTCCGTTGAGCGCGGCCACCGAATCGGCCAGCCGGTCGCTCCAGCTCAGGTTCTTCTCGAATTCCTCGTCGACGTTCTTGGCCGCGCGGGCCGACAACATGGTGTTGGTCTCGCGCAGGCGCTCGCTCATGGTGCGCAGGATCGCCATGGCCACCTTCGGCCGGTGCCCCAGGTAGCGCTCGAGCGTGTCGCGTTGCAGTTCCAGCAACACCGCATCGGTGGTGACCAGGACGCTGGCGCTGCGCGGTTTCTCGTCGAACAGCGCCAGCTCGCCGAAATATTCGCCGCGGGCGATGTCCTTGAGCGAGATGCGGCGCGAGCCGTCGCCCGGGAGGTGGATGTTCACCTCCCCGCTCTCGACGATGTACATGGAACTGCCGGCATCGCCCTGGTCGAAGACGATGGCGCCGGCCGGCAGCGCGCGGCGCTGCAGCTCGGCGCCGAGGTCTCCCAGGTCCTGGTCGGTCAGGCCCTCGAACAGCGAGATCGAGCGCAGCAGGGGGCCGGCAGTCACGCCCTTACTTCTTCGGAGTGAGCTTGTCGTTCATCACCCAGCCGGCGTTGCCGTTGTCGTCCTCGACTTCCCACCACATGTCTTCCTTGCCGCCGGTCGGATAGACCATCATCCCGGCGTCCAGCCTGCGCACGGTGGACGAGCCCTTGGACGGCGAGCGCTTCATGTCCACCGCGGTCGTGGTGACGAAGCTCTGCTTCGGCGCCGACGCCACGACACTGGCGTTGATCCCGCCCATCTGCGTGACCAGCTGGCGATACGCGTCGAGGAAGGCCAGGCCCACGACCTTGCCCACGTCGGTGTTCTCGTAGGCGCCACCGCCCACCCCACCCCAGCCGACGAAGCCGCCGCCGCCCCAGCTGAAGTCGGATTTCTTGGCGAAGCCCTCGATATTGAATTCTTCTTCCGAGGTGCGTGTGTTGACCAGGGACAGCACGGTCTGCGCTTCCACCTTGCTGGTCTTGATGCCACCGGCCAATGCGCCGAAACGGCCGCCGATCAGGCCACCGGCGATGCCGCCGAGGGCGTTGCCGCCGGAGTTCTGGTTCTGTCCTGCGACGTCCGCCACCAGCAGCCAGTCGGCCGTCTTGATCTGGCCACCGCCCACGTTGGAGTGGCGCTGCAGGTTGCCCGAGCTGGCCAGGGCCTGCTCGCGCTGGATCGCCTCCATGCCGGCGCCGCGGTTGACCAGCTTGAAGCAGCCTGACCTGGTGACGAAGGTCTTCAGGAGCGTGGACGGCGCGCCAAGCTGGTAGGCCTTCCAGCCCTGCCCGTCGCCATCCACCAGAGCGATGGTGCCCAGCACGTGGCCGCAGGTCGGGATCTCGGCGGACTTGGTGGAGCCCTTGGTGTTCTCGACCTTGGCGGCGGCGGCGCCGGACAGGCCAAGCGTGGCGACGGCGGCAATGGTCGCGGCCAGGCATATGGATTTCATGGATGCATCCCCTGTGGATCGCCCGTAGGCGTGAATTCGGACTCCTGGCGCCGCGCTCCCCCGGAGTCCGGCGCACGCAGGCAAATTAAACCGTTTGCTGGCACGCGACAAGACAAATCGGGTTTCGCGCGCGGCCACGGGGACGTGCAGGAAACCGCGCCGCCATGAGCGTTCACCGTCGTTGGGTTGAATACGCGGAAACGGGTTCGCGGCGGACACCTGCCGGCGGCCACGACGCCTGGGGCGCTGCGCCCGGAACCGTGGTGACCGGCGTCAGATCGCGTCAATCGGGGATGGCGCGCGCAGGCCCCGTTCCTGGCGCTGGCCCCATGTCCGGTGGCAAGGCACGCGCGAGCAGCAGCGCGACCGCGGCATCGTCGCGCAAGGTGCCGAAGGCCAGGCCGTGCGCGCCGCCCAGCCGGCTGGAGCAGAAGAGCTCGGCAATTGGCGCAGGCGCGCCGTGCAGCAGGATCGACGCCTGCAGCGCGAGCGCCAGGCGCTCGGCGAGCCAGCGCGCCTGCGACTCCAGCGCGTCCGGGTCGGCATCCAGGCAGCGCTGCAAGGTGGCCACTTCGGCATCGAACAACACATGTGCGCCACGCGCCCGCGCCAGTTCCCCGAACAACGCGTCGCGGACGCCCGGCTCGCGCTGCAGGGCCCGCAGCAGGTCCAGGCACTGGATGTTGCCGCTGCCCTCCCAGATCGAATTGAGCGGCGCCTGGCGCAGCAGGCGCGGCATTGGCGTGTCCTCGACATAGCCGATCCCGCCAAGGCATTCCTGCGCCTCGTTGACGAAGGCGGTGGCGCGCTTGCACACCCAGTACTTGCCGAGCGCCGTCACCACGCGCGCCAGGGCCGCCTCGGCCGGATCGCGCGGGCTGGCGTCGATGGCTCGGGCAACGCGCATCGCAAGCGCGGTCGCGGCCTCCGATTCCAGGGCCAGATCGGCGAGCACGTTGCGCATCAGCGGTTGGTCCACCAGCAGGCGGCCGAAAGCCCGGCGATGCCGCGCGTGGTGCAGCGCCTGCACGAGGGCCTGGCGCATCAGCGCCGCGGAGCCGATCAGGCAGTCCTGCCGGGTCAGCGCGACCATCTGCAGGATGGTGGCGACGCCGCGGCCTTCCTCCCCGACCGGCCAGGCGAAGGCGTCCTCGAACTCGACTTCGCTGCTGGCATTGCTCCAGTCGCCGAGCTTGTCCTTCAGCCGCTGGATGCGCACGCCGTTCAGCGCGCCATCCGGGGCGAAGCGCGGCAACAGGAAGCAGCCCAGGCCGCCGCCCGCCTGCGCGAGCACCAGGAAGGCATCGCACATCGGCGCCGAGAAGAACCACTTGTGCCCGGTGAGCCGATAGCCGCCATCCGCCGCAGCCGCGCGGCTGGTGTTGCTGCGCACGTCCGAGCCACCCTGCTTCTCGGTCATGCCCATGCCGATGGTGTTGCCCGCCTTGTCGGCGGCGGGCCTGTGGCCGCCGTCGTAATGGGGCGCGACGATCCGCGGCAGCCAGGCCCGGGCTAGCGCGGGCGCCTGCTGCAGCGCCGGCACGCAGGCATACGTCATGGTGAGCGGGCAACTCGTGCCCTGGTCGGCCTGGTAGTGCAGGAACATCAGCGCCGCGCGCGCCACGTGCGCGCCCTCGCTCCCGGCATGCCGCCAGGCGAAGCCGGTCACGCCGTGCTCGATCCCCAGTTGCATGAGGCGGTGGTAGGCGGGATGGAAATCGACCTGGTCGATGCGCCGGCCATAGGCGTCGACGGGACGGAACACCGGCCGGTTCGCATTGGCCTGCATGCCGAGCCCCACCATCTCGCCGCCGGCCAGCGCGCCGTAGGCATGCAGTTCCGCCGAGGCCCATCCAGCGCCCTCGCGCGCGACCGCCTCGCGCAGCGCCAGGTCGGCGCCGTACGTGTCCATGGCCGCCAACGGCGGCGGCTGGTTCGGCCCATCGCGGCCAACTGCATCCACATCACGCATAGCCGCTCCCATGCCCGACGCCCAGCCGGCGATCGCATCGATGGTAGCGCCGGCCGACCTTGGCGCGGGAGTCAATCGACGCCGCCGCTGCGCATGGCAATGCGCTTGGCCGCCGATCGCAGCTGCCTCGCGCGGCTGACCCTGCGCGACGGCACCCGCCTGCCCTGCCGCCGGCGCTACCGCGCCGCGCTCAAGCCCTGAGGGTCGCGGGCTATGCTGTGCCCATGACACAACGCCTGCGACCCGACGGCTTCCTCGAACGCGGCACCGAGGTGACGCGCATGGAAGCCTTCGTGGACGCGGCCTTCGCGTTCGCGCTGACCATGCTGGTGATTTCGGTCGGCACGATCCCAGACTCCATGCCCAAGCTGCTGGAAGCGCTCAAGGGCACGCCCGCCTTCGCCGCCAGCTTCGCCCTGGTGGCCTCGTTCTGGTACGAGCACATGACCTGGAGCCGGCGCTACGGGCTGGACGATCCGCGCAGCATCAGCCTCAGCCTGGTGCTGGTGTTCCTGGTGATGGTTTACATCTACCCGCTCAAGGCGCTGTTCGCGACCTTCTTCGGCTGGATCACCCAGGGCTGGCTGCCCTACGGTTTCGCGATCCATACCGTGCACGACCTGCGCATGATGTTCGTCATCTACGGCGTCCTGGTCGCCACGATCGGCACGGTCATCGCCCTGCTCTACGTCCAGGCCTGCCGCCAGCGCGCGCAGCTGGGCCTGTCGCTGGACGAGCAGGCGGCGACCATCGCTCAGATCGTCCGTGCGCTGATGCAGCCGGCGGTCGCCTCGATCTCGATCGTGGCGGCGCTGGCCCTGCCGGCGAACCCGGCGGCCTGGATGTTCGGCTTGCCGGGCCTGGTGTATGTGTTGCTGTCGCTGTCCGGGCCTATCCCCGCCGCCGTGGCGCGGCGTGTCCGGGTCCGCCTGGCTGCCGCGTCGGCCTAGTGGGAGGGCGCCTGGCGCAGGGACGCCGCGCTGCCGCCCCTGCCGCCCTGGCGCGAGGATCGGAGGCAGGCGGGCGGCTGCCGGGCAAGCCCGGACAACGAAGAAATAACGCAATTTCGTGACCGGCGGCCTAGTTCGGGGTCATTCTCGAAAGCGTCGCTTAGCCCCTGATACGCAAGGCCTTTTGCCTGTTCCCCCAGGCCCGTTTCGCTGGTAGCCTCGGACTCCCCGCCATTCGAAGGCCCTGTCGATGTCCCTCTGGAAAGACAACCTCAACACCAAGACCGCGTCGAGCCCCGAGCCCGCGCGCGCCGATGCGCCCCGCAATGACTTCGCCCCGGCGCCAATCCCAATGGCTGCCCCGGCCGCGCCGGCGACGCGCAGCGAGCCCGACAGGGTGCGCAAGGAATCGCTGATCGCCTCCGACCTGACCATCGAAGGCAAGATCGAAGGCGCCGGCAGCGTCCGCATCGCCGGCAAGTTCAAGGGCGACGTCAACGTGCAGGGCGACCTGACCATCGAAGCCGGTGCCAAGTTGACCGGCGGCGTGCGCGCCGACAAGGTCACGATTGCCGGGGAGCTGGAAGGCAACATCGAAGGCGCCTCGCGCGTCGAGCTGCAGCCCACCGCCGTCGTCACCGGCGACATCAGTGCCGGCAGCCTCACCGTCGCCTCGGGTGCGCGCATGCGCGGCCAGGCCAGCTTCGGCTGGGATGAAACCGGCGGCAAGAACGGCAAGCGTCCGGACTCCAGCACCAACTGATGGACGCCTCGCGTCCAGGCACGCCCGGGGCCACCCGCGCGTGCCCGCATTGCCGCGAGATGATCCTCGAGAGCGCCGCGGTGTGCCCGGCCTGCAAGCACCACGTGCGCTTCGAACCGGGCGCGCAGGGTGCGGCGGTCGATACCGGGCACACGCCGCTCAGCATCGAAGGCAGCTTCCGCAACCCGGCCGACGACATCGCCTGGGAATATTCCGTGGTCGTGGCCATCCGCGACGACAAGGGCAAGGAAATCGCCCGCAAGCTGATCGGCGTCGGCGCGTTGAAGCCGGATGAAGTCCGCAGCTTCAGCCTGAGCGTCGAGATGGCGCCCGCCAGGGGCAAGTCCGCACCCGCGCGTTCGACACTGGCCAAGCCCGCCGCGGCCCCGCCGTCCAAGCCGACCTCGCCTGGATCGCCTGGTTCCCCGATGCGCGGTGGCGGCTTGCGCCGCTAGCCCGCCGCTGCGGACACCGGCGCGTGCGCCGGCACGGCCCGCATCAACGCAACTGGCTGTCCTTGCTGCCACGGCGGTTGTAGCCGCTGGTGCCCGAGGCATCGGCGTCATGCGTTTCCTGGCAGGGCACGCACAGCTTCACCCCGGGCAGCGCCTTGCGCCGCGCGGCAGGGATCGGCGCGTCGCACTCCTCGCAGCGCAGGCGGCTCTTGCCCTGGGGCAGCTGGCTGCGCGCACGCTTGATCCCGTCCTTGACGGTCGCGTCGATCTGGTCCTGCACCGCGCCGTCACCCGCCCATCCGGTTGCCATGCCGTCAGTCCTCGCCCGGGGCCTTCCAGCCGGCCGGCGGAACCGTCGGCTTGCCGGCGCGCGCCAACTGCCGGTCCATGGCGGCCAGCTCGTCGTTGGTCTGTACCAGGTCGGCGAAGTAACGGCGGAATGCGATGGGGTCTTTTTCGTCCAGGTGCAGGTCGGCCGACTGCTGCATGCGCCAGCGGAAACTGGCGTTGGCCTGGCGATCCTGGTCGGTCGGCAGGCCGCTGCGCTTGATCAGTACGTAGCCGATGCTGCGCGACAATATCGAGGTTCCCTTGCCAAGCATCAGGCGGCCGACCTGGCCGCAGCGCGCGAAGCGCGCAGGCGCGGCTTCGGGATGCTTGCCGCGGTCGCAGACATTGACCAGGGTACCCATGTCCGGGATCGCGGACGATGCGCTGCGGGCAATCGCGGACACGATCGAGGCAACGTCGCTCGAGCCGGCCCACGGCGTACCGGCCAGCACCGCGGAGCGCGCGGAGACGTAGGCGGGAAAGCGGTTCTCGATCTCGGCCCATGCGCCGGCATAGCCGGCGAACAGGTCATCGTAGGCATGCGCGCGCGCCATGTGCGACAGGGCCGCCTCCAGCGCGACATCATCTTCGGCGTCCCATGCCTGCTCGAGGACCGGCAACCAGGCCGCCCCATTGCCGGGCTCCAGTGTCGCCAGCGCCTGCGCGCGCCCGGGGCAGTCCCGGGGGCCGATGCAGCCGCTTTGGGCCGGCGTCGCGCGCGCCCACAGCCACTGCACCAGGCGATCCGACGGCGCGGCCGCGGCGGCATCGCGCAGCGACGCGCGCGGGGTCGACAGGCCCTGGCCGCCGGGCGCTTGCCAACGGGCGAGATCCCAGCGCAGGGCCTGGTCGCGCGGCGAGCGGCTGGGCGCGAGCAGCCCGTCGAGCTGCGCGGCAAGCGTCGCCGCATTGGCCTGCATCGCGGCGTCGGCCGCGTTAGCGGCAGCGGCGGTGCCTGCAGCGCGCGCGGCGGCGGCGACTCCGGCGTCCGCGTCGTTCGCGACAACCGGCGCGGGCGCCCGCGAAGCAGCGCCCGGCGCCGCTGCCGACGGCTGCGCGAACGCCAGCAGCGTGGCCACGGCAAGACAGGCGCCAAGCAGCAATTTCGACACGATGGACTCCTTCGGGGATCGTCGACAGCATCGCGCCCGCGCCGTTGCCGCGCACGTGCTTGAGGTCACGGGCCGGTGCGGGACGCGTTACGCGCGATTAATGCTTGCCCGGGCGGCGACGCTGTTCGTCGAGGCAGGCATGCAGCGCGGTGTCATAGTCGGGCTTGCCGCGCAGCGTCGCCACCGCGGCTTCGCACTTGGCCTGTGCCTGCGCCGACGCGGGCGCATCGTGGCGATGTCCCAGGCCCATCGAATCCCACATCGCACAACCACCCAGCGCGCAGGCCACCAGGGCCGCCGCAGTGACGCGAAGCAATGAACGCATGTAGCACCTCCAGTGCACGGGCAAGCATGAATGTTACACCGGCCACGCGCGCCCCAGGCCTCAGACGCGGCGGAGCACCTTGGCCAGTTCGGCCAAGCGGTACGGCTTGTTGACGAACGCGTAGCGGCCGATCCCGCCATGGGCCTCGGCAATGCCGGGGTTCGGGTAGCCGGAGGTGAGTACGATCTTCAGTTCCGGATGGTGTTCGCTCGCCCAGCGCGCCAGCTCCACGCCGGACATGTTGGGCATGACCACGTCGGTGAACAGGATGTTGATGTCCAGGTCACGATCCAGAATGCGCGCCGCGTCGGCGCCATTGTTCGCGGTCAGCACGTCGTAGCCGATGCTGCGGAACAGGCTCGCTGCCAGGTTGAGCAATTCCGGCTCGTCCTCGACCACCAGGACGCGCTCGACGCCCGGGTCTCGCACTGCGGGTCGCCCGCTGCCTTCCACGAGGGGAAGGTGGATCGTGATCGTGGTGCCCTGGCCGGTCTCGCTCGCCAATTGGACTTCGCCGCCGGATTGGGTGATGAACCCATACACCTGGCTCAAGCCCAGCCCGGTGCCACGGCCGACGTCCTTGGTGGTGAAGAAGGGCTCGAAGGCCCGCGTCAACACCTCGGGCGTCATGCCTTCGCCGTTGTCCACCACGCTGACCCGCGCATAGCGTCCCGCCGGCAGCGCGCCGACCTCGCCTTCCGCGAGCTCCGCCGGTTCGGTGCGCAGCAACAACACGCCACCGGCGGGCATCGCGTCGCGCGAATTGACCACCAGGTTCAGCAGGGCCGCCTCGAATCGCTGCGAGTCGACCGAGACGGTGCCCACGTCGCGTCCCAGCTCGATGTCGAACTCGATCGAGGGTGGCACGGCGCGGCGAAGCACGGCCTCGAAGCCGGCGATCGTGCCATTGACGTCCGCGTTTTCCGGCTTGAGCGGCTGCTTGCGCGCGAACGCCAGCAATTGCTGGGTGAGGGTCGAACCGCGCTGGACCGCGCGACGCATGGTCTCCATCAGCTGATGGTCGGTGCGCGCATCCGGCGACAGCGCCAGCACGTCGAGCCCGCTCGACAGCACCGACAGCAGGTTGTTGAAATCGTGCGCGATGCCGCCGGTCAGCTGGCCGATGGCCTGCATCTTCTGGGACTGGAACAGGGCGGCATTGGCGCGCTGCAGGGCGGCCTCGCTCTTCTGCAGGGCTTCCTTCGCCTCGTGCTGCTCGGTGATGTCGCGGGTGATCTTGGCGAACCCCACCAGTTTGCCCGCATCGTCGCGGATCGCGTCGATCACCACGCTGGCCCAGAAATGCGAGCCGTCCTTGCGCACCCGCCAGCCCTCGGCCTCGAACTTGCCCTCGGCAAGCGCGGTGTCCAGGCCCCTGCGCGGCAGCCCGGCCGCCTGGTCCTGCGGGGTGTAGAACCTGGAGAAATGCTGGCCGATGATTTCGTCCGGCAGGTAGCCCTTGAAACGCTGGGCGCCGGCATTCCAACTGCTCACCACGCCGTCGGGATCAAGCAGGTAGATGGCGAAGTCGCGGATGCCCGCGACCAGCAATTGCACCCGCGAGTCCGGGCTGAAGTTCGACGTTCCACCTTCCATCCAATGGAGCATAGTCGAGCATCCGGCGTTTGCTCAGGACGCGTGCAGGCCCCGGGTGGGCCGGCATTCAGGATCGTGCGGTTACTGGACTTCGCGGAACTCGAATCCGAGCGCCTCGTCGCTGACCCGGATGGTGACCTTCATCGCGGCGGGCGCATCGCCGGACTTGCGCGGCAGGTCGACCAGGTACTGGGAGGCCCGCGTCTGGCCCGGCAGGATCGGCCCGAGCTCGGATGCATCGGAAGCGGCGGTCGCGCGTTCCAGTTCGGCGCGGCGCGATTCCATCTCCAGGCAACTCGAATACGCGCTCTGCTTGACGTTCAGGCAACCGCTGCTGCGCGGCACGCCGGCCTGGGGCTTGCCCTGCTTGACCACATGCCCCTGGGAATCGATGGCCTGCAGCGCCAGGACCCGGCCCCCGCTGTCCACCGCGACCTTGGCGGCATCGAACGCGAGGGGCTTCGTGCCCAGGTTGCGCACCGACACCAGCACCCGCGAGCTGCGGGCAGACACAGGCAGGACCGACGCACCGCCGCCGAAGGACGCCGCATTGGCGCTGACCACCGGCGTCGTGCCGACGACATCGATGCGCTGCGCCGGCGAGGCGGCGATCGGCATGAAGCGCCGCTCGGCCGCCTGGGCGCCATTCGAAGCGGCAAGTGCAAGCAGCAGGCAGGCGGCAAGGCGGGCGACCGGGACAGTCATGGTTCGCGGATCCATGGGAGATGGTCCCGAGGATAGCGCCGTCCCGCGGTACCCGCCACAGGCATCCGGGCGCTTGCATCGTTGCCTGGCTGCCGCCAGGCTCTGGCTCCGCAGGGACAGGGGACGTGGCCGATGGAAACGCGGGGCGAATTCGGTTCGGATCGCAATGGTCCCTTGCCCCCGGGCGACACCGGGGGCCTGCTGCTGAGCCTGCGCCGGGACAGGCCGGGCGCGCTGCTGGCGGGCTTGCGACGCGTGACCGGCCTGCGCGCGGCGCGCAGCGCGGATTTCGACGCCATCCGCCGCCACGGGACCGCGGCATCGACCATTGCCCGGCTCGACCATGACGGCATCCTGCTGTTCGACGCGCTCGGCGTGGCCGTGGTCGATGCGGGCGCGCTCGGCGCGGACCCCGATCGCCGGGTCGCCCTGCATGCGGCCGCGCACGCCGACGAGGGGCGCATCGTGGCCACCGAACCGGAACAGTACCTGCGCGCACTGGGCGCCACCGGTGCCGGCGAAGGCACGCCCCAACCCGACTTGCAGGCAATGACCTGGGGACTGCAACTGACCCGGGCCTGGCAATCGCCGGCAAGCGGCGCGGGCGTGCGCGTGGCCATGCTCGACACAGGATTCGACGTGGGACATCCGGATTTCGCGGGCCGGACGATCGAAGCGAGCAGCTTCGTCCCCGGCTCGCCCGTGCACGACCGCCATGGCCATGGGACGCACACCACGGGCACCGCCTGCGGGCCGCGCCAGCCGCGCGGCACGGCCAGGCGTTACGGCATCGCCTGCGATGCCACCGTGCTGGTCGGCAAGGTGCTCAACGATGCGGGCTGGTGCGAGGAAGGCTGGGTGCTGGCCGGGATGGACTGGGCGCTGCGCCATGGCGCCGACCTGATCTCCCTGTCACTGGGCTGGCACGTCGGGCCGGGCGAAGCGTTCAAGCAGGCCTTCGAACAGGCCGGCGCCGCGGCCCTGGATGCGGGCTGCCTGGTCATCGCCGCCGCCGGCAATGATGGCGACGCGCCGGTCTACCGTCCGGCCAACTGTCCCTCCATCTTCGCGGTCGGTGCGCTCGACAATGCCCAGGAGCGCGCGGACTTCAGTTGCCTCGGGCTCAATGCCGGTGGTGGGGAGGTGGACATCGCCGGCCCGGGGGTCGGTGTTTATTCCAGCGCACCGATGCCCGAACGCTATCGGCTGATGCAGGGCACCAGCATGGCCACACCGCACGTCACCGGATGCGCCGCGCTCTGGGCCGAGAACCACGGCCTGCGCGGCCGACCGCTCTGGGAAAAAATGCGGCATTGGGCCAAGCCACTCCGGCAACCCGCGACCGCAGTCGGCGCCGGGCTGGTGCAGGCGCCGTGGTGATGCATGCCTCGATGCGGCACGGCCGCGGCTTTCGGTACGCGCCGGTCAGCCGAACCGGCGCCACCAGGGCCTGAGTCGGGCCAGGGAACGACGCAGGTTGTCCCGGGCGGCGGCTTCGCGTTCGGCATGGAGCGCCGGCGTCGCGTAGATGGCGGCGCGGGCCAGCAAGCCGGCCAGGATCTCGCGCCGCCTGGAGCGGAACAGCGATCGCGGCACCCAGGCATGTTCCTGCCGCACCTCGGCCTCGTACTCGTCGAATCGTTCCGGGCTCGCGCCCAGGATCGCCAGGTCCACGTCCACCAGCAGGCGCTGGTCGATGCCCTCGGGCAGGACGGCGTGGCGCGTCGCCATCACCAGCGCGTGCACGCGCGCGCAGGCTCCCGCGCCGACACCCGCGTCACCCAGGGCGCGCATGGCCCAGGCCGCGCTGCGCAATTCGTTGGCGCGCGCGCGCAGGTCGAACACGGCATCGTGGAACCAGAGGGCCATCTCCACCTCGGCCGGATATTCGGCCAGCGACAACTGTGGCTCGAGGACGGCGACGCAATCCACCAGGTGGCGCAGCGTGTGGTAGCGCCGATGCGGCTCGGACCAGGCGGCGACCAGCGCGTCGCGCAATTCGCGCCCGTGCACCGCGTCGGCGCGCAGGCCCAGCCCTGCCCATGCGCGCTGCCAGGAGCGCACCAGCATGGGATCCAGAGCATCGTCCACGACCTCGGACGCCACCCGGCCCTGGGCCAGCACAGCGCGCGCGTGCAGCGCCTCGCCGTCGGCCACCTGGACGCGCACCAGGTCGCCGGCCGGCAGTTCGCCGACGCCGCCGGCCAGGAAGCTGCCCTGCACGTGCGCACGGATACCTTCGGAGGCCAGCAGGTCCACCACCAGCTGGGCGTCGATCGCATTCGCGGCGTGGTAGATCGTCTGCATCCCCTGCCCTGCGCGCCAGCCTGTCGTCGCCGCCAGCTTACACAGGCCACGCGCCGGCGGCCGGCCGGTCAGGCTGGCCGCTCCCTGCGCGCTTTGCTACTGTCGCGCCACGCCATCGGGGAGCAGGCAATGCAGTTGCAATCAGGCAGGCGCTGCCTGTGGGTCTTCCTGCTGGCGCTGGCGCCCGCCCAGGGCCTCCTGGCCAGGGCCGCGCCCGAGCCGGCCGTGGCGCGCGTGGACACCGAGTTGCGTTTCAACCTCGACGAAGCGCAATACGCCAAAGCCAACCTGGAATTGCTTTCCCGCGGTTACCGGCTTGCCGACCTGAGCGTGTTCGCCGCGGGCGAGCGGCTGGTGGTCGCCGGCATCTGGGGCCGCCACCCGGGCGATCCGCCGGCGTCGCCTGCGCGCGCGAGGCAGCTTGCCGGGTTGCAACATCTGAAACTGACCCGCGCGGAAATGGATGGGCTCGGGGAATCGCAACTGGCCCTGCGTTCGGTGCCGGAAATGATCGAGGGCTACCGCCTGCGTGGCCAGCTCTACTTCGACATCGTGTTTTCGCCCCCCGATGGCCCCGCGATGGGACATGCCTCGCCCGCGATGCTGCGGCCCGACCTGGGCCAGGCGCAGGCGGACGCGCGCAAGGCGGGGCTGGAACTGATCCGCGTCGATGCCTATGCCGACAACGGCCAGGTGCGCTTCAATCCCGTGTTCGTGCCCGGCCCGGTGGTGAAGCGCCAGTCCTCCTTCGGACTGGATGCGGTCGCTTTCGGCGAACGCGCCGATGCCCTGCGCCTGGAGCATGCCCGCCCGCTCAGCATCAGCGCCTACGATGACGGCGCCGGCGGACCGACCCTGCGCTACGCCGGCGTGTTCGATCCGCCCGGCGGACCGGCGCGCGTGCTGGTGCTCGACCAGTCGCCGGCACAGTTCCAGGCCGAGGTCGCCAGGCAACACAAGGCGGGACGCCGCATCATCGACATCGACGGCGGCGCGACCAGTGAAAACGACATCCGCTATTCCGCCGTGTTCGAAGCAGCGTCCACCAGGTAGCACGCCACAACCGGCGCACGCCGCCTTGCAAGCCCGCCGCGCGGCCCCATCTGATGGGGGTGCCCAGGGGCCGCCGGCACCGGCGGCGACCGGATGGGCGTGCTTCCTCCGTTTGGACGGCAATGATCCCCTTCTCCATCCTCGACCTCGCCCCTGTCACCGAGGGCAGCACGCCCGCGCAGGCCTTCGCCAACGCGCTGGACCTGGCCCGCCACGCCGAGCGCCTGGGCTTCAAGCGCTACTGGCTGGCCGAGCACCACAACATGCCGGGCATCGCCAGCGCATCCACCGCCGTGCTGATGTCGCACATCGCCGCCAATACCCGCAGCATCCGCGTCGGCGCCGGCGGCATCATGTTGCCCAACCATTCCCCGCTGCAGGTGGCCGAAGCCTTCGGCACCCTGGCCTCGCTCTACCCGCATCGCATCGACCTCGGCCTGGGCCGCGCGCCCGGCACCGACCACGCCACCATCCGCGCCCTGCGGCGCTATTTCGATGGCGCCGAACGCTTCCCGCAGGACGTGAAGGAACTGCTGTCCTACTTCGAGCCGGCGCGTCCCGGGCAGGCCGTGCAGGCCGTTCCCGGCGCCGGCCTCGACGTTCCGGTCTGGTTGCTCGGCTCCAGCACCTTCAGCGCCCAGCTGGCCGCCGCGCTCGGCCTGCCGTTCGCCTTCGCCTCGCATTTCGCGCCCGATGCGCTCGACGAAGCGGTTGCGCTCTACCGTCGCGATTTCCGTCCTTCGGCGCGCCTTGCCTATCCGTACGCCATGCTCGCCCTGAACGTGGTGGCGGCCGACAGCGACGCCGAGGCCCGGCGCCTGTTCACCACGCAGCAGCAGAGCTTCGTGCGACTGCGCCGCGGCACCCCGGGCCTGATCCCCCCGCCGATCGACGATATCGAAAGCTGGTGGACGCCAGCGGAGAAGGCAGGCGTCGAACGCGCCCTGGCCTGCACCGTGGTGGGCACGCCGCGCGCCGTCGAGCACGGCATCGCCGAATTCATCGAACGCCACCACCCCGACGAGCTTCTGGTGACCGCCAATATCTTCGACCACGGGGCCCGGCTGCGCTCGTTCGAGCACGTGGCCCGGGTGGAGGACCACCTGGCGACGGCGTGATAGAGTCGCGCCACGCCGCGGCCGCGGCCTGCACAAGGACAGTGCCATGGCAACCGACCTGTACGACGCCCTCCGCGAAAGCCACGAGCTTCAGCGTTCCCTGATGCGGCAGTTGCTGCGCTCCCGGCCCGGTACGCGCGAACGTATCGACCTGCTCACGGCGGCCCGCATCGAGCTCGCCGCGCACGAAGCCGCCGAGGAGCGCTTCCTCTACGTCCCCATGCTGATGGACGACGCCGGCCTGGATTCCTCGCGCCACGCCCTGCACGAGCACCACCAGATCGACGAATTGGTCGAGGACCTGCGCAAGCTCGATCCCCGCGGCTCGGCCTGGGTGGACAAGGCCAGGGAACTGTCGAAGAAGGTGCACCACCACCTGCGCGAGGAGGAGAAGAAATTCTTCCAGCTCTCCGGCAAGTTGCTGTCGGCGGCGCAGAAACTGCGCTCGGCGCGGGGCTATCGCCGCGACCATGCCAGGATGGTGAAGACCCTTTCGGCGCAGTGACCGGGGCGCTTGCGGAAGCCGCAGTGCGCCAACCGGTCGAGGCGGTCGGTTGCGGTCAAGCCTGATACAACCCTGCCGCAGGCCACCACGCCGGATGACCCGGCGCCGGCGACGGCGGCCGCGCCAACCACCGGCGCGATGCCGCCCGCCGATGCCGAGGCCGCGCATGGCGCGCATGCCACGCGCGGGGGTGCCTGCTCCGCGTCAGGCGGCGCGGGACAACCCGCGGAACATACGCAGTACGGCGTCGGCGCTGCGGACGATGTCGGCTTCGGACGTGGACCAGTTCGACACCGAGATGCGCATGGCGGCGACGCCGTGCCAGGCCGTCCCGCTCAGCCAGCAGGTGCCCTCGGCCTGCACGCCGGCCACGACCGCGCGCGTCATCGCATCGTCGTCTCCGAACCGGACCAGCACCTGGTTCAGCACCACGTCGTTGAGCACCCGCACGCCTGGCTCGCCGGCCAGCAGCATCGCAAACTGCTGCGCGCGGTCGCAGCATCCGTCCACCAGCGCGGCGACGCCATCGCTGCCGAGCGTGCGCAGCGTCGCGTACACCGGCACGCCGCGGGCGCGGCGGGAAAATTCCGGGACCCAGTCCACCGCATCGCGCTCGGCGCCGTGGGTCTGGATCAGGTAGGCCGCGGCCGAAGTCATCGCATCGCGGTGGTCAGCAGCATGACGGACGATGGCCAGGCCGCAGTCGTAGGGCACGTTGAGCCATTTGTGCGCATCGGTGGCCCAGGAATCAGCCAGGTCGATGCCATCGGCCAAGCCACGCCGCCGGTCGCTGGCGCGCGCCCACAGGCCAAAGGCCCCGTCCACGTGCAACCAGGCGCCATGGGCAGAGGCAAGTTCGCCGATTTCGCGCAGCGGGTCGAAGGCGCCGGTATTCACGTTGCCGGCCTGGGCGCAGACGATCACTGGCCCCTCGAGGCCGGCGAGCACCTCGCGCAGGCTCTCGGCGCGCATCCGTCCCTGCGCGTCGCTTTCGGCGCGCGATACATTTCGCGAGCCCAGCCCCAGGTAGCGCAGCGCCACGTCCACCGTCACATGCGATTCCGCCGACGCCACCACGTGCACCCGCGGCGCGCCCTGCAGCCCGTCCGCCTCCACGTCCCAGCCCGCGTCGCGCAGGAGCTTGTGCCGCGCGGCCGCAAGGCAGGTGAAGTTGGCCATCTGGCAACCGGTGACGAAACCCACCGACGCATCGCGGGGCAGGTCGAACAAGCCGAGCATCCAGTCCGCGGCGATTTCCTCGACCACCGCCGCCAGCGGCGAGGTTGCATGGATGCCCGCGTTCTGGTCCCAGGCCGACACCAGCCAGTCAGCTGCCAGCGCCACCGGATAGCTGCCGCCGATCACGAACCCGAAGTAACGCCCCGAGCCGCTCGCCACCGCGCCTCGCGCGCCTTGCGCGGCCAGCGCATCGATCACCTGCCCGGCTGGTTCGCCGGCCCGCGACAAGGGACGCTGCAGGCCGGCGAGCAGCTCCGCCCGGTCGGCGCTGGCGCCGACATGGCGTTCCGGTTGCGCCTGCAGGTAGCGGCTCGCATGCGCGTGGGCACGCGCGAGCAGTGGATCGGATTCCTGGCTCATCGGCTCGCCTTAATGCAGGTGCTCGCCCAACGGACGGACGGCGAATCCTACTGCATCCACCCGCGGGCGGCAGGCTAGAATCGACCGAAGCCGGCAGGTCCGGCGCCCCAGCGAGCGAGGCGAATGCAGCAACGGTCACCCTGGATGCGATGCTTGGCCGGCGCCGCGGCAATCGTCCTGGTCGCCAGTTGCAAGGAACCCGGCCCGGCGCCGCGCACCCCGGAACAAGTGCGCGACCAGCTGGGGCAACTGCTGCCGCCCGGGGTCGACGACCGCCAGGGCTGGGCCCGGGACATCCAGGCCGCGTTCTCGGCGCTGAAGCTCGAGCCCAGCGATCGAAACCTGTGCGCGGCCCTCGCCGTGGCCGAGCAGGAGTCCAGCCTTCGCGCCGACCCCGCGGTGCCCGGACTGGGCGCGATTGCGATCGCCGAGATCGAGCGGCGCGGCGCGCGCCATCACCTGCCGAAGTTCCTCGTGCACGCCGCGCTGGCCATCGATTCGCCGGACGGCCGGACCTACGAGCAGCGCCTGGCCGCCGCCACCACCGAGCGCGAGCTCAGCGAACTGTTCGAGCAGATGATCGCCGAGGTGCCGCTGGGTCGGCGCCTGTTCGCGGACGCCAACCCGGTGCACACCGGCGGACCGATGCAGGTCAGCGTGGACTTCGCCGAAAGCCATGCCGCGCACCAGCCCTATCCCTATGGCGGCGATGGCGTCAGCATCCGCCACGAGGTCTTCACCCGCCGCGGCGGCCTGTATTTCGGCATCGCCCACCTGCTCGGCTATCCGGTGTCCTACAACCGGATGCTGTACCGGTTCGCCGACTACAACGCCGGCTTCTACGCAAGCCGCAACGCCGCGTTCCAGTACGCGGTGAGCCGGGCCACCGGCATGCCGCTGGCGCTGGACGGGGACCTGGTGCATTACGGCAAGCACGGGCCCACGGGCGCGGTCGGCGCCACCGAAACCGCGGTGCAGGCCTTGTCCACGCAACTGGACCTGGACGACGCGCAGATCCGTCGTGCCCTGCTGGACGGCGAGCGCGTGCAGTTCGAGCATTCCGACCTGTACCTGCGCGTGTACGAGATCGCCGAACGCGCCGTGCACGGGCCGCTCGCCCGCGCCCGCCTACCGCAGATCGCGCTGGACTCGCCCAAGATCACCCGCAAGCTGACGACTGCCTGGTTCGCGGGGCGCGTCAACCAGCGCTATCTCGCCTGCATGGCGAAGTCGGCGTCGTAGTCCGATTCGGCGCGGGCGCGGCTACTGGCAGTCTTGGCGCCGCGCTCATATCGGATAGGGCACGGCACTGCACGGCACTGGACGGCATGGCATCGCACGGCGTCACCGCCCACCTCACACTGCGTGGCACGCGTCGCGCCATCGACGTCCGCGGCCACTGGGTATGCGTCGCTGCGCGCTCGACCGGGCGCGATGGTGGAGTAGCCTGGGCGGCTTGGTGGAGGGGTCTTGGCGGGACAATCCGCGCCATGGACGGCGCCGACTAGCCTCCATGGATGGATTCACGGCGTGTCCCGCCAAGACTCCTCCACCGGGCCGACCGGGGCACGGTCAGCACACGACACGATCAAGGCGAAAACTACGACGCGAAGGCGTACCCCGCGTTGGGCACGTATTCGATCCAGGTCGCCGCCCCGCCCGCCCGTTCGAGCTTGCGGCGCAGGCGATGCACCACCTGCTTGAGCGACTCGCGGTCCGCGGCCTCGCGATCGGCCCAGACGAATTCGATCAGGCGGTCGGCATCCACGGGGCGGCCGCGCTGGCTCAACAGCAGGCGCAGCAGGCGCAGCTCCAGCGGCGACAGGCGGAAACTGCCGCCGTCGGCGACCCGGGCCTCGCTGCGCTCGAGGTCCAGCGACAGGCGGCCGAGCGAGAGCACGTTGTCCTCGACCGCTTCGGTGCCACGTCGCAGCAGCGACCGGATCCGCGCCAGCAGGGCGCGCGGGCTGAAGGGCTTGCGCAGGTAGTCGTCGGCGCCCAGGTCCAGGCCGCGCACTTCGTCTTCCTCGGCCGCGCGCACGGTCAGCATCATCACCGGCACCTGGCTGGTCTTGCGCAGTTCCTCCAGCACGCTGAAGCCGTCCATCAGTGGCAGGTTCACGTCCAGGATCACCAGGTCGGGCAGCGCGTCGGCCAGTCGCGCCAGCGCCTGCTCGCCATCGAAGGCGGTGACCACGGAATAACCCGCGCCCGACAGTGCGAAGCGCAGCAGTCCGACCAGCTCGACGTCGTCGTCCACGATCAGGATGTTCATGCGGCCACTGTGCCCAAGCGATGCCGAACCCTCATGCAACGCCCTCCACCGGCAGCACCACGCCGATCCGCGCGCCCTGGCGGTGCAGCGGCGCCGCGATCCGCACTTCCCCGCCGTGCGCCGCGATGACGGCGCGCACCACCGCCAGGCCGAGGCCGGTGCCGCGCTGGCTGGGCTCCTCGTGCGGCGAGCGCTTGAACGGCGCGAACAGGTCGTGGTGCTCGTGCTGCGGCGGCAGGCCGGGGCCTTCGTCCTCGACCCAGACCATGGCCTTGCCTGCCGTCCACTCTTGTTCGACCCAGATGGTGGTGCCGTCGGGAGCGAACTTGTTGGCGTTGGCCAGCAGGTTGACCATCACCGAGGCCAGGCGGGCGGCGTCGCCGTCGATCATCGGGCCCGGCGCCAGCGACATGACCACGCGCTGCTCGCGCTGGTCGGTCAGTGGCTGGATCAGCTCGACCGCGTCGGCCACCACCTGCGACAGGTCCACTGCGTCGTGGCGCAGGCGCATCTCGCCGCTCTCGATGCGCACGCTGTCGAGCAGGTTGTCGACCAGCTGGGACAGGCGCATGGTGCCGCGGTATTGCGCGTCGGCAAGCTGGATGGCCGCGGCGTCCCGGGTCGTGCGCAGGTGGTCGCGCAGCAGCTCGATCGAGGCGATCTGCGCCGACAGCGGTGTCTGGAATTCGTGCGACAGATTGGCCAGCACGCGATCGCGCATCGCCCGCCCGGCCTCGATGGCGTTCTCCTCGCGAATCAACAACAGTTGCCGCCCGCCGCTGGCAGCGAGCCGGCGCACCAGCACCGGGCGCATGGAACCTGCGATGACGCAGCGTTCCTGCGGGGCCCCGCCCTCGACGCCGGTATCGCGGCCGCCGGCGCGACGCTCGGTCGCCAGAAGTTCGTCCACGCCGCGGCCGAGCACGTCTTCGCGTTCGCGCCCGCCCATGTCCAGGAACTGGCGGTTGGCGTAGTGGATCGTGCCATCGGCGTTGACGCCGACGATGCCTTCGTCCACGCCGTCCAGGATGGCATCGAGTTCCTCGCGTTGCGCGCGCTCGTTGCTGGTCAGCGTCGCCACCCTGCGGCGCATCTTCTCCAGGCTCTCGGCCAGCGCCTTGGGCTCGGACAGGAAGGTCACCGGCACCGGGATGGGCGTGTCGAGGTCGCCGCTGCCCAGGCGTTCGGCATTGCCCGCCAACTGCGCGAACGGCCGGGCGATGCGCGCCGCGAGCAACACGGCGATCGCCAGCGCCAGCAGCACCGTCAGCGCGCTCGACAGGCCGAACGAGGCCAGCCATTCGACGACGCGCCGGTCCAGCCATTCCGGCCCGATGCGCACGGTCAGCAGGGCGCTGGCCTGGCCGTCGTCGCCGGGCACGCTCGCCACCCGCGCCACGGCGCTGCCATCCACGTCCTGCAGCGTACGTGGTTCACCGGTGGCCGAAGTGCCATGCAGGGCCTGTCGCCAGCGATCCTTGCTGGCCGGATCGTTGACCAGCGGACGCAGCAACAGGCCGATGCCGTCGCTCTGCGGCAGGGCGATCAAGCGGTCGCCCAGCATCTCGGCCACCACGATGGAACTGGCCGGCAGGGGGTGGATGCCGCGACGGACCACGCGCCAGGCCCGGCCCTTGCGATCGAAGGCCAGTCCCGTCTGGAACACCGGCGGCCGCGGCCCGATCTCCGCAATGGTGCGCGTGCCGTCCAGCACCAGGATGTATTCGATGGCGCTGGTGGCGTGGAAATTCTCCACCAGTGCGCGCGCCTTGGTGAGCTGCCCGCGTTGCAGGTAGAAACGCAGCGTGGGCTGCTCGGCCAGCAACCCGGCGCCGACCACCAGTTCGCGCCGCCACTCCTCCAGCCGGCGCCGCGCTTCCGACACCGAACGCTCGGCTTCGGCGCGCGCCTGCACGGTCACCGCGGAGCGGATCGTGCCCACGCCGGTGGCCAGCAGCAGCACGGCGAACAGCAGGACCAGGCCCACGTGGCTGGCAAGAAGCAGTTGCGACAGGCGCCGGCTAGTGGACATGCGGCTAGTATGACCGGCCCGATGCCGGGGCAAAAAAAAACCAGCCTCCGGTCCCGAATCGGAGGCTGGTTGCTACCCCACTTCCGGCCTAGACGTCGGAAGCTTGGTGACAGGTTAGGCACCGCTGCCGGGCTTGTCAGTTAGCAGGCGGTTATGGCCGGAGGACCGTTCAGGGCAGGCGTTCAGGGCGGGTTTTCGGCCGCCTGGCTGGGCATGACTTCCGGCCTAGAAGATCGCCGAAACAATCCGCCGCAGGAAGCGGATGCTGCCCAGGTTGGAGCCGGTCTCCCCGCTCGAGACCAGGATCCGGCCGGGGGGTCCCTGGTCCGGGTTGCGCCGCAGCAGGGTATAGCCATTGAGCAACACCGCGCGCAGGGTCCGGCCGCTGTGGATGCTGAAGCGGGCGTGCCGGTTCCAGGCCAGCATCCGCTCTGGCGGCACCGCGCGCAGGTCGTCGTGCAGGTTGGCTTCCACGTCCGCCTTGAGCAACAGCCGGCCCTCCGCGTCGTGGCAACGGGCGACCCGGAACAGCACCCGGCCCAGCAGCAGGGTGGACAGGCGCAGGCTGATTTCCGTGGACAGGCGCACGTTTTCGCTGGCGCCGAAGAATTCCCGGTAGCGGAACACCACCTCCTCGCCCGGCTGCATCCGCCACTCGACGATGCTCTGCCCGCCCCCGGCCGACGCCACCATGCCCAGCGGCGCGGCGCCCTGGGCCGGCGCGTGGCCGGCATCAGCCAGGAAGGAGCCGCGGGTGTACAGGAAATACTTGCCGCTCAGCAGGCGGCCGATCACCGACGAGGTCGGCCACGGTGCGATGCGGATGTCGTTGTCGGTGTTGGACAACTGCTTGCGCGTGATCATCGCGTGCGGGAAGTCGCGGTCGATGGTGATCCGCTGCCCCACCCGCAGTTCGCCCTGGATCGCCGGCGCGCCCTCGAAGCCCAGGGCCATCGGCCCCCCGTCCCGATACAGGTCGAGCGCGAGCACGTAGAGGAAACTCTTCGCCACCACCAGCAGCAGCACCAGCCAGCCCACCAGGCGCAGCAGGTTGCCGAGCAGGAACAGGTCGTCGGCCCAGCGCAGGGCGCTGTCGCGCATGGCGCCCGATCGTGCCTCGACCGCGAGGAGGGCCTCGCCGATACGCGCGTCGAGCGACTGCGACAGTGCGCCAGCCGCCTGGCCAGCGGCATGCGCGGATCGGGAGCTCGCGCCCTGCAGCGACGCCGCCATCGCGTTCTCGGCGCCTGCGCGCGCGGCATTGGCCAGGCAATTGGCCGGATGGTTCCAGCCGCAGTCGGCGCGGCCCAGCGCGACACGCTCCGGCAGGACCGTGGCGATGGCGTGCGCCACGGCCCCCCCGTCGCCCCCGGCGGCGGCGCCATCGAGGCTGATCGCGCCCAGGCGCTGGATGCCGTCCCGGGTGGCGGCATCGAACCAGCGCTGGATCGAGCGACGCACGCTCTCGTGGAAACCCAGCGGCTCCAGCACCAGCGTCGCCGGTGCGCCGGCCAAGGCGTCGCAGCGGAAGTTCCCGCCATTGGATTGCAGCAGCCCCTCCAGACCGGTCAGCGCGGCGCGCGTATCGCCCACCGGGTCGCGGGACCATTGCAATTGCGGCGATGGCGCCGCGACGGTGCACAGGCGTGGCGGGGCCAGGGCGACGACGAGGCCCGCGGCGCCCTTGCGCGTCGCGCCCTCGCGCTCGAGGATGCGCAGCACCGCCGCCTCGTCGCGCGCCAGCTGCAAGGAAAGGCCAACGCGCGTGGCACCGGCCCCCGGAAGCGGTGGCGGCACCCCGGTCGCCAGGGCGTGCGAGAGCCGGTGGCGCAGGAACAGCCGGCCCTGCGCAGCCGGCGCCAGGCCGGCATAGGCCGCCGCATTGACCTGCTCGCGCCGCGCACGCACCAGGGCAGTGAGTTCGCGCAGGCGGCGCGTGCGCACATCGCGCTCGCCCATGAAGCGCAGGGTGTCGAGCAGGTTCGCGGCCGGCGGCGTCGGCGCGGCCAACAGGGCGCGCAGTTCGCCGAGCATCCGCACCAGTTCCGGTTCGTCCTCCGGTGCCCGCTCCAGGCCGAGCACCGACGACGGCGACAGCAGGCGCGACAACGCGGGGCGCTCCGCAATCGTCCACTGCAGGCCTGCGTCGGTGCGCGACAGCAGGCGGCCGCGCAGCGTGGCATAGCGATCGGCCACCAGCATGGCCAGGTCCGATGGCGCGCCTGCCGGCCGGATCGCCGCCTTGGGCAGGCGCGAGGCCAGCGCCGTGCACGGCATGGCGAACGGCGCGGGAACACCTTCGACGCGGCAGAACGCATCCAGGGTCGTCAGGCGGTACGCCAGGCCGACGGTCACCGCGCCAAGGCGATTCGACGCCAGGCACAGCACCAGAATCACCACGCCCAGCGGACTCCATAGCACCAGCGTCTCGCGCAGGACGATGCGCAGGGGTCGGCCACTGGAGCGGATCCGCGCCAGCAGGCCACGGTTCTGGCCGACCGCGGTCAGCAACAGGAAGCCCAGCCCGGCCGCGAGCAGCAACAGCAGGGCGGCAAGCGCGATCATCATCCGCGACGGTGGCGCGACAGTGTCAGGAGCCCCGCGGCAGGACGGTCAGGACGCGCTCGATGAAGGCGTGGAAGTCCTGCATGAACTTGCGCAGGAACTCGCGGGTCGCCTCGACGGTGACCTCGTGCTGGTCATCGATCATGTCCGCCTTGTACTGGATGTAGGCCTCCGGCGAGTTCATCTGGGGCGCATTGCAGAAGCTCAGGATGCTGCGCAGGTGCTGCTGCCCCACCGCCGTGCCGATCGCGCCGGGCGAGGTACCGATCACCGCCGTGGGCTTGCGCGAAAAACTGTTGGTGCCGTAGGGCCGCGAGCCCCAGTCGATGGCGTTCTTCAGGCCGCCCGGGATCGACCGGTTGTACTCCGGTGTCACGAACAGCACCGCGTCCACGGCCGCGATCGCCGCCTTGAACCCGGTTGCGACCGCGGGGAAATCCTTGTCGTAGTCGTAGCAGTACAGCGGCAGGTCGCGGAACGGGATCTCGACCAGCTCCAGTTCCGGCGGCGCCAGCTTCGCGAGCGCCAGCGCGAGCTTGCGATTGATCGATGCCACCGAAAGGCTGCCCACGATGTATCCAACCTTGAACTTGTCCATACCGCCTCCTTGCAGTGCGTGAGTGGCCAGCATACGCCTCCCGCGGACCCGCTTAACGCGCGCTCACGTCCCTGAACCGGGACGGGACGGCGACGCGAAGGGGGAATTCCGTCCGCGCCATGCCCGTCCTAATATCGGCCCAACCTTATGGAAGGGGCCAACATGGAACGCAAGGAACGCGCGGCGCTCTCGCCCGACAGCCTCGGCACGGGCAACACCGGGCTGGACGATGTCCTGGCCGGCGGCCTCACCCGCAATCGCCTGTACGTGCTGGAAGGCGCGCCGGGCTCGGGCAAGACGACGTTGGCCCTCCAATTCCTCATGGAAGGCGCCGCCCTGGGCGAGTCGGTCCTGTACGTGACCCTGTCCGAGACCGAATCCGAACTCCAGGGCGTGGCCGAATCGCACGGCTGGGACCTGCGTGGAATCAGCGTGCGCGAGATGTTGCCCTCCGCCGATTCGCTGCAGCCCGACGAGCAATACACCATGTTCCACATGGCGGGGGCAGACGTGGAGGTCGCTTACGACGGCCCGCAGGCCTTGCAGAAGGTGGCGGCATTCCGGCCGCGGATAGCCGTGCTGGACCTGGGCATGCCGGGCATGAGCGGGCTGGACGTTGCGCGCCGCATCCGCGAGTCGAAGACCGCCGACGATTGCACCCTGATCGCGCTGACGGGCTGGGGCCAGGAGTCCGACCGCGAGTTGACCCGCGATGCAGGTTTCGCCGACCACCTGACCAAGCCAGTCGATTTCCAGGAGATGCAGGCGGTCCTGATCCGCCTGGGATAGGTCCCCCGCGCCGTCGATCTGGTGCCGCCGCGCGGGTTCGCGCGGCGGCGTTGCGGCGGATTACTTGTGCTTGGCGGCCGCCTTGGCCGCGTCTTCCTTCGCTTCGGCGGCTTCGTGCGCGGCCTTGCTGCTGTCCTCGGCCGCCTCGTGCATGGCGTGCCCGGCCTTGTCCTGGGCCGCGTCCTTGTCCATGCCTTCGTGCATCTGCTTGCGCATCGCCATCATCCGCGCCACGTGGGCGTCGAACTCGGCGCGGCTGACCGAACCGTCCTTGTTGGCGTCCATGTCGGCCCACTGCCTGTCGACCATCTGCTGGTGCTGCTCGGGCGTCATCTCGCCCATGCCCATCTTGTCGTGCATCTCCATCTTTTCGTGCATCTCGGTCTTCTCGTGCATCGCCATCTTGTCCTTGGTCGCGTCGTCGCCCGGGTGGGCAAAGGCGGCCGGGGCCGCGAGGGCGAGCGCGAGGGCGAGAATCGAAGTCGTGGTTTTCATGCTGGCTCCTGCTGCGTTGGGGTGGCGCATGGTCCCACCCGGGCGACCCGCCTGCCTTGTTCGCGATCAAATCCGGTGAATCCCGTTCAGCTGCCAGCTGGCGCAGTCCCGCGACCCCAGTTCACAATGCCGCACCACGAACCGGAGACACCCCAATGAAATGGCAGATCGGGCGGCGCAGCAGCAATGTCGAAGATCGCCGCGGCATGGGCGCGGTGGGTGCCGGTGGGCTCGGCCTGGGCGGCCTGCTGATCGTTGGCGTGGTCGCCATGTTGATGGGCAAGAACCCCCTCGAAGTCATGGGCCAGGTGGCCAGCCAGCAGGCCCCGACAGAGCAGCAGGCGCCCGGCGCGGCGCCGGCGAACGACGAAGCCTCGCAATTGGCCAGCACGGTGCTCGGCTCGACAGAGGACGTCTGGGGCCAGGTATTCCAGAAAAGTGGCAGCCAGTACCCGGCGCCCAAGCTGGTGCTGTTCTCCGGCGCGGTGCGCTCGGCCTGCGGCACGGCCAGCGCGGCGGTCGGCCCGTTCTACTGCCCGGGCGACCAGCAGGTTTACCTGGACACCAGCTTCTTCGACGAGATGCGCACCAAGCTAGGTGGCGGCGGCGATTTCGCCGAGGCCTACGTGATCGCGCACGAGGTCGGCCACCATATCCAGAAACTGACCGGCATCTCCGACAAGGTCGATGCGATGCGCGCCCGCGGCGCCCCGATGGAAGGCGGCAGTGGCCTGAGCGTGCGCATGGAGCTGCAGGCGGACTGCTATGCGGGCGTCTGGGCCAACCTCGCCCAAGCCCAGTTGAACTGGCTGGAGACCGGCGACGTCGAGAAGGCGCTCAATACCGCGAGCGCGATCGGCGACGACCGCCTGCAGCAGCAGTCGCAAGGCGAAGTGATGCCCGACTCCTTCACCCACGGCACCTCCGAACAGCGCGTGCGCTGGTTCCGTGCCGGCTTCTCCAGCGGCCAGCCCAACCAGTGCGACACCTTCGCCGCCAAGCAGCTTTAGCCGGGAGCTGCGTGCGCGCCCCGACGGAAAGGCCCGCTGGTGCGATCGCGGGTCATGCCATCAGGTCGCGGATCGCGGGTAGGTATTTCTCGGCGGAGCCGGTGTTCACCACGACGACGCGCTCGCCGGACTGCAGCAGGCCGCGCTCCAGCAGTTGCGGCAGCGCGGCCAGGCAGGCCGCGCCTTCGGGGCTGATCCACCAGTGCGTCTGCCGCCAGACGCGTGACAGCTCGCCGGCGATGTCGGCCTCGGCGACCGCCACGCAGGCGCCGCCGCTCGCACGCACGATCTGCAGCACGCGGAAATGCCCGACACCCGCAGGCACGTTGAGGCCGAAGGTGATGGTACCGGGGCCGGGCCGCGGGCTGGTGTCGTCGAGCCCCGCGTTGAAGGCGCGCACCAGCGGCGGCATCGCGTCGCTCTGGACGCAGATCATGCGCGGTCGCTGCGAGCCGATCAGGCCGAGGGCCTGCAGCTCGTCCCAGGCCTTCCACATCCCGAGCACGCCGGTGCCACCACCGGTGGGATAGACGACGACATCGGGCAAGGTCCAGCGGGTCGAACCGGCCGCAGGCTCGGCCAGTTCCAGGCCGAGCGACTTCTTGCCTTCGATCCGCCAGCCGGGTTCCTGGAAGGTCGCCACCGAGAAGTAGCCCTGCGGAAGATATTTCTCGCGCAACAGCGCGCCGGCTTCGCGGATCGTTGGACCGGCCAGTTCCAGCGTGACGCGACCGGGAAACTGGAAGGCCGCCGCCGCGACGTTGCCAAGGATGGGCGCAGGCGTATCGGCCGGCATCGCCACCACCACCTGCAGGCCTGCAGCCAGCGCGTAACGCACCAGCGAGTCGCCGGCATTGCCTTGGGTCGGCACGGCCAGCCGCGCCAGGCCGAGCCGCCGCGCCTGCGCCACCACCATCGCCATGCCGCGGTCCTTGAAGCTTTGCGTCGGATTGGCGCCGAAGCCCGGCCAGGCCCGGCCTTCCTCTTTCACCGAGAGCACCAGGCCGGACTTGGCCGCCACCGGATGATGCAGGTAGGGAAGGAGCGGCGTGCCTCCCTCACCCAGCGGGACAATGTGCCGGGCATCGGATGGATCATTGGCGTCCAGCGCCATCAGCCCGCCGAAACGCCACATGTCCTTGCGCGCGGGCCGATACCAGGCCGCGCCGGGCTGTTCGCGCGCGAGCCGGTCCAGGTCGAGCACCATTTCCACCGGCCGACCGTCCGCGGGATCGAGGTTCATCGGAACGTCCGCCGGATACTCGAAGCCAGAGGCCATTCCGCGCAGGCAACGCACATGGGACATGGGGTTCTCCTTCGACCTGCAGCTTATCGAAGCGTCGCAATCCGCGCACACCCTCCTCACCTTGCCGAACGCCGACTGAACCCGGCCCACGGGTTCCCCGCCGAGGCGGCGCGATTGCTGACTACTCGCATAGGATGGGTACCCGACCTCGCAAGGAACGCGACGATGCACACCCCCCGGGAACTCGAAGCCAAGCTGTGGACCGCCCTCAAGCACGAACGGACCCTGATGCTGGGCCTCGACGGCGTCGAAGACGGCCACGCACGACCCATGACCGCGCAATTCGAACGCGATCGCGGCCCGCTCTGGTTCTTCACCTCCAGTGACAATGCCCTGGTGCGGAAACTTGGAAACGGCGCCAGCCGCCCCGCAATCGCCGCCTTCGTGGCAAAGGACCACGAACTCTTCGCCAGCTTGCAGGGGGGGCTGGGCGTCGAGACCGACCGCGCCGTGGTCGAGCGCCTGTGGAACCCGTTCGTGGCGGCCTGGTACCAAGGCAAGGACGATCCCAAGCTGCGCCTGCTGCGCCTGGATGCCGGGCACGCGGAAATCTGGCTCAACGCAAACAGCCTGCTGGCTGGGGTCAAGATGCTGTTCGGCTCGGACCCCAAGCAGGACTACAAGGACAACGTCGCCAAGGTCGACCTCCATTGACGTTCCCCGGCCGTCCGTGATGCCGCGCAAGATCCTGGTCATCCGCCATGCGGAAAAGCCCGACGACGGCGGTCGCGAGCGTGGCCTGGACGTGCATGGCGTGGAAACACCGCGCGGCCTCACCGTGCGCGGGTGGCAGCGCGCCGGTGCACTGGTGCGGCTGTTCGACCCGATCACGCCGGGCGATTTCGCGAACCCCCTGCTGGAGACGCCGTCGGCGATCTTCGCGGTGATGCCGCACGAAAGCAGCGAGCGGCCGCTTCTGACGGTGCAGCCCCTCGCGCAACAGCTGGGCTTGACGGTGCAAGCCCCGTTTGCATCCGAAGACGTGGCATCGCTGGCCCGCGCCCTGGCCGGGTTCGCCGGCGTGGTGCTGGTGTGCTGGCGCCACGGCGACATGCCTGCACTGGCCGCACAACTCTGCCCAGCCATGCAACCCGCACCCACCTGGGACCAGCATTGCTTCGACCAGGCGTGGGTGTTCACCGCGACCGGTGGGGGCTATGCCATGTCACGCCTGCCGCAACGCCTGTTGCCCGGCGACAGCACGACGGCATGAGTGCGGGCGGCGAGTCGGGCTTGGCTCGACATTGCCGAACGGCAACTGAATCGACGGCGCGCCGTGGCGAGCATCGACGCCGCGATCACGACTTGGTCGAATACGCTATCGACCGCACACCCCCCGGAAACATGCATGAATATCCTGATGGTCTTGACCTCGCATGACCGGCTCGGCGAGACCGGTGCGAAGACCGGCTTCTGGCTCGAGGAATTCGCAGCGCCCTGGTACGTCTTCAAGGATGCCGGCGCGGACGTCGTGCTCGCCTCGCCCGCCGGGGGACAGCCGCCGCTCGATCCCAAGAGCGACGCGCCCGATGCGCAGAGCGACGACACCCGGCGCTTCTGCGCCGACGCCGCCGCAGTCGCTGCGCTGGCCAACACGCGCAAGTTGTCCGAGGTGACGGACGATCGATTCGACGCCGTCTTCTATCCGGGTGGGCACGGTCCGCTCTGGGACCTGGCCGAGGACCCGGATTCGATCGCACTGGTCGAAAGGACATACGCATCGGGCAAGCCCCTGGCGGCCGTGTGCCACGCCCCGGGGATCTTTCGCCACGCGCGCGGCGCCGATGGCAAGCCCTTGGTGGCGGGCAAGCGTGTCACCGGTTTCAGCAACTCCGAGGAAGGTGCGGTAGGCCTGACCAGTGTGGTGCCCTTCCTGGTCGAGGACATGCTCAAGCAGAACGGTGGGGACTACTTGCGCAAGGCCGACTGGCAATCGTATGCGATCACCGACCGCAACCTGGTGACCGGGCAGAATCCGGCCTCGTCGGCCGAGGCGGCGCGCCAGCTGCTGGCGCTGCTCGATTCACCTTGACGAACGGCTGCATCTGCCCGCCGGCGCGGGCGCGTCATAGTTCCTTGTAGGCCTTGATCTGGCCGTGCTGCTTGTCGGCCGGGTATTTGATCGCGTTCAGGCGCATCTTGTCGGTAGCCGAAGCCAGCAGGTCCACGTCCAGCTTGTCCGCCAACTGGACGAGGTAGAGCAGCACGTCGGACATCTCGCGCGACAGCAGCACTCGCGTCGCGTCGTCGATGCGGCGACTCTGTTCCTCGCCCATCCACTGGAAGTGTTCGAGCAGCTCGCCGGCCTCCACGGTCAGGGCCATCGCCAGGTTCTTGGGCGTGTGCAAGTGGTCCCAGCCGCGTTCCATGGCGAAGTGCCGCAGCGCGTCCCGCAGTTCCCGCAGATCCCTGGCCATCGAGCGTCCCCTGGTGAGCGTCGGCCCCGGTGCCGGGGCGCAGCCCGCACGATAATCCGGTTCATGCCGCGCGGCCAGACCCGGACTAGAATCCCGACAGGAATCGATTTTCGACCAGCCCCCGCGGAGGCGCGACATGACGACCTACATGGCAGTGTTCACCGGCACCAACGCCCGGCGGGCCGAATGGGACGCCCTGGATGCGGACACGCGCAAGCAGCGCGAGCAGGCCGGCATGCAGGCCTGGGGCCAGTGGATGGCCGACCACCAGGCCGATATCGTCGACGCCGGAGGTCCGCTCGGCAAGACCAGGCGCGCCGGACCGGACGGCATCTCGGACACCTCCAATAACCTCGCCGGCTACGTGAAGGTGCGCGCGGCATCGCACGATGCCGCGGTGCGCCTGTTCGAGAACCACCCGCACTTCAGCATCTTCCCTGGCGACGCGGTCGAGGTGATGGAGTGCCTGCCGATTCCGTCAAAAGCGTGAGGCGCTTCAACCTGGGGCTCGTGCTCGCCCTGGCTGCATGCGGCGCCGCACACGCGGCGAGCTTCGACTGCAGGCAGGCGTCCACCCGGGTCGAGAAACTGGTCTGCGCCGATCCGGCCCTGTCGCAGTTCGACGAGCAACTCGACGCCGCCTATCGCAACGGCCTGTCGCGCTCCGCAGCGCCCGAGGCCCTCCGCGCGGCCCAGCGCAACTGGCTCAAGTCGCAGCGCGATGCCTGCAGCACGCTGGCCTGCCTGCAGCGCGCCTACGCCGCGCGGGTGGACGTGCTGGCCAACGAGTCCACCGCCAATCCGTCCACGGACACGCTTGAACTGGCCGCGACCCGATCGCGCGTGCCCTACGCCAGGCCGAAGGGAAGCTGCGACGGTTTCCCGCGCCTGGACATCGGCATGGCCAAGGGCTACTGCGCCGGCCTCGTCGCCGGACCGACGCAGGGCGATGCCACCCGTCGCATGCAGTTGCCACGCAGCTTGCTGCAGGTCGATGCCGGCACCTGGCTGGTCAGCGACCTCGGTGGCTGGTCCGGCAGCCGCGGCGCCATCTGGCGCCTGAGCGTCGCCCGCGGCCAGCCCACGAAGATCGAGCCGGTGCTCACCGGCCTCAAGCTGCCACACGCCATCGCAAGGGGCCCGGACGGACTGGTCTATGTCGGCGAGATGAGCCAAATCTCGCGTTTCCTCCCGGGCGCACCGGATCCGGCGCGCACGCTGCAACCGGTGATCACCAACCTGCCCGACAACCGCCTGCACGACAATCGCCATCCGCTGTCCAACTTCATCTTCACCTCCGACGGCGCCCTGCTGGTCAATGTCGGTGCCCCGTCCGACCAATGCACGGACGCCGACGGCAAGGCCCTCGGCACGGCCTGTGCGCAATCCGCTACCGGCGACCAGGCCGGCAGCCTGCGCCGCTACGCGCCGCTCGGCGACGGTCGCTGGGACCCGCACTACACGATCCATGCGCGCGGCCTGCGCAATTCGATTGCGCTCGCGCAACATCCGCGCGGCGCCATCCTGCAGGGCGAGAACAGCATCGACTTCGACATGCGCTGGGCGCCGTTCGACGAAATCAACCTGGTCGAAAGCGGGCGCCACTACGGCTGGCCCTTCTGCACCGGCCTGCACACGCCCAATCCCGCCTGGGCCGCGAGCAAGGCCATGGACTGCGCCAGCGCTGCCCACACGCCGCCCATCCTGTTGCTGCCGCCGCATGCGGCGCCGCTCGCCCTGCTCTGGTACGGGGGCGCGATGTTCCCCGCGCTGCAGGGCAAGTTGCTGGTCAGCTGGCATGGCTTCCGTTCCGTGGGCGGTCGCATCGCCGCGTTCGCCACCGACGCGAACGGGCTGCCACTGCGCAGCAGCAACGCGCGCTATCCGGTGTATGGCGAGGCGCCGCGGCCTTACGGCTCGCCCGCCTCGGCGGACGCCTTCATCCTGACGCCGGGCTGGAACAAGCAGGCCGGCGTCCGTCCGCAGGGATCGCCCGTGGGCCTGGCAGTGGCGGACGACGGCGCGATCTGGACCACGGACGATCGCGCCGGGCTGGTCATCCGCATCGCCGTCGATCGCCCCTGAGCTCAGCCTTTCTTTTTCTTTGCCGCCCGCTCGGCCAGCACCGCGGCATTCAAGGCCACGGAAGCACGGATCAGTTGCTTGAAGGCGGTGGCGTTGAGCGTCTCGCCCTCGCGCAGGTCGATCGCGCGGCGCGTATTGCCGTCGAGACTGGCATTGAACAGGTGCTTCGGGTCCGGAATCGATGCGCCCCGCGCGAAGGTGAGCTTGACAACCTGCTTGTAGCTTTCCCCGGTGCACAGGATGCCTGTCGTGCGCCCAGACCGGCGTACCCATCCACTTCCATTCTTCCTGGACACCAGGTCGGCGGCGTGGATGAGCTCGCGGACCCGGGCCAGGGTTGCGCCACGCCAGTCGCTGAGTTCCTCGATGCGCTTGCTGATGCTGGCAGATGCCTCTGCGCCCGCCTGGGCCGTAGTTGTCTTCATGTCCTCCTCCTCTTCCGCCTGTTGCCGATGCTGTCGGCCTGAACCCCTGTACCGACGGAGAGATACTGCGGCACGCCCGGACTTGGCGCTAGACTTGTTCCATGACCGCGAAACCCTTCGTCCCGACTTCCCGCGAACAGCTCTGGGGCCTGCTGGCCGAAGCCGCGGAAATCGAGCACCACCTGATGTGCTGCTACCTGTACGCCTTCTTCAGCATGAAGGACGGCCTGGACGAGGACCTCAGCGAAGCCGAACTGGCCTTGGTGCGCCGCTGGCGCAGGGAGATCCTCGAGGTGGCGATCGAGGAGATGTCGCACCTGGCCATGGTCTGCAACATCCTGTCCGCGATCGGCGCGCCGGCGAATTTCGCGCACCAGAACTTCCCTGTCTCGCCCGGCTTCCATCCGGCCGGCGTGGTGGTGAAGCTCACGCCCTTCAACCCGGACACGCTGCAGCATTTCATCCACCTCGAGCGCCCGCATGGCAGCGACGTTCCCGACGGCGACGGCTTCGAACCGCCGCTGGAGTACCAGCGCAGCGCCAGCGCGTCACGCCTGATGAGCATCACCGCCGAGTACGACACGGTCGGCGAGCTCTATACCGCCATCGACGAGGGACTCGCGGCGATGGCAGCGGAAATGGGCGAGGACCGCCTGATCGTCGGCGACGTGGCACACCAGATCGGCCCCGCGGTCTCCGCCCTGCCCGACCTCAAGGTCGTGCTCTGCCTGAAGACCGCGCGCGAGGCGATCCAGGAAATCGTTCGCCAGGGCGAAGGTGCCGGCGCGGGCGTGGAGCGCTCGCATTTCCAGCGCTTCCAGGCGATCCAGAAGGAATACGAGGCCGCGCGCGCGGCCCGCGCCGATTTCAATCCTGCGCGGCCGGCCGCCACCAACCCGGTCATGCGCCGCCCGGTCACACCCGAAGGCCGGCTGTGGATCACCGAGGAGCCGGCCGCCTCGCTGCTCGATCTCGGCAATGCGCTGTACAACCACTCGCTGCGCTGCCTGTCCCTGGCCTATACCGGCGTCAATCCGGACGTACAGCGCGTGCTGGTCCAGACTGCGATCGACCTGATGCGCCTGCTGACGCCGGTCGCGTCGCGCCTCACTGCCCTGCCCGCCAATGCCGGGCATCCGCACTGCACCGCGGGGCTGAGCTTCGCCACGCTGCGCTCGGCCGCGGCGCTGCCGGCCGAACCGGGCGGACTGGCCGTGATCATCGAACGCTTGCGCGACATCGGCGCGCACGCCAGCGCGTTCGCGACGCAGCACGCGGACCTGGAGCCCATGCTGGAGGGCGTGGCGAAGGGCCTGGCGAAGCTTGGCGACAGGATCTCCCGCACCGCGAGTTCGGAGCAATCCATCACTGCGCCCCCTGCACCTCCCGTCGAAGTCCCGGCGGTCGCCGACGCAGCGTCCCCGCATGGACCCGAGCCCACGCCGCAGCCGCCCGCGTCGCCCCACGGCGAAGCAACCAGCGAGGGTCCGCCGACGCCGATCCCGGTGGGCAACGGCTTCGACCGCATTCCCGGGGTTGGCATCGACCTGGTCTATTCGGCGAAGCGCTGCATCCACGCACGCCACTGCGTCACCGGCCTGCCCAAGGTCTTCATCGCCAATATCCAGGGCCCGTGGATCCAGCCCGCTGCGGCAACCACCGAGGACCTGGTGACGGTCGCCCACATGTGTCCCTCCGGCGCGATCCAGTACCGCCGCCACGACGGCGGCGCCGAGGAAGCCGCGCCGCCGGTCAACCTGCTGCAGTTGCGCGAGAACGGCCCGATCGGCCTACGCGCCGAACTCGTCCTCGACGGCGAACCGATCGGCATGCGCGCGGTGCTGTGCCGCTGCGGTGCGTCGAAGAACAAGCCCTTCTGCGATGGCAGCCACAACGCGATCCAGTTCCAGGCCACGGGCGAGCCGACGAGCAAGCCCGACATCAAGCCGCTCGAGGCGCGCGGCGGCCCGCTGGCCGTGGATCCCGAGATCAACGGGCCACTGGTGGTGAGCGGCAACCTGGAACTGTGCTGCGGCACCGGGCGCACCTTCGACAAGCTGACCTCGGTTCGCCTGTGCCGGTGCGGCGGCTCGAATAACAAGCCCTACTGCGACAACTCGCACCGCAGCAACGGATTCAAGAGCTGAGCCAGCGTGAACCGGTCAAGCACCAACTCGTAGTCATAGGGATCGCCATCCCGCGGTCCGCTGGCGATCCGTTGGTCGTGCATCGGCCGTGGGCCGCAGGTGCCTTCCATGCAGGCCTGGAACTCGCCGTCGTGGGCGGTGATGTTCACGGCGAACGGATGCAAGTCGGCGAGGTAACTGCCCATGGGATCCTGCATTTCAGGCGGCGCGTAGCCTGGCTTGTGGTGCATCGCATGCACATTGCCGGCAAGGGCCAGCATGCGCCCGCGCGGGAAGCGGCCGAACGCGGCGCGGATGCGCCCGGCCATGGCGACGTCGCGCGCCTGGCTGCCTCCGGACCCATCCAGCACGCCATCGAACGCAAGCACCGCCACATCGCGCCCTTCGTGGCGCAGGCGCCGCAGGCTGTCGATCAGCCCGATCATGTCCGCGTTGCGGCGGCCGTCGCTGCTGGCCACCGGCTTCTGCCAGAACTCCCCGGCGAGCAGCTGCTTGCGCGCCCGCGGGCCGCCATCCGACGCCAGGTAGCGATCGATGGCGGGTTGCTCGGAATCGAGAATCTCCAGGCCGACCAGCACGGGTCCCACGCTGGCGAACTGCGTTGCAAGCTGTCGCACGATGGCGGGCGGCTGGCGCGTGCCATGCAGTTCGCCGAGCAGGATCAGCCGATGCGCCTCTGCCCCGCGCCGCAGCTCCCCGGCGGCGGCTCGCGCGGCCGCCACGGCGCCGCTGTCATCGTTGGCTACGACGTTCCGGTCGGCGGATGCGCAGGACGTGGACGACACCGGACGGCTCGGCACCACCTCTGGCGTCTGGGCAGCGACCGGCACCACCCAGGCGAGCGACAGCCACGCGAGTACCAGCAATCCGATGTGCTTCAGCATTGGCGCACCGCGAAGCGCTGAATCCCGGCGACGTCGCTCACGCGCAGTCCGCGATTATTTCGCGGGCGCTGCGCCCGGCGCTGTGGCGGGCGCAGGGACCGGATCGTCCGAAGCGTGGTCCACGATATAGACCCACTTGCCACCGATCTTCTGCGACACGTCCGTGTAGCGCCCGACCTCGGTCACATCCGCGCCGCCGGCCTTGGGCGACATCACGATCTTGAACGTGCCCCAGGTCGTCACGCTGTCGCCCATGGCCTTCTTGCCCATGCGCATGAGCTGCGCTTCCTTGATCGTGAAGGCCGTGAAGTAACCCTCATAGCCGGCGCGGATCGCGACGCGACCCTTGGCGACCGGTCCACCCGGGAACCACATCACCGCATCCGGCGCGTAGCAGGCGGCGACCTTGTCGGCATCGCCGGCCTTGAACGCGGCCAGCCAGCAAGCATTCGACGAGACAGGGGCGGCCGGACGGGCCATGGCCGCGGGCAAGGCCGAGGCACCCAGCAACACCGCAGAAGCGATCAGCGCGAAACGACGCATGGCGTTCTCCCTGGCAGACGTGGCCCGCGGGACGGGGCCGTCTGACGATATCACCGCGGGGAACGGCCCGCTCTCAGGCCCGGCGCAGGCTGGCGCAGGTGCCCCGACTGGCTCAGTCGGCGTAAGCCTCGACGCCCAGCTGCTGCAGGATCGCCGCGCGCAGTGCCTGCACGGCCGGCCCGGCCAGCTTGCGCGGGTGCGCGAAGGGCACGTCGAAGCTGGCCTTGATCGTGGTCGGCCGGACCGACAGCACGATGATCCGGTCGGCGATGTGGATCGCCTCCTCCACGTCGTGCGTGATCAGCACCACCGTGTGCCGCTCCGCCGCGAGGATGCGCAGCAACTCGTTGCGCATGCGCAGGTGCATCAGGGCGTCGAGCGCGGAGAACGGCTCGTCCATGTAGAGGATTTCCGGCTTGACCACCAGCGCGCGCGCCAGCTCCACGCGCTTGAGCATGCCGCCGGACAGCTCGTGCGGGTAGCGCGCCTCGAAGCCCTTCAGGCCGACCAGCTCGGCATAGTGGTCCGCCAGCGCGACCTTTTCGGTGTGCGTGCGGCCGACCAGGCCGAACATCAGGTTCTGCTGCACGGTCAGCCAGGGGAACACCGAGCCGGCCTGCGTGATCAGGATGCCCCGCGAACTCGGCGCAGCCTGCACCGCGCCATCCACCTCGACCGTGCCCCGTTCCGGGGCGATGAATCCCGCCAGCATTCCCATCAGCGTGGACTTGCCGCAGCCCGAGGGCCCGACGATGGCCAGGATCTCGCCCTCGGCCACGTCCAGGCTGATGTCGTCCACCACCAGCAGCAAGCCCTGCTCGGTGTCGAAGCTCTTGCGCACGCCGCGGACGCGGATGCGGGGCTGCACGGGCCTGCCGTCAACGGGCCTGCCGTCAACGGGCTTGCCGTCAGTGGGCATAACGCCACCGCACGATCTTCATTTTCTCGAGCAGGCGCATCAGCCCGTCCAGCAGCAGGCCGATCAATCCGATGATGATCATGCCGGCGACCACCAGGTCGTAGCGGTTGCCCGCGTTGCGCGAGTCGATGATCAGGTAGCCCAGTCCCGAGCGCAGCGCGATCATCTCCGCAGCCACCACCACCAGCCAGGCCACGCCCAGGCCGATGCGCATGCCGACGATGACCTGCGGCAAGGTCGCGGGTATCACCACCTGCCGGAACAGCGTCGCCCGCGACACCCCGAAGTTGGCCGCAGCCCGCAGGTACCGCTTTTCGATGGTGTGCACGCCCACCGTGGTCTGCACCACCATCGGGAAGACGGAGGCGAGGAAGATCAGGAAGATCGGCGACACATCGCCGACGCCAAACCACAGGATGGCGATCGGGATCCAGGCAATCGGCGAGATTGGCCGCAGCATCTGGAACAGCGGGTTGAGCGTGTCGTGCGCGCCCTTCACCCAGCCCATCCACAGTCCCAGGGGCACGCCCACCAGAACCGCCAGGCCAAAGCCGATGCCGACGCGCATCAGCGACGCGCCGATGTGCTCGAACAGGGTCCCATCGCGGACCAGCTCCATCGTCCCGGTCACCACCTGCCAGGGCGTCGGGAACACCACGCTCCCCGTCAGCACCACCGCCGCCCACCACGCGGCGATGAGCACGACGAGGACGGCGATGGATGGCCACACCCGCTTCACCCAGATCATGCGATTGCGTTCCAGGCGCGCAGCGTGCGCCAGCGCAGCCGCTGCCAGGCCGACAACGGCTGCGGTGCGACCACGATCAGCATCTGGCCGCTCGCATGCGCCGTGCAGGCAAAGGAATAGGTCGAGGCCACCTCGAAGGGCAGGCGGAAACTCTGGCCGGGCATCATGAGGGTCGGTCCGAACACCTGCGGGACATCATCCTGGTTGCGCAGCAGAAGCACGTCCTGCACGCCCAGGGTCAGGTCGATCCGCGGGGGCAGGATCTCGACCTTGTTGCCGGCCATGCGCCGCGCCCAGGTGCCCTTGGGGATCTCGAACACCTTCTCGCGCGAGTCGAAGCGCACCGGCGCGATCGCCGCCCACGCTGCGACGCCGAGCAGCGCGGCGAGCAGCGCGAGCGACAGGCGGCGGACGGCGGTCATGGCGAGGCCAGCAGGATCCGCACGTCGTGCACGTAATCGTCGGCGCCATGCCCGAACGGCATCAGTGCGCGGATACGGCCCTTGCGGTCGATCAGGTAGACGAAGGAGGAATGCGACATGCTGCCGTCGGGCCCCATGTGGCCCATCTTGTCCATCGGCGCCATGACCTCGGACGCGCTGACGCCATAGGCCTTGCGCACGGCGGCCAGTTGCGCGTCGGTGCCGGTGCCGCCGAGGAAGCTGGCGTCGAAGGCGGCCAGGTAGTCCTTCAGCACCGCGGCCGTGTCGCGCTTCGGGTCCACGGTCACGTAGAGCACCTGCATGCCGCCGGCCTGCGCGCCCAGCTTGGCCTTGGCCTGCTTCAGCGTCGCCAGCGTGATGGGGCAGACATTGGTGCAGTGGGTATAGCCGAAGCCCAGCAGCACGACCTTGCCGCGGAAGGCGCCAAGCGTGATGGGGGTGCCCCGGGTCCCGGGCAGCGTGAAGTCGGGCGCCATGCGCGGCGGATCGAAGCCACCCGCCTTCAGGGCCGGGACGTTGGCGGCGCGGGCGGAGACGGCTGTGGCGAGCAGGGCGACCGACAGCAGCAGCGTGCGGACCATGGTGTTCAAGGGGCTCCAGCCATCAGATGGCGATCGTCGCGGCTTTCGCCTTGCGCGCGAACTGTTCGTCCACGTAGGCTTCGTAGGCGATCGGATGCTTGATCGTGCCCGCCTGCATCGACAGCTGCATCAGGTCCTCGAACTCCGCGCGGATCATGCGCAGGTCGCCATAGGTCACCCGGTCGGTCGGGTTTTCCATCACGAACTGGAGGATTTTCGGGTCCTGGTTGAAGAAACCGCGGCCGGCGGCGATCTGCACGGCCTTCTCGCGGTTGGCGGGCTGCTGGTCCAGCCAGATGCCGGCGCCGAGCACATGGTCCACCAAGTCCTGCACCAGCGCCGGGTCGTCGTGGATCAGCTCCTCGCGCACGGTCAGCACGCAGCAGATGTAGTTGCGCCACTCGTCGCGGGTCATGCTGAGCGGGCGGGCATAGCCGGCCTTCTGCGCGGCGGCGCCGAAGGGCTCGCCGGTGCAATAGGCGTCCACCGCATTGGCGTACAGCGCGGCAGGCATGTCGGGTGGCGGCATCTCGATGACCTGCACGTCATCGGGCGTCATGCCCTCGCGCGCCAGCATCTTGCGCAGGAACAGGAAGTCCACGGCGAAGCGGGAAGGAATCGCGATGCGCTTGCCCTTGAGCTGGGCGAAGTGCTGGTAGTTCGAGTCGGTGCGCACCATGATCACCGCGCCCGAGCGATGGCCCAGCGAGACGATCTTGACCGGGATCTTCTTGTCGGCCAGGTCCATCACCAGGGGCGCCAGCATGTAGGCGGCCTGGATCCGCCCGGTCATCAGGGACTCCTTGATCTCCGGCCAGCCGCTGAACTTGACGTATTCGTAGGCAAAGCCGTGTGCCCTGGTCCCCGCCGCCAGGTTGGCCTTGTCCCGGGCCACGCAGGCCACGGGCAGAGTCAGGTTGCAGGTGACCGGCAGGCCGCCGACCTGCAGGGCTGCGCCCTTTCCCGCGCTTTTCCCGCCGCAGTCGGACAGGCCCAGCGGCAGGGCCGACAGCATCGCGGCCTGCAACAGGCGCCGGCGATCGATCGAATCTATGGTCACGGAACGCCTTCTCCCCGCCCTGGCCGGCGTGGGCCGATTCTAGCCGAAATGCGTGCGCGGTGAGGTGGCCCGCGGCCGAACGGCAGGCGTCGCATAATCGGCGTATTGGTGGTTGGGCGCGAGGTCCGCGCTGTTCATTGCAGACAGGATCCTTCGTGGAACATCAAGCCGTCGAAACCGAATCGAACAACCCGCTTCCGCCGCAGCTGCTGGCCAGGATGGATGCCTGGTGGCGCGCCGCCAACTACCTGTCCATCGGGCAGATCTACCTGCTCGACAATCCCCTGATGCGACAGCCGCTGGCACTCGCCCACCTCAAGCCACGACTGCTGGGGCACTGGGGCACCACGCCCGGACTCAATTTCCTCTACGTGCACCTCAATCGCATCATCACCCAGCACGACGTGGACATGATCTGCGTCATCGGCCCGGGCCATGGCGGCCCGGCACTGGTGGCCAGCACCTACCTCGAGGGCACGTACAGCGAGACCTATCCGGACATTTCGCAGGATGCGGCCGGGATGCAGAAGCTGTTCAAGCAGTTCTCCTTTCCCGGCGGCATCCCCAGCCATGTCTCGCCCGAATGCCCCGGTTCGATCCACGAAGGCGGCGAACTCGGCTACTCGCTGGCGCATGCGTATGGCGCGGCCTTCGACAACCCCGACCTGATCGTCGCCTGCGTGGTCGGCGACGGCGAGGCGGAGACCGGGCCGCTCGCTGCCAGCTGGCATTCGAACAAGTTCCTCAACGCGACCCGCGATGGCGCCGTGCTGCCGATCCTCCACCTCAACGGTTTCAAGATCGCCAGCCCCACGGTGCTGGCGCGCATCGGCCACGACGAACTCGACCAGCTGCTGCGCGGCTATGGCTACGAGCCGCACTTCGTCGAGGGCGACGATCCCGCGATTGTCCACCAGGCGATGGCGTCCACGCTGGACCGCGTGTACGCCAGGATCCGCCAGATCCAGTCCGATGCGCGCAGTGGCGCCGAGCGCTCGCGCCCGGCATGGCCGATGATCGTCATGCGCACGCCGAAAGGCTGGACCGGTCCCAAGGTCGTGGATGGCCTGCAAGTCGAGGGCTCCTGGCGTTCGCACCAGGTACCACTGGCGAACCTGGCCGAAAAACCCGAGCACCTGGCCCAGCTCGAACAGTGGATGCGCAGCTATCGGCCCGAAGAGCTGTTCGACGCCAACGGCAGGCTCATTGCCGAACTGGCCGAACTCGCGCCCAGGGGCAGTCGCCGGATGAGCGCCAATCCACATGCCAACGGCGGCTCGCTGCTGCAGGACCTGCGCATGCCGGACTACCGCGGCTACGCCGTGGACGTGCCGGGTCCTGGGACGGTGTCAGCCGGAGCGACCCGCGTCTGCGGCACCTTCCTGCGCGAGGTCATGAAGCTCAACCTGGAGCAGCGCAATTTCCGCGTGTTCGGCCCCGACGAAACCGCGTCCAACCGGCTGACGGCCGTGTTCGAAGTCACCGATCGCGTGTTCATGGGCGAACTCAATGCCGCCGACACGCAGATCTCGCCGGACGGCCGCGTGATGGAGGTCCTGAGCGAACACCTGTGCCAGGGCTGGCTCGAGGGCTACCTGCTCACCGGACGACATGGCTTCTTCTCGTGCTACGAAGCCTTCGTGCACATCGTCGACTCGATGTTCAACCAGCACGCGAAGTGGCTGAAGGTGGCCCGCGGCCTGCCATGGCGACGTCCGATCGCGTCCCTGAACTACCTGCTCACCTCGCACGTGTGGCGCCAGGACCAGAACGGGTTCAGCCACCAGGACCCGGGCTTCATCGACCACGTGGTCAACAAGAAGGCCGGCGTGATCCGCGTGTACCTGCCGCCCGACGCCAATACCCTGCTGTCGGTCACCGACCATTGCCTGCGCAGCCGCGACTACGTCAACGTGATCGTCGCGGGCAAGCAGCCAGCGCCGCAGTGGCTGGACATGGACGCGGCTGCCGCGCATTGCGCCGTGGGCCTGGGCGTCTGGCAGTGGGCCAGCAACGACCAGGGTGGCGAGCCGGACGTGGTGATGGGCTGCTGTGGCGACGTGCCGACGCTCGAGACGCTGGCGGCGGTGGAACTGCTGCGCGAGCACCTGCCCGGCCTGAAGATCCGCGTGATCAACGTGGTTGACCTGATGACGCTGCAGTCGCAGTCCGAGCATCCGCACGGCCTCGACGATGCCGCCTTCGACGCACTGTTCACCCGCGACAAGCCGGTGATCTTCGCCTACCACGGCTATCCGACGCTGATCCATCGCCTCACCTATCGCCGCACCAACCACGACAACATCCACGTGCGCGGCTACAACGAGGAAGGCACCACGACGACGCCCTTCGACATGGGCGTGCTCAACCGCATGGACCGCTTCCACCTGGTGCTGGCCGTGATCGAGCGCCTGGGCGGCCTGGGCGAGCCCGGAACGCAGCTGGCGTCGTGGCTGCAGGCCAGGCTCGCCGAACACACCCGCTACATCCGGCAGCATGGAGACGACATGCCCGAAATCCGCGACTGGCGCTGGGGCGCGCGATGCTCGTCCTGAACCTCGGGTCCACCGGCCTCAAGGCGGCCAGCTTTTCGTCGGCGGCGTACAGCGCTGGCGAGGGCGCCGCGCCCTGCGAGATCGAGAGGATTGCCATCGAGGCCGACCACTACGACACACGCGCGCTGGACGCGACGGCGGAACGGCAACTGGCCGAGGCGGTGGACCGCCTGCCGTCCCTGGGCGCCACGCCAACGACCGTAGCGCACCGGATCGTGCACGGTGGCGACCATGCCGGCGCCGCGGAACTGGGCGGCGAAGTGCTGGAGGAACTGCGCGCCCTGTCCGCACTCGCGCCGCTGCACCAGCCACCCGCGCTGGCCCTGGTGCGCGCCGCCAGCCAGCGCTGGCCGCAGGCGCGGCAGGTTGGCGTGTTCGACACCTCCTGGCACCAGTCGCTGTCAGGGAATCGCCGCGTGCTGCCGATCCCGTACTCGTTGTACCTGCGCGGCGTGAAGCGCTACGGGTTCCACGGACTGGCGTTCCAGTCGGCGATGCGCCAGCTTGCGTCGCTGGCGCCAGCGCTGGCGCGCGGACGCGTCGTGCTGGCCCACCTCGGCGGAGGCAGCAGCCTGGCCGCCGTGCTGGACGGGCGCTGCATCCACACGACGATGGGCATGACGCCGCTGGACGGCATTCCCATGGCCACCCGGCCCGGCGCACTGGACCCGGGTGTGCTGCTGTACCTGCAGCGGGCGTTGGGCATGGGCGCGGAGGACATCGACCAACTGCTCTGGCACGAAAGTGGCCTGAAGGGTCTCTCCGGCGAAACCGGCGACATGCGCAAGCTGCTCACCTCCGGTTCCGACGGTGCAAAGCGGGCGATCGAGGTCTACGTGTCCGCCGTGGCGCAGGGTATCGCTGCGATGGCGGCGTCCATGCGTGGCATCGACGGCCTTGCGTTCTCGGGCGGCATCGGCGCCCACGCCGCCGAGATCCGACTGCGCGTGGCGGGGGAGCTGGCATGGCTTGGGGTCGCGATGGACGCACGCGCCAACGCGCAAGCCGCCCGCGAAATCTCGGCGCCCGGCGCCCCGGTGAGGACGTTTGCACTGGCGGTGGATGAGGAGTTCGAGATCGCGTTGGCCGCCGCAGCCTTGCCGCGGTGACGCAGCCGGTGAGCATCTGGCTCGAGCCCAGCCTGCATTACTTCGATGTTTCCCTGGTGTAGATCAAGTCCTTCTCCAGCCTTCGGCCACTCGCAGCCGCCATCTTGCATCCACGCGGCAGCCTGCTCATGGGCCGCGCAGCCCGGCTCCACGGGTCCACGGCCGCGGGCTGACGGCGCGCGGCCGGCGCGCGGCACGGCGAATCCCGGAAAGGCTAGTTGGGCTAGACTCGGCGCTGGTCCGCAAGGGGAGTCCCGGATTATGCCGCACCACCTGCTTTCCGGCCGCGCCAGCGCGCTCGCAGTCGCCCTCAGCCTCGCCGCCCTGTCGCCGGCAGCACTCGCCGCCGCCATGCCCGACCTCGCCCCGGTCAAGGTGCAGCTGGTCACCCAGCATGACGCCAACGTCAAGCGCCTGCGCGACTGGATCGCCCTGCCCTCGATCGCCGCCGAAAACCTCAACTACCCGCAGGGCGCCGACTACATGGCGCAGCTGCTGCGCGACGCCGGGTTCCAGCACACCGAGGTGATCGCCACCGACGGCAAGCCCGGCGTGTTCGCCACTCTCGACGCCGGCGCGCCGAAGACCGTCGGCGTGTACTTCATGTATGACGTCAAGCAGTACGAACCGAAGGAATGGAGTTCGCCCCCGCTGGAAGGCCGCATCGTCGACAAGCCCGGCATCGGCAAGGTGATGATGGGCCGAGGCGCAGTCAACCAGAAAGGCCCGGAGGCCGCCTTCCTGGCGGCGCTGCACGCCATGCACGCCGCCAACCGCAAGTTGCCCGTCAACCTGGTGCTGGTGGCCGAGGGCGAGGAAGAAATCGGCTCGGTGCATATCGCCCAGATCGTGCGCACGCCCAAGGTGCAGGCCGCGCTGGCCAAGACCGTCGGCGTGTTCATGCCCACTGCCATGCAGGACCTAGACGGCATCGTCACCGTCAGCCTCGGCGCCAAGGGCATCGTCGAGCTCGAGCTGGTCTCCAGCGGCGAGAAGTGGGGCCGCGGCCCGAGCAAGGACATCCACTCCTCGCTCAAGGCCATGGTGGACAGCCCGGCCTGGCGGCTGGTGAAGGCACTGGGCACCCTGGTGTCCGACGACGGCAATACCATCACCATCGACGACTATCCCGTCGCGCCGCCGCTTGGCCCCGCGGAGAAGGCGATGATCGCCGCCGCCGCGCCCGAGTCCAGTGGACCCGGCGCGATGCAATCCTTGGGGGTAAAGCACTGGATCGACGACCTGTCCTACACCAAGGCGGAGGAGCGGCTGGAGTCGCAGCCGACGGTGAACATCGAAGGCCTGGTCGCCGGCTACACCGGCCCGGGCGGCAAGACCGTGCTGCCGCATCGCGCCGTCGCCAAGATCGACATGCGCCTGGTGCCCGGCATGAAGTTCGACGACGCCGTGTCGGCGCTCAAGAAGCACCTCGCCAAGCGCGGCTATGGCGACATCGAGGTGAACGTCACCGGCGGCTACAACCCGACCCAGTCCAGCGCCGATTCCGCGCTGATCCAGGCGCAACTGGCGGTGCTAAAGTCGCATGGCATCGCGCCCCTGCTGTGGCCCCGCAATGCCGGCTCGTATCCCGGCTTCGTGTTCACCGATCCGCCGCTCAGACTGGCCGCCGGCCACTTCGGCATGGGCTACGGCACGGGGGCGCACGCGCCGGACGAGTTCTTTGTGATCGAGTCGACGAACAAGAACCTGGACGGCTTCGACGGCGCCGCCCTGTCGTACGTCGAATACTTCTATTCCCTGGCAAGATAGGCAGTCTGCGCCCGGCGGCGAGTTGAACACGCCCAGCAGCAGGCAGGTCAGCAGCTGGCCGCGGGTGTAACCGCCGACGATGGTTCCCAGGTTGGGCATGACGCGCGCCAGCCGGATGTGGTGCTGCCGCGGCGTTGCCAGGAACAGGGCGCCGCGCAGGCGGTCGCTGTCACAGCGCGACCAGCAGGACCATCAGGGCCGGTGCCAGCCGCAGAAGCACGACGCTTCCAGCCGCAATCAGCACGGCTGCCCTGGCGGACCCGCTGGTGGACGTTGTCTTTGCCATTTGCCAGTACGGGTTCCATCATCCGACCTCGACCGTTTCCGAGCCCACCCGGCAGGCTGACGACATGACGCTGATGAAGGAAGGCCCGATCACGCCCCGCCGCGTCCTGCGCGCACTCGGTCCGGGCGTGACGACGGGGGCAGCCGACGATGATCCGTCCGGCATCGCGACCTACTCCATCGCGGGCGCGCAACTCGGGACGCACCTGCTCTGGACGGCCTGGCTGACCTGGCCGCTCATGGCCGCGGTGCAGATGATCTGCGCGCGCATCGGCATGGTCACCGGGATGGGCCTGGCCGGCGCATTGCGCGCCAAGTTCCCGCGTTGGGTGGTGGGTGGCCTGGCCCTGGCGCTGCTGGTCGCCAACATCATCAACATCGCCTCGGACCTCGCGGGCATGGCCGATGCGGCGGAAATGCTCGGCGGCGGCCCGTCGCACCTCTACGTCGTGGTGTTCGGGGTCGGGATCTGCCTTGCGACCGTCTGGCTGCGCTACCACCAGATCGCCAATGTGCTGAAGTGGCTGGCGCTGGTGCTCGCGGCCTACATCGTCACCGCGTTCGTGTTGAAACCGGATTGGGGCGCGGTGGCGAAGGCCTTCGTTTCGCCCTCCTGGCCGAACGGCCACATGGCCTGGGCGACCATCGTCGCGATCCTCGGCACCACCATCAGTCCCTACCTGTTCTTCTGGCAGGCCGGGCAGGAAGTCGAGGAAGAAAAGGCGATGGGCCGGCGCATGCTGATCGACCGCGAGGGCGCCACGCCCGACGAGATCACCGATCGCCGCATCGACATCACCCTCGGCACGCTGTTTTCCAACGTGGTGATGTTCTTCATCATCCTCACCACGGCTCTCACCCTGCACAAGGCCGGCCTGACCCAGATCACCTCGACCAGGCAGGCGGCGGAGGCGCTGCGGCCACTGGCTGGCAACCTGGCCTACTGGTTGTTCACGTTGGGCATCGTCGGCACGGGCCTGCTCGCGATCCCGACGCTCGCGGGATCGGCCGCCTACGCCTTCGCCGAAACCTTCGATTGGGCCTATGGCCTCGATCGCAAGCTGCACCAGGCGGGCGCCTTCTACGGCGTGTTCATCGTCGCCACCGGTTGCGGCGTCGCGCTGAACTTCATTGGCGTGGATCCATTCAAGGCGCTGTTCTGGACCGCGGTCATCAACGGGCTGCTGGCGCCCTTCCTGCTGGTCGGCATCCTGGTGGTGGTGAACGACAAGGTGATCATGCGCGGGCAATCGGGCTCGCTGTTCTCGCGTGGCGTGGTGGCGTTGACCGCGCTGCTGATGGCCTGCGCGGCGATCGGTATGTTTGTGTTCTAGCCTCGCTTACACTGCCTGTCCCGTCCCCCGGTCGTCCCGATGCCCGACCCCGTCCGCCTCGCCCACCGTGTCGCCGAAGTGGCTGGATGCACCCGCGCCGATGCCGAGCTGTACATCCAGAATGGTTGGGTGTCGGTGGATGGCCGCGTGGTCGAGGCGCCGCAACATCCGGTCACCAACGAGCAGGTCACGCTCGCCGACGATGCGCGGCTGGAACCGGCCGAGCCGGCGACCATCCTGCTGCACAAGCCGGCAGGCTTCGACACGATCCGCGGTCCGCGTCCCGCCTCGGCCCTGGTGACGCCGGCCACCCACTGGGCGCACGACCCCTCCGGTGTCCGGATGTTGCAACGCCACTTCCTGCGGCTGACTCCGCTGGTCCCGCTGGACGCCGAGGCCAGCGGACTGATGGTGTTCAGCCAGGACGGCCGCATCTGGCGCAGCCTCACCGAGGATGCGGCCGAGATCGAGCACGAGTACCTGGTCGAGGTGCGCGGCGACCCCGTCCCGTACAGCCTGCGCCGGCTCAACCACGGCCTGGACTACGGCGGCCGCGCGCTGCCGCCGTGCAAGGTCAGTTGGCAGAGCGAGACGCGGTTGCGCTTCGCCATCCGCGGCGTGGCCAACGGCCAGCTGCGCGACATGTGCGCGCAGGTCGGACTGGAGGCGCTGTCCATCCGGCGCCTGCGCATCGGCCGGATTCCGCTGGGGAAGGGTCCCGAGGGTGCGATGCCGCCCGGGCAGTGGCGCTACCTGCCGGTCGGCGAGAAATTCTGAGCATGCGGACTTTCGTACTGCGTGCCCGGGCGGCTCCCACCGACAGCACGCGGTTGCTGGCGTCCGTCGGCCAGGGGGCGCACGTCGAGATCCTCGCGCACACGCTGATGAACGCGATTTTCATCGCCCAGTCGCATCGCGCGGATGTCGTGGTCTACCTGGTGCTGGAGAGTACGCAGGATTTTTCCCGCACGATCCGTTTCGAGGCAAGCGCGATGCACGACATCGGCGGCTTCGACGAGCGCGCCCTGCTGGGAAAGGTCGCGAAGGCGCTCGATGCGTCACGCGGCATGGGCAAGGAGGAATCCCGGCCGGTGGAATCCGGCGTCACCGTGCGCACCGTGGCCTTCGAGCGGCTGGTGCAGGAACTGGCCGCGGACCACCAAGTGTTCCTGATGGACCCGAAGGGCACGCCGATCCGCCAGCAGGTGTTCGAGCACAATCCCTGCTTCCTGCTCACCGACCACATCCCGATGCCGAAGAAGGTCCTGCCCAGTCTCGAGCGGCTGGGCGCAAGGGCGATCACGCTGGGACCGAAGATGCTGTTCGCATCGCAGTGCGTCGTGCTGATCCACCACGAACTGGACCAGCGGTAGGCTGCGCCACTGGGCCCCTACTGCGCGGAAATGGCCGCCTTGCCCTTGCGCAAGACGTACTTCTGGATCTTCCCCGTCGCAGTCTTCGGCAGTTCGTCCACGAAGCTGAAACCCTTGGGTACCTTGAAGCCCGCCATGTGCTGGCGCGCGTAGTCGCGCAGCTCCGCTTCGCTCGTCGCGTGCCCGGCCAGCAGCACCACGAAACCATGCGGCGACTCACCCCACTTTTCATCGGGAAGGCCGACCACGGCAACCTCCTGCACGGCGGGATGGCGCAACAGGATGCCCTCGAGTTCCACCGAGGAGATGTTTTCCCCGCCGCTGATGATCACGTCCTTCAGGCGATCGCGAATCTCCGCGAAGCCATCGGCATGGACCACCGCCGCGTCCCCGGAATGGAACCAGCCGCCGCGAAACGCCAGCGCGGTGGCCTCGGGGTCCTCGAAATAGCCCTTCATCACCACGTTACCGCGCACCACGATCTCGCCGACCGTCGCGCCGTCCCAGGGCACTTCCACGCCCGCCTCGTCCACCACCCGTAGCTCGCCGGAGGTCATCAGCTCCACGCCCTGGCGCGCCTTGATCCTGGCACGCTGTTCCAGGGACAGCGCCGCATGGTCGGGACGCGGCTCGCAAATGGTGATGAAGGGCGAGACTTCGGTGAGTCCGTATAACTGGGTGATCTCCCAGCCCAGGTCGCCCTCGATGCGCTCGATGGTCTGCGCGGCCGGCGGCGCGCCGGCAGTGAGTACCCGCAGGCCCTTCGGCGCCCCGTGGCGCAGTTGATCCGGTGCGTTGGCGATGCCGATCAGCACGGTCGGCGCCGCGCAGAGAAAGCTGATCCGTTCTGTCGCGATGCGTTCGAACACCGCCGCGGGATCGACCTTGGGCAGGCAGACGTGCGTCCCGCCGACCGCGGTGACGATCCACACGAAGGTCCAGCCGTTCGCATGGAACATGGGCAGGGTCCACAGATAGCGTTCCGCGGGCGTCATCGGGATGTGCACCAGCGTGCCGACGACATTCATCCAGGCATTGCGATGCGTGATCATCACTCCCTTGGGGCGCGAGGTGGTGCCGCTGGTGTAGTTGATCGTCAGCAGGTCGCCCTCCGCGATCACCGGGTGGTCGAAGGCTTCGGTCGCACCGGCCAGTGCCGCTTCGTAGTCAATCCAACCCTGCCTCGGGCCGCCGAATGAAACGAAGTGCTGTACCCCCGGGATGCGATCGCGGATGCCGTCCACCGCCGACAGGAAGTCCGGGTGCACGCACACCACTTTCGCGCCGCTGTGGTTCAGCAGGTAGAGGAAGTCTTCGGCGATGAGCCGGTAGTTGATCGGCACCAGCACCGCGCCGAGCTGTGGCACGCCGTAGAAACTTTCCAGCTGGGCATGGGTGTTGGGGGAAATGGTCGCGACCCGATCGCCCGCGACGATGCCCAGGCCTTGCAGCACGGACGACCAGCGGTCGCAGCGCGCGAAGAATTCGGCGTAGCTCCAGCGCTGGTCGCCATCGACGACGGCCTCGCGATCCGCGTAAAGCCGCCGAGCCCGGCGGGCGAATTCCATGGGCGTGAGTGCAATCTCCATGCGACCCTCCCTACGGGCTACCCGTCGGCACGGACAGTAGCTTCCGCCGGCGATGCGCGACAGGCAAGCCCCCGCGAAGCGTGGGCACGGCGCGCGCAGGGGACTGCATCCCGGACCGCAGGCAAGACTCAGCCAGGTCGTGTGCGTCGCATTACCTCTCCCGAATGGAATGCGTCCAGGGCGGCCAGCACCCGCGCCGGCGCCTCCCACTGCGGATAATGACCCACGCCCTCGAGCTCGAACACCGGCGCGGCGGGCAGCAGTTCGCGCCAGCGCCGCACGATGCTGGCGCCGGAGATCGGATCGTCGATCCCGTCCACCAGGCAAATCGGAAGTCCCGCCTGCTGCAGCGCCCCGACCCAGCGCTCGCGGTATCGCGCGCGCTCTCGGATGTAGCGGATCAGCTTGGGCAGCACGCGGCACCCGCCGTCGCGTTCCAGCAGGCGCCAGTGCATGTGCAGTTCGACGGCATCCGGCGGATGCACGCAAATGCGCCGCATGCTCGCCACGAAACCGCGCTCGCTCGACAGCCGCGCCACCAGCGGACCCAGCGGGCCGAGCAACGCCTTCTGCAACAGCAGCGGATAAGTCGCCTCCGGAAACAGCCCACCGTTGAGGAAGGCGATCGAGCGGATCCGGAACGGCAACCGCCCCTCCAACTGCCGTGCGAGAAGCTCCTGCGCCACGGTGTTGCCATAGTCGTGGGCAACGATGCGCACCGAGGACAGCCCACGCGCGTCGGCGAGCACTTGCCATTGGTCCGCGGACGCGGCGATCGAGTAGGCGAAATCGGCCGGCTTGTCAGACCGCCCAAAGCCGAGCATGTCCAATGCGTGGACCTGGAACTGCGCGGCCAGGCCGGGCAGCACGGCATCCCAGTCGCGGCTGGACGTCGGAAACCCGTGGATCAGCAGCAACGCGTCACTGGCGTCGGCGCCGGCACGGCACGCGAACAGGCCGTGGCCCGCGAACGCCAGTCGACTCTCCTCCGTCCAGGCCATGCGTGGCGCCTCCCCGGCCATCTGCTATCTTGCGCCGTGGCAGCCCGACGCCTGCCGCCCCACGGCTCCCATCACAGGAGAATCCCATGCACTCCAGGCCGGTCATCGCACTGTCGTTTTTCCTCGGCGCACTTGCAAGCTCGGGCTGCTCCCGGCAAGAAGCTGCTCCGTCCGCCGGCACACCCGCCACCACGGCCGACGCCCCGGCGGCTCCTGCTGCAGCGGCCCCCGCCACCGCGCAACACGCACGTGCCTGCGAGTTGGTCACGGCGTCCGAGATGTCGACGATCCTCGGTGGCACCGTCCAGGCAACCGCCGGGGGCAACGAACGCCCGCCCGCAGCCACGGAATGCATCTACCAGTCGCCCACGGCGCAGACGACAGGCAGTGGCCTGGACGAACTCGCCGGCACCAATCCCTACGCGGAAGTGGAAGTCGATTGGGGCGGTGGTGACCCGGAGGTGGTCGGCGGCGCCGCCAACCTGGCCAATGCCGCGGCGCAGATGGACGCCGCGGATCCGCTGAAGGGCCTGGGCGATCGCGCCTACAAAGTCACTGCGGACCAGGTCTTCATCAGCACGCATGGCAACCTGATGATGATCCGGTTCCCGCGCCGCTCGGAGAACGTCGCCCAGACGGCGCGGCGCATCTTCGAGACGGCGCAACCAAGGATGCACTAGCCCGATTGCGTCGCCGTATCCCGATGCGTCAGGTACAGGCGCAGGTCGAACTCCAACTGGTGGTACGACGGATCCATGTGCGTGCACAGCCGGTAGAACGCCCGGTCGTGCTCGGCTTCCTTGAGGTGCGCCAGTTCGTGGACCACGATCATCTTCAGGAACTCGGCGGGCGCATCGCGAAACACGCTGGCAATGCGGATCTCG